>SYLX01000077.1 GCA_005808505.1 Bdellovibrionales bacterium | reverse complement strand
TCGGACGACGGATGGCACGACGGTGAAAGTTTCTGATTGATGATTCGCATCCATTTGGAGATCTCCTCTTACTCTCCAAATAAATCCATGTTGTGGCGAAAAACAATCTTCTCGCGCGGCCCATCCGTCGGTTAGGCTTCGATTACGGTCTTTACCGTCATCACGCGAAGGAGAGTTAGAATGCCTACCGAAATGCGAATGCTTCTCTTTAGCTCTGTGCTTGGTCTCTGTCAGATTTTGCTGCAAGCCGCGACATCGACGGGCCAACGTGGACTCAAGTGGAACGCCAGTGCACGCGACGGCGAGGCGAAACCCCTTACCGGTTATGCGGCACGCTTGGATCGTGCGCTAAATAACTTCAAAGAGACCTTCCCTCTCTTTATCGCTGCAGTCTTGATGGCATCAGCGCTTCAAACTTACGACTCGCTCACCGCCATCGGTTCGCAAATTTACTTTTGGGGGCGAGTTGTTTACTTGCCCCTTTACGCTTTTGCGATTCCATACGTACGCTCGCTCGTATGGTCGATTTCCGTTTTCGGAATCTTGCTGATCTTTTTTAGCGTAGCGACGAGTTAGTGAGAGTTAGTGGCGCCACGAAGTGACTTTCTCCCGTACGAAGTTTTGCACTTCGTTGAGAGAAGGGGTCACCAAGTTCCCAACCATCGCGATCGTGTTTGAAATGGCGCCGCGTTCGCGAATCTCAGGTTTTTGCGAGCGGAATTTATCTGCCATTCCTTCGAGTTCTGCATGCGAGAAAGCGGCACGAACTTGGGGGAAGAGTTCTTCTTCTTCCTCACGAATATGATGTTCGAGATCGTCGCAAAACTTCTCGGCAAGCTTACGCCATTCGACATGAATCGCTTCCATCGCTTCGAGTGCGTGCAACTGCGCCTCGGTTTCCGCATGTTCGAGGAAGCCGTGATAAACCCAGTCTGTAGGCGCATCGACTTTTCGCATGTTGTTGTAGACCACGTCTTCTTCAGCGCGAGCATGCGGCACAACTTCATCGCGAATTCGGCGCAACAGAGCCGAGCGTTTTTCGGGCTTTGCATCTAAGTTGTCGCGGAATTTGCGAATGAGACTACGCATGCGATCGTGATCATCCTTGATGAAATCGAGAACCGTGCGTTTGTTTTGGATCTTTTTTTGGGCCATGAGATTCCTTCTCCTGACTTTATTGATTGCATTTTAAATTTGGCGAATGAGTCGTTTTGAACTCGCCAGAACTTCTAACGGCTTTTGCCGTTGTCTTCGCTCTGCAATCCGTTGCAATCCTTGTTCACAACGGCAATTTAAGAATTGGGCCTTTAGTCTCGGTGAGATCAAATTAAATCGTTTTGGAGAACTCTAATGTCTCAATGATTTCCGATGAGGAAAATTGGGACGTCCCATCCAGCCCAGGAAGAAAGTCCGGCTGCCCGGATGGGACTCGTTCATCAGGCCTTCACACTTTAGAGTTGAAGGCCGATAAGTTGGCATGCTGATCCAACATCTCGGGAAGCTGCATACAAATTCACTTCAGCGTGGTCTCACTCGTATGAATACGAGAGTGATCTTTGGGGCCATTCTCGGCCTTGGACTGTACATAGCGGTTTTCTGGTTGGCGCCTAAAAATTTTTTCGGAACTTGGCAGTTTCAGCTCTCCTTTGGACTTCTAGTTTACGTCACGGCCGTAAGTGCTTCTCTCATTCGCTTTGGGCATCTCATCTTCAAGTCGAAATGGGGAGCGCTGGGCTGGCGTTTGGTTTTCGGTGTGCACTCGACAATCTATTCGCTGACTTGGGGTTGCGGGTGCGCGTTTCTCCTGAATGAACTCGGCATCACCACCTATAGCATTTCGATCACGACCACTGCCTTGGCTGCCTGCACGGTTGCCGTATCAACATTCGCTTTCGACTTAGTTGCATGTCTGATCTTCTTACTTACACTTCTTTGCCCCCTGCTCTACTCTTCCCTCTTCACCCTAAAAGATGGGGAAGGGCTTGCAGGCGCCTGCACTTTATCAATTCTGTTCTTTATGTACCTTGCTCGGTCAATTCACGTTGCGGAGATTGGAGTTCTTCTCCACGAAGATACGATCCGTGATCAAGCAACAAAATTGAAAGAATCAAACGAAGCTCTCACGGCATCCAACAATTTAGTTCGCGATACTTTGGATAGCATCGACGAAGCCTTTCTCGTCTTGAGCTTGGATGGAATTTGTTTTGGCAATCCATCTAAGAAGGCTCATGAATTCCTTAACATGGATCCACGCGGACAACACTTCAGCGCCATCCTTCGTCTTGATGAACAAAGGCGCGATGAGGCTGAGGATTGGTTCCGCCTCATTACTTCAGAAAGATTAGAATTCAAATCCTTGAGCCATAAAGGTCCTAACGAATGGCATGATTCTTCTCGAGGGTTAACTTATCGCGTTCGCTATTTCCCGATGCGCGTCGATGGGAAACTCACTGCTGTCATTATGACTCTTGCTGACGTGAGCGCCAAACTGCGAACTGAGCGACTTGCAGAGGATGCGGAACATCGGGCACGCATGATCCTCTCTGTGAGCGAAGCTCGACATGCGTTCGCAAAGTTTGTCTCTCAAACTACAGAGCTCTTTCTAGAACTCGAAGCGCGTAAGCTCATCGATTTCCGAAAGCTTCGTCAGGAGCTCCATACTGCGAAAGGGACTGCAGCCGTCTTTCACATTAGGGGCTTAGCGCAGGAGATCGACCATTTAGAAAGAGATCTCAAAAAGTTTGCACCGGGCGACCCGACTCTCCCTGAACTTCTTCAGAGTAAATCACAAGAGATTCTTAAAAACTTCCGCCATTGGCTCGCCAAAGAAACGAAAACGTTTCAGCGCTTGCGTGTCTTCGCTCCAGAGGAAATTACGCTTTCCGCAAACCACATGGACATGGTTCTTCGCGCTTACTCTCCCGAGACTCGCGACCGTGACCTTGCAGTTGAGATCGTGACTAGATTGAAAGCTCAGAATCTTGGGATGTTGCTGGCAAGCTACGAAGCTCATATTCAGACGCTCTCACGAAAGCTCGCAAAGATTGCGCGCTTCGAAGTGTCATCAAACACTGAATCCTGTTTTCTAGTAGGCGACGCGTATCCGCTCGTCGTGAAGGCAATGGTTCACTTGTTCAACAATGCCGTTGACCATGGTCTAGAACGCCCAGACGAGAGAGCTTCCAAAGGTAAACCTGAGTACGGCATGATTCGAGCTTCTTTCCAGAGAATGGGCGACGAGCTCCACATCCAAATCGAGGACGATGGGGCAGGCATTGATCCACTAAGAATCCGTAAAGTGGCCCAAGAGCGCGGCATTAGCACTCAAAACCTTTTGGATCATGATGTGATCCGGCTCGTTTTTGACGCTGGCTTTACCACGAAAAAAGACGCGAACGAACTTTCCGGGCAGGGAATTGGATTGAACTCCCTTTACGAACAAGTCGTCAAATGCGGTGGCTCAATCGCGATCGCGTCGAAGTTTGGATCAGGGACGTCATTCCTTATCAAATTGCCCGCAAATCCGAACGAAACTTGGTTTTTCACCGAGCCGCTCACGCCAATCCAAGGGTCTACTCGGCAACAAAAGGCTGCTTAAACCCAAGCTACCGAGTCGCCTTCTTCCAAACCTCTTCTAAACCATTGCTCACGAAATTGGGGTATTCGTAACTCGGATAACGAGCCGTAATTTCGCGCATGAGCTTTTTTGAAGTCGTCTCCGACAACGCTTGGCCGCGGCGAGGACGCTCT
>SYLX01000076.1 GCA_005808505.1 Bdellovibrionales bacterium | reverse complement strand
GTTCTCACGGCAACGTTGAACGTCTTCCGCTTGCTTGCGCTTTATCTCAAACCTGTTTTGCCGGATTATTCCGACAAAGTCGCAAAGCTACTGAACGAAGCTCCCTACACGTGGGCGGATGCCGCAAAGATTCTCGAGAACACCGAGATTGGCGACTACGAGCATCTTGCAACTCGAATCGAGCAAGCAAAGGTGGATCAAGTGATCGAATCCTCAAAACCGAAAGAAGCTCCGGCGCCCGCAGCGGATGCAAAGAAAACTTCAGCAGCCGCACCGGCAGCTAAAGCGCAAGCTTCTGGCTCAATGCCATCGGCAAAGACTTCGCCCGAAGCTCCTCCGAGCGAGATCAATTTTGATGAGTTCGCAAAAGTGGATCTTCGCATCGCGAAGATCATCGAAGCCGAAGAGATCAAAGAAGCCGACAAGCTTCTTCGATTGAAAGTGGATCTAGGCGAAATGGGCCAACGTCAAATCATCGCCGGAATCAAATCCGCCTACGATGCTTCATCGCTGGTCGGTCGTCTCACGGTGATTGTTGCGAACCTCGCACCTCGCAAGATGAAGTTCGGTATGAGCGAAGGCATGGTCCTCGCGGCCGGCCCCGGCGGAAAAGATCTCTTCATCCTTTCACCTGACTCGGGCGCGCAGCCTGGCCAAAAGGTGAAATGACCGATCAGAAACGGCTCCTGCAAATTCTCGAAACCGGCCACAAGCTTGAGCGCTTGTGGTCGGAGCCTTCCTCGCCGGAAGCTCAAAGCACACTTCAAGAACTCATCGCGATGATCAAAGATCTCGACTCGGCCCAGAGTCCGAATCTTGCGAGGCTAAAATCGTCATCGATTCATTTATCCCCGACGATGACTTCGCGTCATCTCGCGGGCTTTCTCGTGGCGTTTGAGCGCCTCAAAGGCCAAGCCCTTCGTGATGACGAATTCATGCCTCTCGTTGAAGTGGCGACAAATGATCAACCGGAGAAAGAGCGAGTCGTAGCGCCGTTCATCGCGATTGCCGAAAACCTTCGTTCGGCTTTCAACGTTGGCGCCATTTTGCGGACATCAGAAGCCTTCGGCGCCGAAAAAGTTTGGCTCACGGGTTACACGCCTCTCCCCACGGACGAAAAAACGGCGCGCACGGCGATGGGAACCGCTGATCATATCCCGTGGGAAGAAATTCCCAAGATGAGCGATGCGCTCAACCGAGCGCGCGCAGAAGGCTACAAGATCGTTGCGCTCGAGACCGCCGAGCGCGCGCAAGAAATCGGCGCGTTTCAGTGGCCGGAAAAAACCGCACTCCTCTTAGGCAATGAGCGCTTTGGTCTTGATGCCGAAACGCTTTCGCAAGCGGACCACATCGTACGCATTCCCCTCCACGGAAGAAAAAATTCGCTTAATGTCGGGATCGCGTACGGGATCGCGATCGCGAATTACCGCGAGCAACAAGCCAGACAGGCCGTAACGGCGGCGGCGCCCACTGCAGCTTTGCCAAAAGAGCTGAGCCCCATCGGGATTTTCCGCTCGCCCGCGCGTTTTCCATACGAGGCACGCAGGCAAGGTTCCATCAGCCAGAATAGTGACGTGGGAACAATCGAACTTGAAGGCGGGAGAATGTTCGAGCAAGCGCTCGATAGTCTCCACGGCTTTGAAAAAATTTGGCTCATCTACCGCTTTCATCACAACGAGAATTGGAAGCCGATGGTTATGCCTCCTCGGGGCCCTCGCACCAAGCGCGGCGTATTTGCGACACGCTCCCCGTATCGTCCGAATCCACTTGGTCTGAGTTGCGTGGATCTTGTCGGCATCGAAGGAAGAAAAATCTTCGTGCGCGGTTTTGATCTTCTCGATGAAACGCCGATCTACGATATCAAGCCTTATCTCCCCTACGCGGATGCGTTTCCAAAAGCGCACGGCGGCTGGACGGAGGGCCTCGATCAAGCCGCATTCTCGGTGCAATTAAGCTCCCCTGCGCAAGAGAAGCTCTCGTGGCTTGAAGGTGCAGGCGTTTCGCAATTTCGGGAGTTTCTCCTCTCGCAACTTGAAAATGACCCTTTGGATGAAGAACGCAAACGCGTTCGGCGTGCGGATGAGCCCGGTGCTTCGCATGAGCTCAGCTACCGCACCTGGCGCGCCCTTTTTGATTGCGATGAGGCGACCCGCGAAGTGCGCGTGCTCGAAATCGCTTCGGGCTACTCTCCCGACGAGCTCTCGGCGATTGAGGATCCGTATCGAGATAAAGCCACGCATCGGCTTTTCTTACGGAAGTTTAAGACCCTCGCGCTTTAACTTAGCGATGAAGAGAAGATCCGCTGCCGCAAAATCGAAGTTTGCGAGCTGCGGAAGCTGAATCCAGCGATACTCGGCAACATCGATGGCTTGCGGTTCACCGGAAACCACGCGGCAGTGATACGCGAGCAAGACGATGTGGAGTGACTTACCGGGAAGCGCATACACGTGGGATGAAAGTTCAAAAAACTTCTCAACCGCGATTTCGAAACCCAGCTCCTCGCGAATCTCGCGCACCAAGCCGACTTCCGGATGCTCTCCTTCTTCGACTTTACCGCCCGGAAACTCCCACTTCCCGGCCTCAACCGGCGCATCCAAACGCCGCCGCGCAATTAAAATTTCACCTTCCGAATTTTGGATGAGGGCGGCTGTCACGAGAATCGGCAGAACTGGTCCCTTTCGCTGTTGATGGCGCAGAACTCAGATCTGCTTGGCGCCAGAACGGCCAGATTGCCTGCTCGGCACCACCCTTGACCAGAACCTTCTTCAATTCGTTCGAGTTGGCGGTCGCGAAAGTCATCAACAGGCAAAGGGGCCAGTTCTTATTGACACAGGGTAACACCAAGCATAGATATCGCGAGCGCACCGGAGTTCGCTGGACGCGCTTCGCTCATGAGTTTTAGGGAGTTGAAATGAAAGCCCCCACTGTGACGCTAGCTACGACTTTAGCTACGATCACCACGGTCATCGCTTTGTCCGTGGCGGGCTTTTCTGCATCCGCATCTCTTCCCTCGCAGGAAGATCTGGTCCGCCAGACGCTTTATCCTCCAGTTGATGAAGAGGAAGTTCCCCACATCTGCTTTGCGGTCTTCACAAGTGTCCAGGAAGCCGCGATGCATTGCCCGCTGGGCTCGTTTGTTATCAAGGTCAAAGACTTCTGGACAGGCAAACTCAACGGTTACTCTTGCTACTGCGACCGCCCCGATTTCACGGAAGATACGATTCACAACGCCAAGCTCACGCCCGCGAACTAAATCAGCTCAAAAATCTCAGCCGGCTTTGACACGAGATGATGAGCCCCCGCAGCCTTCAGCTCAGCTTCGCTTCCGTAGCCCCAAAGAACGCCCACGGCCGTCAGTTGATTATTGAGCGCACCACGGACATCGTGTTCACGATCTCCGAACATGAGCGCTGGAGCATCTGCGAGTTTCTCCGACTCGATGAGATGGGCGATGAGCTCGGTCTTATCCGAGCGAACGCCGCTCAATTCGCTTCCGTAGATGCCGTCGAACCAGTGATCGAGCGAGAAATGCTTCAAGATTGGCCGCGCGTAGACGTGCGGTTTTGAAGTCGCAACGAAAAGACGAAAGCCTCCGTCCTTTAGAGTCTCCAGTAGACTTTCGATTCCGGGATAAACGTCGTTTTCATACATTCCGACGTCACTAAAACGCTCACGATAGAGCGCAACCGCCCGGGCGATTTGCAACTCATCCTGCGTTTTCAAAAGCCGCGCAAAGGAGTGATGTAGCGGCGGCCCCAGGCAAAACGAGAGATCTTCGTTACAAACAACGCCCATCGTGTCGAGGGCGTGTTCAATGCATCGAATGATGCCGAGGCGCGAATCGGTCAGCGTACCATCGAGGTCAAATAAGAGATTTGGCTGCATTTGCCTGAATGCTGCAGGAAAAACCGGCCGTCGTAAACGCATTTTTCGAATGCGCGGGCTTCCCGTGGTCGATATCGACCCTTACAATAACCGAGTCACCCGAATGACCTGGAGAGAGGCTGTATGGAACAAAAACACGCGTTCAAAAATCCTCAAGACGTCTGTCTTGCGATCGACTACGGAACTTCAAACAGCCTTCTCGCCGCTACCGACCGCGAGTTCACCACGACACCGCTGGTTCTCGATCCCGAAGCGGCGGACCCGACCGTATTCCGCAGCATCCTTTACTTTCCTCACGGAAACCTCTGCTTCTACGGGCAAAAAGCAATTAATGAATACACCGATCGCCAAGCTGAAGGACGACTCGTTCGCTCCGTAAAAAAATATCTTCCTTCGGAAAGCTTTCTCGGCTCATGGATTGATAACCGCATGGTGAAGCTAGAAGATTTGATTGGCTACTTTCTCCTCGAGATGAGAAAGCGCGCCTGCTCGTCGCTCGGCTTCGAAGTTGAGCGAGCGTTGATGGGTCGACCTGCGAAATTCTCCGATGATCCGGTGAAAGATAAACTCGCCGAGCATCGCCTCGAAAAAGCCGCACGCTTTGCAGGATTCAAAGAGATCACGTTCCTCCCCGAACCGCTGGCCGCAGCGTTTGAACTTCGCAAACGTCTGACGGAATCGAAAACCGTCTTGGTTGTCGACCTTGGTGGTGGAACTTCCGACTTCACCGTCATCCGCATCGGCCCTCAACCGTTCAAACAAGACGACGTTCTCGCCATCGGCGGGATCAGCATCGCGGGTGATGCCGTCGATGGCGACTTCATGCGCTCGAGCATAGCCCCATATCTCGGCTCAAAAGTTCGCTACCGAGTGCCAATGGGCTCCAACATCATGGAGATGCCAAAAAGCCTGCTCGATCACATCTGCTCGCCAGCCGACATCGCGCAGCTGCAAAAAAGCGATTACATGAATTTCTTCCGTAGCGTGCGTGACTGGTCGCTTCGTGATCAGGATAAAGAGGCTCTCGAGCGGCTCTTCACGATCGTCGAAGACCAGCAAGGGTTCCGGCTCTTTGAAGAAATCGATCGCCTCAAACGAGCCGTGGCGGCGCAAGATCAGGCTCGATTTCAATTCGATTATCCAGGAGCCGAAATTGAATTCGAAATCGCGCGACCGGATTTTGATGCGCAAATTTCGACCGCTTCAGAGAAAATTCTCAACGTGATGGACGATACGATTCAAGCCAGCGGGCTCTCGCGCGACGCCATCGATCTTGTTTACTGCACGGGAGGCACAAGCAAGCTTCGCATGATCCAGGCGGGCCTTCGTCGACGCTTCCCTCAGGAGAAAATTCTCGGTAACAACTACTTCCATTCGGTGATCGAGGGTCTGGCGTCACGCGCCCGTGAACTAGCCGCAGAAGCCTGACGAGACCAAACGACTTAAAAGAACGCATGCGTTAATTAACTCGGCCAAACAATTTTAGATGAGCGGCGCGTCCTAATCCCGGCTTCAGGTTGGTTTTTGTTAAGATTGTGCGATCCGCGGTGGCGAGGCCCTGGCTTCTCTGGTAGCTTCGCCCGCAATGTCGAAGCTTCCATCCGATCTCCAGAACCAGTTTCGCAGTCATTTTGAATTGTCTCGCGAAGTTGTTTACCTCAACGCGGCTTACATGGGGCCACTGCCGCTTCGCGCAGCGAAAGCCGGCATTGCCGCCATTGAAAAGCGCTCGCATCAGTGTTGGCAGACGGCGTCTACCGATTTCTTCGATCCAAGCGAAGACTTACGTGCCGAGGTGGCAAAGCTTTGGAGCGCGAGGGCCGACAACATCGCATTAGTTCCGAGCGTGAGCTACGGCGTGGAAACAGCTGCAAAAAACATCCAATTCTCGGAAGGGGATGAAATCTTAATTCCGGCGGAGGACTTCCCTTCGAACGTCTACCCCTGGATGGAAGTAGCGAAAAAAACCGGAGCCAAGCTGATAACCGTTCCTCGTCCTGAAAACTACAACTGGGCGCAAGCCATGATCGAAGCAATGAGTGAGCGCACGAAGTTGGTTTCAGCTCCGGTCTGCGATTGGTCGGACGGAACCTACTTCGATCTAGCGCAAATCGTAAAAGCCTGCCGCGCCCGAAGAGCAGCGCTTATCGTGGACGTAAGCCAAAGCTTCGGCGCCGTTCCTTTCGATGTGACGAAGATCGATCCCGACTTTGTCGTTTCGGTCGGCTACAAGTGGCAACTCGGACCTTACGGCTTAGCTTACCTCTACGTAGCGAATCGCTGGCTCAACGGAACCCCGCTCGAAAACAATTGGATCACGCGCGCAGGCTCAGAAGATTTCTCTCGTCTAGTTGAATACAAAGATGCCTACCAACAAGGAGCGAGGCGTTTTGATGGGGGTGAGCGCACGCAGTTCCATTTGACACCTATGGCGCTCGGAGCTCTTCAGCTACTTTCGGAAGTTTCCGTTCCGCAGATTCATTCTCATGTGCAAACGTTGACCGAAACTCTTCACAGCGGTTTACGCGACTTGCGTTTCGAAATTGCGCCGCGAGAAGCGTCCTGCGGACACATGATCGGTGCCCGTCACGAACGTCTTGCCAATATGGCGACGCTCGCGGCCCGACTAAAAACAAAAAATGTTTTTGTAAGTGCCAGGGGCTCCGCCCTTCGCATCAGTCCGCATCTTTATAACGACGCGGAAGACGTCGCGCGTTTTCTCACGGTTCTCGAAGGCGAGCTTCGCGGCTGGGTCGGCGAACGCTAAGCTTTTTGTTCCCTCGCGCGAGATTCGCGGAAGGTTGAGAGAATCATCAGACAACAGCCGACCACGATCGCGATGTCGGCGACGTTGAAGATCCCCGTGCGGAGCGACCCGACTCCGAGGTTCAAGAAGTCCGTCACCGTTCCGCGAGCGAGGCGGTCAATCAGATTTCCAACTCCACCCGCAACCATCAACGTGATTCCGATCGTCGTGAGGCGATCAAGATCATTGCGGCGGAAAACGGTCCAAAGTGACGCCGCGAGAAACACGGCTACAGCAACCGAGAAGATCCAGAACCGCATCGGTTCCGAAAGGCCGGCGCCGAGGCTAAGGAACGCACCGGGGTTCTCCACGAGCTGCAAGCGAATGGTTCCGCTCAGGTAGCTGAGCGGGCCGCTTTCATCCAGAGCGTCGCGGGCGATGACCTTCGTCGCTTGATCGCAGCCGACCATTAAGAACAGAAGAGTTGAAACTAAAGCCATGCGGCGGAATCCCGATCCCGCCATTTCAGTACGCCTTTGCGAAGATCACGCGTTTTTCAGATGGCTCGCCCGTGAAGATGCATTTGCCGGACTCCTTCTCGCCTTCGAGCGGAATACAGCGCGGAGTGACTTTCAACTTCGCGAGGATCTCGTGACCGACCGCTTTCGGGTTCCAGTGAACAAGCGCAAAGCCGCCTGCTTTCGAGATCCCTTTGTCGTCATCGTGAGCAAAGAACGTTTCAAAATCTTTGAGCGAGTCGATCTTTTGGATATTCTGATCGCGGAAGCTCTTCGCTCGTTGGAAGAGCGTGTCTTGGATTTCTTGGAGGATCTTCGCCACGTCGGCAACAAACTGCGCGCGCGGCATTCCGGATTTTTCCTTTGGGCCTTTGTCACGACGACCAACGAAGACGGCGTTTTGAGCCATGTCGCGCGGGCCGACTTCCACACGAAGCGGAATTCCCTGCTTGATGGCCTGCCAAGCTTTATCGCCACCGCGCATGTCGCGGTCATCGACTTTGACTTTTACTGACTGACCGTCAAACGACTGCGCGCGAAGCTCTTTCTCGAGCGAGCGAACGTACTCGAGAACGGCTGGACGCTCCTCCTCCGTGCGGTAGATCGGGAGAATCACGACGTGCAATGGCGCAAGCTTCGGCGGAACAACGAGCCCGTTGTCATCCGAATGAGTCATGATCAAACCACCGATCAGCCGTGTGGAGACACCCCACGAAGTCGTGTAGGCAATTTCTTCTTTACCTTCTTGGGTCAAAAACTTGATGCCGGACGCTTTCGCGAAGTTCTGACCGAGGAAGTGCGATGTCCCCGCCTGAAGGGCTTTTTTATCCTGCATCATCGCCTCGATCGTGTACGTATCGACGGCGCCGGGGAAACGTTCATCAGGTGTTTTCATCCCCTTGATCACGGGAACAGCCATGTAATTCTCAGCGAAGTCTGCGTAGACGTCGAGCATCCGAAGAGTTTCTTCAACTGCTTCTGCAGCGGTTGCGTGAACGGTGTGGCCTTCTTGCCAGAGGAATTCAGCCGTGCGGAGGAAGATGCGTGTCCGCATCTCCCAGCGCATGACATTGCACCATTGGTTCATGAGAATCGGCAGGTCGCGATACGACTGCACCCACTTCGCGTACATGTGCCCGATGATGGTTTCGGAGGTCGGGCGAATGATCAGCGGCTCTTCAAGAGCACTTTGCGGATCGGGACGAAGTTTTCCGTCTGCTCCAGGCTTCAACCGGTGATGCGTGACCACGGCGCACTCTTTCGCGAAGCCTTCGACGTGCTCGGCTTCTTTTTCAAGAAAGCTTAAAGGAATTAAAAGCGGAAAGTAGGCGTTAACGTGTCCTGTGTCCTTGAACTTGCCGTCGAGAACACGCTGCATGTTTTCCCAAATGCCGTAGCCATTTGGCTTAATCACCATCGAGCCGCGCACGGGAGAGTTTTCTGCCAAGTCGGCCGCTTTGATGACCTCTTGGTACCATTCAGGATAGTTCTGACTGCGTGTCGGTGAAATTGCGCTGTCGGCCACGGGTGGGTCCTCTGGTTGGATCGAGTTTTCGTCGATAATAAAAAAGTCTTCCGCAGCAACCGAAGTGGAGGCGGAAAGCGGTCAATTTAGCAATGTGAGAATGGATGGGACAATGAGAAAGCAGCCCCGAGAGGACCTTTAAACCCTGCGACAAGCCTTACGCAATCAGTGTTCGTAACCTGAGCAAACGAGAGTTCGCTTCATTGTCCCGATCTGCAAAGTGTACTTTCCGCTCCCGTCGGCTTCTCCCACGGGTTCGAGGGATAAAGTTCCGCTCTGACCTTTGAGCTTCATGGAAAGAGCGTCAGGAAAAAGGCCGTGCGCACGCGTCGGATCCAAAGTGATTTCTTGGTTATCGATCACGAGTCGTTTCTCAAGTGGATAAAACTGGGTTCCGTCACCCGCGCAGATAACCGGGCTCGCGGCCGCCATCACGAAGTTAGCTTCGCTTACGCCGACTGTCACAATCAGACTCATTAAACTCAGTGCACAGACAATTTCACTCTTATTCCAGAAAGCCATCGTACCCCCCGATTGCTGACTTCTCAGTGAAGTCGAGGTTGGCTGACTTAAAGAATGGCGTCACCCGAGCACGAATTGTTTGAATGAATCTATAAACGAGCGCAGTTTTACCACTCGTTTAGTACAAACTTTACGTTTGTTGCTGAAAGTTTATGCTTTTGTTTTGCTTAAGCCATAAGCAGGATTACGCAACCGTGACGTTTTTGATAGCATTCGATGGTCGCGAAGCGTCGCTAATTTGCGCGGAAGCTTAGAGCGCAGGCAGACCGCAACATTTCCTAAACATGGATTCTGTCTTCAACAGCGAAAATACGCGGCTATCAACCACTCTCCGACGACCGACAAAGGCCGCGGAGAGTGACTTAAATTCAGTAGCGCGTGATTGAGCAAGTTTCGGATGTCGTTGAGCAGGTCAGCTTCGCAACGCGAATATGAGATGTCTTATAGGCCCCAACATTTGAACGGAGCGTATAGCCAACAAGGATGGAGCCAACGGCCGCATCGGAACCCTGTTTCGATGAGCAGCCCTCGATTCGGTGGTTCGGAACGACGCACTCCACTTCTTCGAGAATAAGAGCGTCACCTTCGACTCTTGCCTGCATGGCCTCAAGGCCCGTACGCAAGATTTTCGCCCGGTCGCCCGTAAGTAGAGTTTCTTCTCCGGCGAAGGCCTGAGATTGCAGCGACAAAACAGCAAGAGCAACGGCGAGCCATTTCATTTTAGATCCTTTGCATAGTTTCTTGAGTCGGAGTCATCGTCTGAAATCCAAAATCAGTGCCTACGCCTCCGCAAACTAACGAGGTCGCGAGCCTACCGGCGGCGACTAAGGTTTCGACAAGTGCCGCAGATGGGGAGCCGATTTTGCGCCCTCGATTCAACCTTTGAGAAAATAGATGCGAAAATGATTTCCGAGCGTCTGAAGGCTCGAATGAAGAGTATGGTCATTACGCCGAGGATTACGAAGGCGAGTCGGGCTACGAAATTACCGTTTTTCTGGGCTTTCACCAGACATCGGGTTTAGCGAAAAAGTGAGTGCCACCGCGCTCCTTCAAATCGAACGCGCAACATCCGTTTGATTATCAGTGGCACATCGAGCTTGAAGAGAATTGAAGCCTCTGGGGTTTCACCCTGAGGCTCCGTTAACTAACCAATCAAAACAGCGACCGGAAGACCTTGCATGACTTCTCCGGCCGTCAGCTCGCCTTCGAACGAAAACTCCTTGCCCGTGAAGGCGTGCCGCCACTTGGTGGGAGCGCCTGGTGGAAGCGCAAACTTCGTTGCCAGAAGCTCTTCGGCACTGATGTTGAGACGCTTTCCTGCTTCCATCGCGTTTGCGAGAAGTCTCGGCGTGATGACCAACACCCATTGATCCAAACCGTTCTTCGGCGTACGACGAACAAAACTCATAAACTGGCGATGGCCAGGCCCTGAAGGATCAATCGATAAATAATCGCCATTTACAAAGAGTTCTGGGTTCTCGCGTCGAAGCCTTAGAAGCTGCGAAGTAAGCCAAAGTTTAATTTCGCCCGACTTCCAGTCGCGCGTGATGCGATTAAAGAAGTTCTTCGAATCTGTTTTGAGATCCTGGTTGATCGTCTTCAGCATCTGGCGACGGAGGTCGTAGTCAACCGGGCGACGGTTATCAGGATCCACAAGGCTCAAATCCCAAAGTTCGCAGCCCTGATAGAAGTCAGGGAGACCAGGCGAAAGAACCTTCAAAGTGACGAGCGTAAGCGAGTTAAATGCGCCGAAGAAGGTGCACTTCTCCGCAAACGGAACGAAGCTCTTTAGAAAGTCGCGACCTTTCGACTTATGAAGGATGCTCTCAACGAAGTTCATGAGCGCCGCTTCGTAACTCTGATTAGGCTCAGTCCAGCTTGTTTCCGATTTAGCTTCGCGCACGGCTTTCATGAAGTACTGCTTCATCCGCTCGACAAACGTATCATCGATCTTGCCGTTCATCGGCCACGCCCCGAGAAGCGTTTCGTAAACCAGATATTCAGTTGCGAGATCAGGAACGCCGTTCGTGTGGTGTTTCGCATTCACGCGGCGCCAGTTGGTGAAGTTTTTTGTCCAGTCTTCCGAAAGTTCCGAGATCACGTGAATGCGGGATCTTACGTCCTCACTGCGCTTCGTATCGTGCGTGGAAGTCGTGCTCATCGTGAGCGGCTGATTTTCCAACCGATCAAGATTGAAAGCGTGAAACTCAGTGACGCCGTCGCCAACCCAATCAGGCTCAGCACCCACGACGTTGAGAGATAGCAACGGGAAATAACGGTAGAGTGCCGTGTCTTCTAAGCCCTTGGCCATAACGGGGCCTGTCAGCTGCTCCCAACGCTTGATCGCTTTGTATGTCGGCTCCGACCAGTCGCCTTTACCGAGAAGAAGTTGGCGCAACCAATTCAGCGCAGGTTTCGAGAAAACGCGACCGCGGCTTTCGACTTCTTTGAAAGCCTCGTGCAGCCAATGCGCTTCTTGATCCTCGCCCGCACCCGTCAAATACGAGCGGTAAACGCGAAGAGACGAGGTGACTTCTTTCAAAGCTGCGGCGAGTTCTTCTTTAGAAAACTCAGGCGCACGGCGGCCCCGCTGTGCAAGTGAGTAGAACGAATCTACGAGGTACGCGAACTCGGATACGAAATGCGACTCGAGCATCTCGCGCTTGGAATCGTACATGCAGTCGTGGAATCGTTCCCAACGATGATCGATGTGGCGATTGTAATGGCTCTGCAGATGTAGCAAGCCCGGAAGGTCCACGAAAAGTCGCGCACTCACGCTCGAGAATTCGTAGCCGGTCGTTCCGGTGACGGGCCACGTTTTTGGTACGTGCTCGCCGTCGCCGAGAATTTTCTCAACCCAGATTTTATCGCACGAACGGTTGAGGCGTTTTAAGTAGCTCTCAGGATCCGTGAGGCCATCGACGTGATCGATGCGCAGGCCGTGGATCTCAGAGTGCTTCTCCATAAGTTCGAAAATTTTCGCATGCGTCCAGTTGTAGGTCTTTGTGTCTTCAATGCGGACGCCGGCAAGGTCGTTGATATCGAAGAAGCGACGGTAGTTGATCTGCCGACTTCCTGACTTCCACTCCTCGAGCACGTAGTTTTGCTCATCGAGCACGGGCTCTAAAACTTTGAGTGGAAGAAGCTTCATCATGAGGCGGAAGATCCGCGCAGCAACAGGTTCGTTCGCGATCCACTCTTTAAAACCGCGAGCGGATTTTTCGCCAGTCTTGCTTGCGAGGCTTGCGACTTTTTTCTTCCACTCGGTAGCTTTTGCTGAGTCTTCTTTGAATGACTCACCGAGAGCCGAGAGGATTCTCGGATACGACCGTGCGCTGACGGGAAAGTAGTTATCCCAATAGCGAACAATGATGCCGTACCCAGGAGCTAAATCGAGTTGAAGCTCGCGCGCCGCCATCAAAGCTTGGCGGCTTCTTCCAAGAACGGGAAGAACGACGCGAAGGTCTCCGCCCGCACGCGGGCGAACATCGAAGCTTTCCCAGTACTTCGACTGCGGACCTTTTTCGAGCATGTCCCACCAGTAGGGATTGCGCCAAGTTGCTGCTAAGTGGTTCGGAACGATATCGAGGATAACGCCTTCAAGGGATTTTGACTGGCGTACTTTCGCGATGAGCTTTTCGAATCCTTCTTCTCCCCCGCGCTCTTCGCTGATGCGTGAGGGATCGGTGCCGTCGTAGCCATGATTGCTACCCGGCCGAGACTCTAGGATGGGCGAAAGATAAAGATGCGAAACTCCCAACTCTTGCAGGTAGCCCGTTACGCGGGCGGCCTGATCAAGTTGGAAGTCCTTGTGCAACTGCAGGCGGTAAGTCGCCCGAAATTTCTCCGCCAGCAAGGGCGTGACCTCTTTCAGCGTTCGCGCCTTTTTCGTCTTGGACTTGGTTTGTTTCTTCGTCGGCTCGGTCGATTTCATGGCTGGCCCCGTGCGCTTCTAGCGCGGCATTTTCCTCGGGCGCCAGCGCCTCCATCACGGCCGCGGGCGTCCGCCTTTGATTTTCGCGATCGGTCGCGGACGGATCCGCTTGGCCAGCTTTCGTCGGCGAACTCGCTGGAGCGCTGAGAGTTTCGCTGAAGACAAAGTCATCAGCGAAGCCGTCGCTTGCGTTGTTCGCTTCCTGCTCGGGTGCAGGAGCCGTTTCATCTTTGGGCGCCGAATCCATCATCGGCGAAGCTCGCACCGGAATTGGCGGTGTCGAAACCGGCGCGATGACCATCGACGTCTGCGACTGCGCGTAAGCAGCTGTCTGCGTCGCGGCCTGCAGCGCCGTTGCGAGCGCAACTTCGGGAAGTTTCACGCGAAGGTTTTCGCCTAAGAGCTCAACGAGTTTTCTCCACCGGTTCGTGCTCTCGGCTTCGACACCTTGAGCGGCGGCTTCGTGGATTCTTTCTTTCGCGCGGGATCGGTACCAAAGGAAAAACCAGTTCTGCACCGGGCCTAAGTTCGTTTTAAACGGACTTTCGCCGGCCAGCTCGACGAGCTCTAAGAGTTCCTCGAGCCGCTCGATGCTACCGTCATCTTTCTCGAACTCAAGCATTCTTTTCTCGACAACTTGCTCGAGAACTCTCGATAAACCTACATGATCGAGGGGAACGCTAAACTTTTTCGCTTCGGCCAGGTACTTACGAAGGACGTCGACCCGTACGCGCTCGCGCGTTTCGAGCGTATGGTGGAGCCCACGGTTCGCCACGAACTCCGCTACGTGCGCAAATACTTTAGGCGTCGCAATTTGGAGATCGGTCAGATAACAAAGTAGCGGATAATTGTTTTTGTAGATGTGAGCAAAGCGTTCTTCGGTCTCGCGCATCGAATCGCTCATGATGACGTCGATGACTTTTCGCTGCTCGTCTTTGAACAAATCTTTTAACGAGTAAAGACTCGAGCCGAAGTAACGATCAAAGACGCGGAGGACTTTTGGGAAGTCCGCGCGATCAAACGCCTGGCTCGCTTCTTTTAGAAGTGTTTGATACTGAGCTTCGCTTTCGAAGAATTTAATCCCGGCGCTTACGTTGTGGTCACCAAGATGAACCACGCCAAATGCCATCCGGTGACGCTCGTACGTTAAACGTGAGCGAACCTTCGCAACTCCGCAAGCCATGCGGGCTCGCCCCGCATCAAAGCGGTCGAACTCCATGAGTTCAATTCGATGAGAATAGACTTCATTCTTTTTCGAATACGTTTCAAAGACGGAGGCCACCGCAAAATGAATCCCGATTCGCATGGAATCGACGCGTGCAGGTGCCACAAAACGGTCAAATGCCGTGCGGCCGTTACCGAGTTCAGGCACGTTGGATTCGGCTTCTTCGAGGAGTTTTAAAAACTTCTCCTGGAGCTGCAGACCGAAAACGGATTCTCCAAGCTCGAGCGCTCGGTAAGCATATTGTAGATTCTGAATCGTCTCGATGCCGGAAATTTCGTCAAAGAACCAGCCGCAGCTCGTGTACATCAAAAGCAAATGCCTTTGCGCTTCGAGAGCCTTGAGCACCGTTGTCGTCTCTTCTTCGGTGAGTTCCGGTTTAGCCGTACACCACTTCTGGAGCCAGCGTTCAACGTTAGCGCGCGAACGGTTATCGATGACTTCCATGTAGTCGTTTCGCGCGCTCCATGGATCGGGCGTAAACGTTTTCATGGTTTCTTCAAAAGGCGTTTCCATCTCGTCGCGAACGAAGTCGAGAGCTTTGCGCATCGGTTCGCGCCAACGCTGGTGCCAGCCGCCTTTCATGCCGCTGTTGCAACCGCAGTCGCTGCGCCAACGATCGATCCCGTGGGCACAGCTCCACGCCGTGTTCTCATGGATCTGAGCTTCAAAGCGTGGCGGATTCAGCTCGAGGTACTGGCCATAGTTCGTGATGGTCGCAAGTTTGTTTTTTTCCAAATGCCAGAGCGCATAGGCGAGCGCCATATCTCCGTTGAGATGATGATGCCCGTAAGTTTCACCATCGGTTGCGATGTGAAGAAGCTGCGGGCGAGTGCGATGGTTGTCAAAACCGCCGATGAGCCGATTCGCAAAGCCTTCGCCGTTATGGAGGAGACCTTCAAAAGCAACGGCTTTAGAGATTGCGCCGTCATAGAAAAAGGCAACGATTGAGCGCCCCGAAGGGAGCCTCACGAGATAGGGCTCACGCGGATCGACGCGCTCACCGCTCACGTCACTCCACGCTTCATCTTTCACGAGCGAGCGAACGGCTTTCGCCTGTCGCGGTGCGAGGATCACGTACTTCATTCCGTTCGCGGCCAGAACTTCGAGCGTTTCGGTGTCGACCGCCGTTTCGGGAAGCCACATGCTTTCAGCATCACGCTTGAAGCGACGTTCGAAATCTCTCAAACCCCAAATGACTTGGGTTTCTTTGTCGCGGAGGTTCGCAAGCGGCATGATCACGTGATTGTAAGCTTGCGCGATGGCCGAGCCGTGACCGCCAAAGAGTTGCTGGCTAATGCGGTCACCTTGTAGAATGCGCTGGTACGTTACGGGATCTTTTTCTTCCATCCAGGAAAGAAGCGTCGGCCCGAAGTTAAAGCTCACCTTCGCGTAATTGTTCGCGAGATCGATCACGCGGCCTTCGGCATCCAGGATGCGCGAAGCGCCGTTGGAGCGGTAGCACTCCATGTTGATCCGCTCGTTCCAATCGTGGAAGGGGTAAGCGGATTCTTGGTACTCGATCTCTCCTAACCAAGGGTTCTCGCGCGGCGGTTGATAGAAATGCAAATGCAGGCAGAGGTAACGATCCATGTTATCACCCTTGGTCATCAGGTCCGATTCGACTTATCGTCTCACGACCTCCTGAGCACAATGGCTGAATACGGTTCGACCGTGATCTCGCCTTGAGCAGACTCGATCGACCGTTGAACTGCCAGATTCTTAGAAGGTGGAGTCGTGGGACTCACAAAATGATCCCAAGACTTGAGCGCGATTTCAAGCGTGCCCGGCTCTCCCCTGACCGCAACCTTCTGCGGAGCCTTACTGAAGGAAAAGAAGACTTGAATTTCTGATTTTCCTTGGCTCCCACGAACGGCCAAGACGTTTCCGTCGGCCACGGTTTCGGTGGTAACGTTGCCCTGCTCAAAAAGACGCTCGCGGCGGATCCACTTTGAGAGCGAAAAGAGCTGACGGTAGTACTCAAGATGACTTTTTGCCGCAGGATTCGTTTCGACCGAATCCCATTTCAGAGTTGAGTCTTTGAACGTCTTCTCGCCTGCTGGATCCGGCGGTTCTCCCTGCCAGGCGAAACCGGAGAATTCTTCTTTACGGCCTTTGCGAACCGCTTCGACCAAATTCTTATCCGTGTGATCGATGAAGTATTGGAAAGGCGCGGTTTCAGCGTACTCCTCCCCCATGAAAACCAGCGGAAGACCCGGCGAAAGAAGATAACACGCAGCCGCCAACCGAAGTTTTTCAGGGGAAACGAGAGTTGAAAGTCGCTCGCCCATCATGCGGTTTCCGATTTGGTCGTGGTTCTGCGCGCAGACCACGAGGCGCATGCGTTCAACGCCGTCGTACGAACGGCCATGCTTGCGGTGGCGAGCTTCGGACCAATCTCCGTCAAAGAGCAAACCTGTTTTGAAGATCTTCGCGAGCTGCTCGATCTTTCCGTAGTCAGCGTAATAGCCGCCATTTTCGCCCGTTACCAGAGTATGGATCACGTGGTGAAGATCGTCGGCCCAGTGGCCGTCGAGACCGATTCCGCCTTGTTCAGGATGTTTGAGTAAGCGAGGATCGTTCGACTCGCTTTCAGCAATCAAGTAGAGCTTGCGGCCTGTTTTTGATTCGAGTGCGCGCTTGAGATCCCCAAGTTCTTCGAGGAAGGATTTCGCCGACGTATCGAGAATCGCGTGCACGGCATCGAGCCTGAGGCCATCAAAGTGGAAATCTTCAAGCCATTGACGAGCGTTTCCTAGGAAGAAGCGACGAACCTCATCGCTCCACTCGCCGTCGTAGTTAAGAGCATCGCCCCAAGGTGTGTGGTACTTGCTCTGAAAATACGGACCAAAGGCTGAGAGGTAATTTCCCTCGGGGCCCATGTGGTTGTAGACGACATCGAGAATCGCCGCGATCCCGTGCTCGTGGCACGCATTCACTAAGCGCTTAAGTCCTTCGGGGCCGCCGTAAGAATTTTGGGCGGCGTAAAGACCCACGCCGTCGTAGCCCCAGTTTCGTTTTCCCGCGAACTGCGCAACCGGCATGATCTCAAGCGCATTCACGCCAAGATCTTTCAGATACGGAAGTTTTTTGATGGCCGCATCGAAGGTGCCCTCGTCAGTAAACGTGCCGACGTGAATCTCGTAGATCACCATCTCGCGGAGATCGATGCCTTTCCATCCGGCGTCGTTCCACCTGAATTCGGGCGAGGTCACTTCCGAGGGACCGTGCACGCCTTCAGGCTGAAAGCGTGAAACCGGATCCGGAATCTCGCGATCGTTATTGAGGCGATAGAAGTAGCGCGTTCCTGGCTTGGCTTCCTTTGTCCAAAGCTCGAAATAGCCTTTCTCGCGCTTCTCCATCGCCACGGGGCGCTTGTTGTTGCCTTCGACAAGAAGCACTTCTGCTTTTTGCGCCTTCGGGGCCCAGAGTTTAAAGCAGGTTCCACGACCGCCGTGAAACCAAGAGCCGAGCCGTTCGTTCGTCGCTTCAATCGCGGTTTCAGTGGAGGTTGGGCTCATCTTGTTTTTTTCCTTCATGCTTGAGGTAAAGAGCTGAGAGTGGCGGAAGTGTCAGCGTGAGCGAGTGCGGCCGGCCATGCGAGGGAAGCGGATGACTTCTCACCGCGCCGAAGTTGCCGTGCCCGGTTCCGCCGTAAACTTGCGCGTCGGTGTTAAGAACTTCGAGCCAGTTCCCCGCTTCGCTAACGCCCAGGCGATAGTTTTGGCGTGCCAGCGGCGTAAGGTTAAACACGCAGAGAATTTTCTCGCCGCTTACGGGACACTTACGGAAGAAGCTCAGGACGCTGTTTGCGGAATCGTTCGCGTCCAGCCACTCGAATCCTTTTTCCGAAAATTCCAATGCGTGGAGAGCCGGTTCGTTTTTGTAGAGGTTGTTGAGATCGCGCACGAGACGCTGGATCGCTTGGTGACGACCTTCGCCGAGCAAATGCCAATCGAGACTGCGCTCGTGGCCCCACTCTTGCCATTGAGCGAATTCGCTCCCCATAAACAAAAGTTTTTTACCCGGCTGAGCGTACATGTAGCCGTAAAGCGCGCGAAGGTTGGCGAATTTCTGCCACTCATCGCCCGCCATCTTGTTGATAACCGAACCTTTACCGTAGACGACTTCGTCGTGAGAGATCGAAAGAACGAAATTTTCACTAAAGGCGTACATCGAACGGAAAGTCAGGTTTCCCTGGTGATAGCGACGGTGTACGGGATCTTTTGAGAAGTATAAAAGTGTGTCGTGCATCCAACCCATGTCCCACTTCATGCCGAAGCCAAGTCCACCTAAGTACGTGGGTGCTGAAACACGCGGCCATGCGGTCGATTCTTCCGCGATCGTGTGCACATCAGGGAAGTCGCGATAAACCGACTGATTGAGGTCTCGCATGAAGTCGATCGCTTCAAGATTTTCGCGACCACCATGTTGGTTCGGGATCCACTCGCCTTCTTTGCGAGAGTAATCGAGGTAAAGCATCGAGGCCACGGCATCCACGCGGAGACCATCGATGTGATAGCGATCCAGCCAGATCATAGCGCTCGACATGAGGAAGCTTCGCTCCTCGTGGCGTCCGTAGTTGAAGATCAAGCTATTCCAATCAGGATGAAACCCACGGCGCGGATCTTCGTGTTCGTAGAGGTGCGTCCCATTGAAGTAACCGAGCGAGTATTCATCCGACGGAAAGTGCGAAGGCACCCAGTCGAGAATCACGCCGACACCTGCTTGGTGCAGCTTATCGATGAGGAACATGAAATCTTGTGGCGTTCCGTAGCGTGAAGTCGGCGCAAAGTAGCCGGTCGTTTGGTAGCCCCACGAACCATAGAACGGATGCTCCATCACGGGCATAAGCTCCACGTGAGTGAAACCCATGTCTTTGACGTACGCCGGAAGTTCTTCCGCTAATTCACGGTAAGTGAGCGAGCGGTTTCCCTCTTCGGGCTTTCGTCTCCACGATCCCAAATGCACTTCGTAAATTGACATCGCCTGATCGGTCGCTTGGCGACGGCCGCGAGTCGACATCCAATCTTGGTCCGCCCATTCGTAAGCTAAATTCCAAATGACCGAAGCCGTGTTCGGCGGAGTCTCGGTGTAAAACGCGTACGGGTCGGCTTTGTCGACCGTGTAGCCGTTGTGCGATGTGATGTGGTATTTGTACGACTGCCCTTGATGAGCGCCCGGCACAAAACCCGACCACACACCGGAATATCCAACCGGCTCAAGCCAGTTGCGATTTTTTTCCCAAGCGTTGAAATCACCGATGACCGAAACGCTTTTCGCGCCAGGCGACCAAACGGAAAACCATGTTCCCGCCTCCCCCTCACGATGACCGACGTGAGCGCCCATGCGCGCGTAAGCACGCGTGTGTCGGCCCTCGTTAAAGTGGTGTAAGTCATCGCCGGTGAGAATCGTCGTTTTAGATCGGGCGTGGCTCGGCTGGATTTCGTTTTGTTCTCTCACGATTATCACTTCCTGTAGCGGTTACTTTTGCGGGTTCAACAGCTCGTTCGCGTCCGTCGTTGATCAGCTTTAGGGCTTCAAGAACTTCTGGATCTTTCGTCCACTGTTCGAACGAGTAACGAAGCTTGCGCTGCCAGTTGGGGAACTCTTTCCAAGTTCCCGGAACGTTTTGCGGCTCAGTTTCGCCCCAAAGATCCTCGAGGTTCACGAGGAGCTTCTCGACGCCACTCTCCGCAAGGGCGCGAAGAACCTCGGGCAGCATGCGGTCTGTGCCCAAATCTTTCTTCCACGCTTTGACGGCTTTATTGCGATCTTTAGTCCAAGATTTTTCGACGTTTGCCTCAAGGATGCCGAGCTCTTTGAAAAGAGCCACATCCCGTTGAGCCCAATGGCCCGCAAACGGGATCATGTCGTGCGTGTTCATGCACGCGAGTGCCTTGTCTTTGATGCGGCCGATTCCTTTTTTAGGCTCGTTACCGACTTCGAAGGTGAGAACCCACATCCCGAGACAGTCATGCTCATCAAGCGCATGACGGACAGCTTCGGGCACGGTTCCGAGATCTTCACCGATGACTCGAACCCCAGCGCGCTCGGCTTCGATACTGAGAAGGGCAAAGAATTCTTCGCGCTGGTAACGAAGATACCCGCCTTCTTTCGGCTTCATGCCCCTCGGAATTGCGTAGATGCGGTGAAACGCCATGATGTGATCAAGTCGGAGAATCGAGGCAAAGCGCATATGCTGGCGCATGCACTGGATGAAGTATTCGTAGCCTTCCTCACGAATCCGAATCGGATGAAGTGGAGCAAAACCCCAATCTTGACCGCCAAGGAACAAGAGATCAGGTGGAGCACCGGCGCTCGCGTCTTTCAAAAACTGCGAGCTGAATCGCGCAGCATCGAAGCCGCCGCCGTTTACGCCGACTGGAAAATCAAGATAGAGGCCTGCGATCTCGCCTCGGTCGGAGCGAGCTTTGAGTTCCGTGAGCTTTCGATCGAGTTGAAACTGAACATAGAGATGATAACGCTCCGAGAGTGCGGGATCTTTGGCATTGATTGCGCGAAATTTCGCGTACTCGGGCGCAAGCGGAACGCGCTTAAGGAACGCTTGGTACTCTTCGGTTTCGTTCTTCTTTTTGTCGAAAAACCAAGTCGCGAGCTGTTCGAGAACTTCACGTTTAAGCTTGTAAACTCGGGAGTAATCAACCGTCTTCGTTTCGCGAAGAGAGTTCAGCTGAGCCGCGTGAGTGTCGAGTTTACTTTTGAGCTCAGCGTTCCCTGCTTGATCGATGAGCTCCGGCACGTTGAGAAATATCTCGTTCCAAAAAAGTCTCGAGACTGGAGAGTAAGGACTTGGATCAATCTCATCGTTCTGACTCGGAATCGCCAGCATCGGAAGGGTACCGAAGAAGCTTGCACCTTGTTTGCGCAAAAACTCTTGAGTCTTTTCCATGTCTTTCAGATCACCGATGCCCCAATCGCTCTCGCTGCGGATCGCGTAAAGAGGAAGGAAAGCTCCCCAGCTGCGCGGGGGTTTTGAAGCCGCTGCCCCACCCACCTTTTTTCTGGCACTCATCAAGAAGACACGGCGCTCGACTTCGGTGCCTGCATTTTCCCAATTGAGGATCAGGCGATGATATCCGGTCGGAAGCTTCTCACCGAGATCTAAGACGTAGCGGTGATAGCGCTCACCGGCGAGCGTCTTTGATCGCTCTAGCGTTAGGCGAAGCGAACTACAATCGCGGCTTCCGCCGTTTTCAAGCTCCACTTCCGCTCGTACCGATGAGGTCTTCACCGCCTCCGGGAGATAAAGGCGAAGAGTTTTGAATTCGCCCTCCCAGCCGACACCTACCGCTTCGATCGCGCAATCCAGGCGCATTCGGTAGCGCTGCTCAATTGCGTGAGTTAGATCTTCGTCGGTCTCGATCGGCTTTTCGCATAGCGCGCTCAAAAGTTTTTTGAGCGTCTCGGCGGAAGAATCCGTCCATTTGCCATCCGCATTCACGTAGCCGGTCTGGATCGACCACAACCGGCACGCACGCCTCAGCAACAAGGAAGAGCGCGTGGGCTCTTTAGGATTCTCCACCAGCTTTTTCATATCGACCGCTTTCTCAAGATGTTCAGAACGCCGTTGAGCGGGATGTCGACCCACTGGGGACGACTGCGAAGCTCGTAGCCAACTTCGTAGAGGGCTTTCTCAAGAATGAAGACATCGAGAAGCTGCTCAACGTGCGAGAGATTCACTTTGCCTCCAGTGCGAGGAAGGAACTCGCTCTCGCCCATCGTATCGAGATAAGCGTTGAGGAATTCCGAACTCACCCAGGCCGCCCATGCTTGAAGGACCGGCTGAAGTTTCTTGCGGTCTTCATCACGCAGCACGCGCTCTTTTAAGTAGAACTCGGCTGCGTAATCAAACGAGCGAATCATGCCGGCCACGTCTTTAAGCGGCGAACGCTTCAAACGTCTTTCGCCAAGACCACGCGCGGGTTCACCTTCGAAGTCCACGATGTAGAAGTCAGCTCCGCTCGCAAGCACTTGTCCGAGGTGATAATCACCGTGGATACGCGTGCGCGAAGCATCGATCGCGACGTCTTTCATGAACGAGAAGCGACGGAGAAGATCGTTCTCCGAAGACAAGACGGTTTCCACCATCTCGGCCTGAGGCCCTTCGTACGAAGCCCGAGCTTTCTTGAGCTGCGTGATCACGCGATCCGCGAGGTTACGGAAGCTC
The DNA here is from genome assembly GCA_005808505.1 of Bdellovibrionales bacterium. Taxonomy (GTDB): domain Bacteria; phylum Bdellovibrionota; class Bdellovibrionia; order Bdellovibrionales; family JAMPXM01; genus SYLX01. Next base: position 1,526 of record SYLX01000076.1, on the reverse strand, counting down.
TGAAAGACAGAACGCTGGTGGAACGGCGTAAACGCTTCAGGAATGAAGGCTGCGTTGCGGTCTTCAGTTCCGAGCGCTATGTGCATCTCTGCCGTGCGCACACCAAGTTGGCGCGCAAGACCAATCGTGACGCCCGCAATTTGTTGAAGCTCTTCCGGCGGCTTCATGTTGCGAAGATCCGCGAGAGTCCCGCGCGGAGGCTGGATTTGCGTGAGTGCCGCCGTGTCGGCCAAAGCTTGTTCAGCCACTTGACCGACTTGGTTCACCATCAACGACCAACCGTCCATCTCGGCCTGAACCACCTGCTGGACGATCGCGATGTTCGCGATTTTATCGCGACGTTTGATCGAGAGAGCACCGACCATCGGAGCTGCCGATTTGAATTCGCGTGCGGTGAGGAATTTCCCGATCTCGACTTCGGGGTTCTCTCCTTCTTCGACACGACGATAAATCTTCAAGTAGTAGCGCTTACCAAAGAGAACCGATGAGTTGCTCTGCTCAAGACCCGAGAGCGTTGGATCCGGAATATCGGTCAAAGCTTCGCTTGAGAGCGGCTGCACGAGCTGAGCTTCAAGGCGGCTTGTCGTACCTTCGGTCGACTGCTGATTGAGAACCATGTTGAGAATCGTTTGACTGAACGTTCCGTCCAAGATTGCGTCGTAGTAAACGCCTTGGCTTGCGCCGCCTTTGAACGATTCGGCGATGATCATATCGGGGCGCTCGGTGCGCAGGCGCTGAGCGCGATCGCCTTCGGCGTAGCTGATGCCGAGCACGTAATGCTCAGGCAGGCCTTCGCTGTACGTGACTTTCATCACGGCAACGCCCCACTCTTCGCTCTGCTCTCGGCCCGTAACGAAGAAGAGGTCTTCGGGCGCGATATTCGAAATCTTGCGACCTTTCCCCGCAAACCAGCGCATGCGCGGGAGGAAGGATCTCAAACCACGTTCAAAACGCATCCAGACGTCACGCTCTTTGAGCGAATGCAAAGGCGCGTGCGAAGCTTCGATCGTCGACGATTGGCGAAGGAGCCATTGACCTGTTTCCACGCTCGTTTTTTCGACGATTTGGAACCAGTAGAACGAATACGGGCTGAGCGTGAGGAAGTACGGGAGATCACCGATCGGCGGGAAATCCGTATGACCGAAGAGCTCAACCGGAACGGAGCCTTTGAACTTCGAGAGATCGAGCTCCACGTACTGAGTCGTGCGCGAGAGGTTCGCCACGCAAACGATGGTGCTGCCATCGGTTTGACGCTGGTACGTGAGAACGCGCGGGTTGTTGTTTTCGATGAACTCGAGTTTTCCGCGGCTGAGCTCAGGATGAGTGCGACGAAGCGCAATCATCTTCTTCATCCACCAGAGAAGCGAGTTCGGATTGGCATGCAGTGTTTCGACGTTGAGCGCTTCTGAGTTGTACTCCGGCGAAATAATAACCGGGAGATACAAGCTCTGCGGATTGGCTTTCGAGAAGCCCGCGTTGCGATCTGGGCTCCATTGAAACGGCGTACGTACTCCGTCGCGGTCGCC
>SYLX01000075.1 GCA_005808505.1 Bdellovibrionales bacterium | reverse complement strand
TACTCGCGCCTCAACGTGCGTCAGGTCGTGAACACGATTACTTCCCAGAAAGATCAGTTCAACAAGTTCGGTACGTTCTTTGTGTACAATATCATGCGATGCGCTCCTGAACTCTCAAACGATGCCGTCATTAAGAAGTGGACGCCTGCCCTTAGGAGCGCTCTAAAAAAGATGGAAGCTGAAAAATTGATCGAGTATCGCGCGTGGGATCCTGCAGGTATAGCGAGCGGTCGTCCGCTGACAGAGGCAGGAACATTCGCCCTTGAGAAAGGTGAGCTCACTCTCATTGGTAACAAAAAAGCGCTTCTTCATTACGGCCAAAACCTTGCGTTGTTCGGTCTAAAGATCAACGACGTCGATATGCGCTTTAGCTACTACCATCCGGATTATCTTCCGCAAAATGCTTACCGTGATCTCAATCCGATCGACGTGATGCAGGTTGGATATCTCGACATGTGCGGTGACGCCAAAGGAAGCTGCGAGAAGTATTTTAACTCTTACAACGATGGTTCGACGACGATGGACGAACATCTCACCGCGAACCTTCTTCTTGAACTCGGTAAGAAGAACAAAACAATCGCTGATTTTATGAAGAAGAACGGCGCCGCCGTGAATCGCGGACTTCTCGATAAATACAGCGGAAAGACTTTCGAAAAACGTTTGAAACTGGATCGTCCATTCTTCACGCGAATGGATAGTCTTTCGAAATGGTTCAGCCTTCCGTACCCCTATCAAAAAGGCGATGAGGGCAAGGCTACAAAGTTTATCGAGATGCACCACCGTGCGCCGTTCAACTCTACGTATCGCGCAAACTATAAGGCTATGTGCGGAATCCTTGAGAAAGAACTCTTGAAGTAACTTGGTCGACCGAAGAGTGGAGGACTCTATGAAAATGTTAGCTGCCTTCTTGCTCGTAGGATTTTTGAGTGCGAGTTCTGCGTTTTCGCAAGAGATTCGGCGCCAAACTTTCCTCACCGAAGAGTTCTCAAAGGAGCAAGGCCTTGTGAAAGTGGCTTTCTTCGACGCCGATAGCACCCTTCGCGTTTCGCTCTCCGGAAGTGTGTCGGCAAACGGTCCGACGGATGTGATGGTTCTTCCCGATGTCGAAATAAAAATCGCCGAGCTTGCGAAAGCCGGCTACTTGATCGCAGTCGTTTCGAATCAAGGCGGAATCAAAGCAGGCGCGGTCACCCACGAAATCGCGGATGCCGCACTTCACTACACAATTCAGCAGATCGCGGAAAAAAACGCTGACGCCAAGATTCACTACTTCGACTACGCAGAAGGTAGCGACGAGTTCCGCAAGCCTGAAAAGGGGATGGGCTTACGCCTTGAAGCTATTCTGAAAGCTCGCGGACTTACGCTGGATTGGGCGAACTCTTTCATGGTGGGCGACTCAGCTTACAAAAAGGGAAAAGACGTTCGTCCCAACGGAAAGCCAGGAACTCACTTTAGCAACGCAGATCGCTTGTTTGCTGAGAACCTTGGAATCCCGTTCATTGAGCCCACAGATTTTTTTGGTTGGCGCAAAGACAATATCGATGTCTTCGAGAAAGTCAGCGAAGTTCGCGAATACTTGGAGAACAAGGCGAAAATTCAGTAACTCGGGACGATTATTCAAGTGGCGCGACGACCAAGACCGTATCGTTGGCCACTAACGTCGGTAAATCCCGGAACCTCAGAATTTTAATCGTTCGCTGGGCCGTTGCTTGCGGCTTCCCAAGCGAGAGTTTCAGGGTTCACCTGCTCGGCGTCGGCGCGCGTGGCTTCGGTCGAACCATTTCTCGGATTCACGTTTTCGCTCGAAGCTTTTGCGCCGGCACGTTCCTCTTGGTCGAACTTGGCTTTTCTTGCTTCTTCGGGTGTCGGTTCGTTCTTAATATCTGACATCAGTCACCTCACGATTGCTTCGCGAAGCTTATCACTGAAGTTCAGCTGGTCTAGCGGCGCAGAGCTTAGACTTTTTGAAGAATCGCAAACAAACGTCGCTTATTGCGACACGCCGGGTAGGCATCAAACAGCGGCTGGTCCGACCGCCTCGGAGCTGCTCATGTCTTTTGCAATACAAAGCCAGCGCAAAACACGCCCCGATTCATCTTTGATCGGCATAATCCGGATGGAAAGGGCTTTGAAAGCAGAATCTGTCACCTGAAAGCGGCACTCAAATTCGAAAGCACGCACGGTCTCACCAGCGCGAATCCAGTGCTCCAGAAAGACGGCCCGATCCTCGAAATGCAAAAGATCCAGCCATGTTTCCAACTGCTTCATGGGTTCTGCTACAAGATCGCGCCATGAAGTGTTCGCCGCTTTGATCTTTAAGGTTTTATCCATGATCCAGCAAGGTTGCGGGAGAAACTCGACAAGCTCACGATCTCGCTCTTCGTTGGATTGATTCTCTGCTCTGGCATTAGCGGCGTTATCACACAAATAGGGTGCAAGATCTTTCCAAACTTCTCGGGCCTTTTCATGTGAGAGCGACGCCGCGAAGGCGACTTTGTCACGATCGTCGAAGTCTAGGCGATCGAGGAAAACTCGCGCGCTAGAGACCGAGATCTTTTGTTTGGCCGCCAAGATACGACACATCGACGAGGGGTGAAGCGACATGTGTTTCGCGAACGCCCGGATCGAATAGCGTGGGTTCCGCGCTCGGCGTCTTTCGAAAGCTGCGTGGAGTAGTTCGACATGTATTGGTAAAAGCGCCATATCGTAATCCTTGTAATCAGCTTCTTACTGTGAGTCTCGAGACAATAACCTAGCGAAGGTGAAAAGAGTTGCAAGCAAGAACAACATCAATAGCAATTCTCCACATCAGCGCCGACCTAGAATTTTCGAAGTAAGCTTCGGCCTACTTTGACTTGTGCTTTGCATAATCCATCCATTTCAAGGTTGAAGGCGCGAACTCAAGTTCGTAGAGAAGGTGAAGGGGAGAAGTGAAATGTTGCAGTCGCCGCACGAGGCTCAGTCGGGAGCGGAATCGCAGAGAATCTTATCGAGAGCAAACGTCGTGGAATTTTTGGCGTCGCCGGCCCTCGTTTGCGATCTCAGCGGAAAAATCATTCAAGCAAATTCTGCTCTGATGAATCTTATCGGTGACGATTGCTTAGGCGATCATCACGTGACCGAGTTCGTTTCGGATGGCTGGAGTGAGGCTACAAAAGCTAAGCCTTGTTGTCTCAGAAAGAAAGGCGGAAAGCCGGCTCATGTTTCGATGACTGCAGAAGCCCTTCGAAGCGCCGACGGTACCCCTATAGGGTCTCTTGTTTTCTTTTCGACTGAGAAAGAGGTTAGTGACGAATCTCACGCACAAACGATTAGCGAAGCGGACGAAGAACTTCAAAAATCCCGCCGCGAACTCATCGCCGCAAGAGAAGCTTCGGCAAAAGCCATACGCGCTAAATCCGAATTTCTTTCGAACATGAGCCACGAGCTGAGAACACCACTCAATGCCGTGATCGGTATGTCCGAAATGCTTTGGGAGTCTGCACTTACGCCGGATCAGCGAAATCTTCTTTCCGTTTTGATGAATGGTGGCAAAAATCTCCTCACGACAATCAATGACATCTTGGAGTACTCGCGGCTCGAAAGTGGGCAGCTTCCGCTAGAACCGGCCCCTTTTATCATTGGAGCAACAATCGAGCGAGTTGTTGAAATGATGAGACCGTTAGCCGAGCGAAAGGGCATTCAACTCCAAATTGCGGGCGACTCGATTCTCCAAGAGGAAGTCGTCGGAGACAGCAAGCGGTTGGAACAGGTCCTCACAAACTTAATCGGAAACGCCGTCAAGTTTACGGATTCGGGCCACGTTACCGTCAGGTGCGCGCGGAAAGTTGGGAATGGAAGCTCAGCGCCTGACGTGGTCTTTTCAGTGGAAGACACCGGAATTGGCATCGACTCGGAACGGCTCAGCGTCCTTTTTCAGCGATTCAGCCAAGCCGACATGAGCATCACAAAAACTTACGGTGGTACAGGCCTAGGGCTCGCGATTTGTAAGCAGCTCGTAGAGTTGATGGGTGGCGCCATCTGGGTGGAAAGTGTGCGGGGCGAAGGCTCAACTTTTCACTTTACCGTTAAGCTACCTTTGCCTGGCGTTAGTAGCGAGAACACTTCAGCTCACCTTCAAAATAGAGAGTCGTCTAAGAAGCAAGATTCAGCTGCCACAATGGCTCGTTTTGCCGTTGGGCTTCGCATTCTCGTCGTGGAGGATTCAAAGGATAACGCCTTCCTCATCACCAACTATCTTAAGAACATCGATTGCACGTTGGATTTTGCGGAGAACGGTCAGGTTGCTGTCGAGAAATTTGAATCCCAAGAGTATGACTTGATCCTGATGGATATGCAGATGCCCGAGATGGATGGATATTCCGCCACCCGCTGGATTCGCGTGCTCGAGCGACAAAAATCAAGCCGTATTCCAATCATAGCTTTGACCGCTTATGCGTTTCCGGAAGAAGTACAGAGAAGTTTCGATGCCGGCTGCGATGCTCATCTCACCAAGCCGATCGAAAAGAAAAAGCTCTTAGATTCCATCATGGATGTTTTGGAAAAAGAGGCAGGTGGAACAAAGAAGTAAATTAGATCAACTTCTTAATTGCTTTTATTAGATCATCGCCTGAAAAGGGTTTGTTTAGAAACTCGGCCCACCGGTAGTCTTCCTGGCGAGCCAGCGGATGCGCGCCACTCATAATGATGACGGGAGTTCTTTTTAAATCGGGATGTGTTTTGAGCATTTTCAATGCTTCTAGGCCGCCGATTCCGGGCATCATGATGTCCATCAGAATCAAGTCGGGCTTGCAGTTTTTCGCGAGCAAAAGCCCATCTTCACCTGTTGACGCCTTCAGCACGCGATATTCATCCGCGAGCACGAGCTCAATCGAGAGCGTGATTCCCTGCTCATCATCGATCACCAGCACCGTCTTCATTTGGCTACTTAGTCCTGCCCTTTCCGGTGTTGGTGGAGGAGCCAGATTTTTCCCACACTTCCGCTAGTGGCAAGCTCGGTGACACGAAATATATGGGCCGACCTGTTCGGGGGCCAGTCTTATCCAAAATTAGTTCGTAGAAACGATTGTCCACACGATTAGATCTAGATTTCAACGCATTGACGACGCTAATTCTC
>SYLX01000074.1 GCA_005808505.1 Bdellovibrionales bacterium | reverse complement strand
CATCGGGGTGGGGTTGTCAAACTTCGGGTTGGGGCTGCGAAACCTCCGGCTGGGGTTGCGAAACGTCGGGATGGGGTTGCTCGACTCAATTTGAAAGCTGCATGGCCTAAACAAACAAACTAGAGAGAAGGATTAACAAAATGAAACGTTCAAATTTCTCGGCAAAGCAAATCGCATGTGCGGCAATCGCTCTCGGCGGTCTCACCGCAAGCCCTCAAGCGCAACTCACCATTGAACAAATTGTACGCGCATGGGAATCACCCGAGTACCGCCAGACGCTAACCCAAGAACAACTCGCGCAGCTTCCTGAGAATCCTGCCGGGGAAGTGAAATCTGAATTTTCGAATAGCTCAGAGAGCTACGAGATCGCTTCGACGTCTTGGCAAGGTTGTTCAACGTCTTGGCAAGGCTGCTCGACTTCATGGCAGGGTTGTTCCACCTCATGGCAGGGCTGCTCGACATCGTGGCAGGGATGTTCCACCCAATTCGAAAGCTGCATGGCTTAACTAAAAAGAGAGAGGATTAAGTTTATGAAGAATTCAAATTTTTCAGCTAAGAAGATGGCGTGCGCGGTTATCGCGCTGGGTGGACTCGCGGCGAATCCGCAGGTTCAGCTCACCGTTGAACAAATCGTAAAAGCTTGGGAGTCACCTGAGTACCGTCAAACCTTGACGGAGGAACAGCTCCGACAGCTTCCCGCCAACCCTGCAGGTGAAGTTCAGTTCCAGATTCCATCGACATCTGACAAATCGATCGAAGTCGCGGGCACCCAGTATATGGGATGCGACACTCAGTACATGGGTTGCGACACGCAATACATGGGCTGCGATACGCAGTACATGGGTTGCGACACTCAGTACATGGGATGCTCCACTCAATTCGAAAGCTGTTCAGGTTAACCTTGTTACTTTGGGCTAAAAGCAAATGAACAAATGGCTAAACGCCCAGACTTTCTCTGAGCGTCTTGAGGCACTCCGTTTCTCAGGGCGCTCAGCCGGTCATGCGGCAAAAATTGATTCAGACGTAGCTTCGAGAAGACTTGCGCATTGGAAGTCGCACCCTGCTTTGCCGAAAGAGTCTTCCTTCAATGGGCTTCTCTCCGTTTTTGACTGCACGGAAGAGGAACTCTTCTCGGTTTTAGGTGCGGAAGCCGGCGATCTCTACCCGCCATCTTACGAGCCCGAATGGATGAAAGATATCCTCCGCATTGAAGAAGCCTTCGTGCCGCATCAAAGCCGCCGAACCCCAGAAGGTCTGCTCAACGCTTCTTTGGCGCTCGCTGAGAACGCGGTCGCGAGTCTTCATCGATTCACTCTCGATAATACGAGTCCTTCTCTTCGCGAGGAAATAGAGCGGATCGAGCAGCAGCTCGCTACATCCCTTTTCAGGCGTCTCATCTTTTTCTCGCAAAGGGCTTTAGCGTTAGAAATCAACATATTGAGTTTAACGAAATCGCTTGAGGGTGAAACACCTGAAGCAAGGTTTAAAACTTTCTGCGATCGAATGAACGATTCGAAGAATCGCCTTAGCTTTTATGAAAAGTACCCGGTGCTCGCGCGAAACCTGCATACGGCCTGCAAGTTCTGGTTATCCGCGAATCGCGACTTCATTGGGCGCTACGCGGCTGATCGAATTTCGTTCCCCGAGCGTTTCGGCATTGCTGCAGGCGACAAGCTTCAAGAGGTCCAGGCAGGATCCGGCGACGTCCATGCAGAGGGACGCTCTGTCTACTCGTTAAAGTTTGAGAGCGGAAAAAAGCTCATTTACAAGCCACACTCACTCGCCGTCGACGAGCATTTTCAAGCGTTACTCGAATGGACGAACCAGAACGCTCCGGGTCCGCAACTGAAGACCTTGAGCGTTTTGAATCGTGAAGACTACGGCTGGGTCGAATTCGTTCCGCACGCACACTGCCAAGACGATGACGAGCTGAAAGCCTTTTATCGCAAACAAGGAACTCTCCTCGCCTTATTTCACGCGCTCGCCGCAACCGATATGCATTTTGAGAATGTGGTCGCAAACGGTGCGGACCCCGTTGCCATTGACCTTGAGACTCTCTTTCACGCCGATACAACGGAGTTAACGCCAAAGAACGCGACCGAGGCCGTCTTTTCGGAGGTCAGAGATTCAGTCATGGCCATCGGGATTTTGCCGACACCCGTGCTGAACGCGAAAAACGAAGTTTACGACACCAGTGGTTTCGGCGGGAACGCCGGTCAGCAAACGCCGTACAGTGTTCTCTCCCTCCAGAACCTTGGAAAAGATGATTTACGCTTCGGGCACGCTCCGGCAACGATCAAGGACACGCATAACCAGCCTCGTGCAAACATCAACAGGCAATTAGCTAGCGCAAGCCTTTTAAAAGGGTTTGAAGAATCATGCTCTGCTTTCCTTGAACTGAAACAACAGCTCCTCTCGCAAGAAGGTCCTATCGAAGCATTTGCGCGTGATAAAGTTCGACTTGTCATTCGACCAACGAGCACGTACGGCACACTTTTAGTTGACTCGACCCATCCGGATTTTCTTAAAAACGAGTTGGATCGAACTCGTCATTGGCTACAACTTTTCGCAGCTCTCCCCTACCGGCCGGAGCTTTTGAAATTCATTCGCTCAGAAATCAATCAACTCTCCGTTGGTGATATTCCCTATTTCGCATTCGTCCCGGATTCCCGTCTCGTATCAGGAGGCGACGGAAGCGAGATCAAAGATGGACTCACTCAGACTGGCCTTGAGACGGTAAGATCTCGCATCTTGGGAATGACGCCGGAGGCGATTCAGCGCCAAACCTGGTTCATCCGGTCCTCTCTCGGCTACACCGAGGGTTATTACCGTGGTCCAAGCCCTTCATCTTCAACGCCTCTTGAAATGGCGACCGAAGCCGGAAATGATGTTCTGAGGAACTTGATCGTTAACGGTGAAATGGCAACAGTCCTCAATATCGCTTGTTTATCTAGCGATCCCGAAAGCGATCTACTCCACTTTGCGATTCAACCTGCCGGCGACGGACTATATGATGGAACCGGTGGTTATGCGCTATTCCTAGCGTATTTAGCAAACCAAACTGGGGAACCGAAATTCAAAGCTGCAGCCGAAAAGCTTTTAAACCACATCCTTAAAGCTGATGAAATGCGCTCGCGCCACTCGATCAGCGCATTTTCGGGACGTGCCGCTCGTATCTACCTCCTCACGCATTTGGGTGTCCTGTGGAATCGCGCAGGCTTACTAGATGAAGCAGAAAAGTCTCTCGAAGGTCTTCCGGAGATGATCGATAAAGACCGCGTCTTCGACATCATCACTGGAACGGCTGGATGTCTCTTAGCGGTCCTGGCGTTGGCTGAGGCGCGACCTGAAGGTCCTGCAGGAAAAGTCGCCGAGCACGCAGGAATGCATCTGCTAAAAGTCTTTGATGAAGGTAAGAGAAGCTGGGAGCTTGCACCGTTTCAACGTGGGTTTTCCCACGGAGCTTCTGGCATTTCGTACGCGCTTGCACGCTTGCATGAAGCGAGCGGCGACAAACGATTCCTGAGAGGCGCTCTTGATGCGGCTCAGTGGGAAGACGCACTGATTCAAGGTGAACATTGGACCGATCGCCATCACACAAACGGTCACCATCAAGTGTCTTGGTGTCATGGAGCGCCGGGCATCGCACTGGCGCGACTTGCACTACCCGAGTCGGAGACGCTCCAAAAAGCGCTTGAGATCTGCAGGCGCGAGCCAAGTGGGCCAAGCCAATGCCTTTGCCACGGAACGCTCGGCAATATCGAGCCGCTTCTTCATACGAATCAACTTGATGAACGTTCGCGCTTTGAATTGTTTGAGAAAGTTGCGTCGGGGCTGCGACAGCATGGATGGCGCTCGACTCTTGCGAACCAAACTCTCAGTGACGGACTCCTTACTGGAGTGTCTGGAATCGGTTACGGATTGCTTCGCCTTGCGAACGCGGATCAGATCCCATCGGTTCTGACGCTCGAAGGAGTCCAGAAGGTTCGGCGCTGGAGATAAAAAGACGGGCGCACTGGGCGCCCGTTCATACTTCATCTATTCACTTGGACTCATAGATCAGACAGCTCCGGGGGGAATATCCGTAGGCTTTGTAGTCTCAACCTCGGGAAGAAATCCTCCGAGTTGGCTGCAACGCTCGTGGAGGCCCGCGAGATCTTCATCCGTCACCATCCCGAATGGGCGCACGGGAGTATCAAGAGTTTCGATGATCGAACCTTCGAGATCAACGCAATCACCGCTAGCGCGACCGCTCCATGCCTGTGCTTGATTTACCGATACAAATACTACGGCTGCCAAAAGAAACTTCCGTCTGACTCCATCTGATTGTTATGGAGCAACTCACTAGAACTGCTTGCGAGAAACATTTGCAAATTCACTATGTACGGAATGGAGAGTCACGCCGGGTATCTACATCCACCCTTTGATGAGTCCGGCAATCGCGAGGTATCTTCCCGTCTTTGCGATCGCGACGAACAAGATGAAAATAAAAAGTTTTTCGCGAAGGACTCCAGCGACAACGGTTAATGGATCACCAATGATCGGCACCCAACTCAGGAGCAACGACCACTTTCCGTATTTGTGGTAATAAGCTTCCGCCCGCTTTAGCATGTCACCTTTGACGGGAAACCATTTTCGATTCTGGAAATGAACGATGTAGCGCCCAAGAGCCCAATTCATGACTGAACCCAGTGTATTTCCGGCACTCGCTACGACAACTAGCAACACCCACGTATAACGATCCGAGAGCAGCATTCCCGTAAGTGCAATCTCTGATTGAAATGGAAAAATCGTTGCGGCTGCGAAGGACAAAAGAAACAGCGTCGCGTATTCCAAAAAAAGAGTGTTGAACATTTTTGAGTTAAGCTCCCGGTCTCGGCATCTTCTTGCCAACGATTATCAGAGAAAGTCACGGGAGCCTTGTCGTGAAATCTACAAAAGACGACTCATTCGTAATGATTCGGTATCGTGAGTAAGTCAATGGACGCGGGAGCTAACTGCAAAACCGAACTTCTTGATTGATTGATTGAGCAGGCACATTGCGAGTCTTTCTGCGCACCGAGAACCTTAAGTCTTGGGAACTTGATAGATAAGCCAGACTTATCTTGAATAGCTCGCCCTCTACTTCTACGTTTCGCCCTCGCCTATACCGCGGAGGACAAAGTGATGATGATGCTCTTGAAGAAAATCACGACTACATTCGGTCTAACTGCACTAACAGCTCTTGCTGCACTTTCAGTTTCTGAGAACGCGATTGCGCTCGAGGGCGGTGACGCCCTAGTTGAAATCGAAAACTTTTCGGTCACCGAGGTGTTCCACTCAACCATTTTTGTCAGCACACCTGCTTTTGCTTCAGATCCGCAGGATGCTCTTCGCCAGCTGAACCTCTCCGTCGGCAGCAAGGCTGACCAAGCGCTGTTGGATTTTGTGCGTAACGGAGAAGACAAAGCTCTCGAAAAACATTACGCGCCGAAAGCTTTCCACCACCGTATCGGACCGGATCGAACAGCGGCAGGGACCGTGTCGCGGATGGATTTTACAGATGACTACTTCGAATCTAAAAGAGCATTCGTGATGATCGCCCGCTTCGGCAGCAACTACAAAAGCTTCGTTGTAACTTACGTGTTTATCCACGACGTTTACTCTCTAAACAAACCCAGTGAGGAATACATCATCGCCGCTTATGACATCGCTCCAAACGGAGTCATCATCCCGCATGTAACACAACCGGGAGAGCAGTTCAGTCCGCAGGCTGTTGGCTTAGTTCGCGTTACGCCCATCGAGTATCATTGAAAGTTGGTATTTCATTCCCTTCGTTAACCCATGATCCAGTTGATTCAGACGGCTCTATCTGTGAAGCGTCCCGTGGCCAGCAATCGCCAACAAACCGACTGAGCCGAAGTCATTGCCGATCTCTACAGCGTTTCGTTCGTCAAGAAATAAAGCTTCAATCTGTACGGCCGATGCACCAACGCAGCTTCCGTCGTCAACACCATTTCATTAAACGAAACCTTCCGATTCGGCGGTTCAACCTCACAGATGCTGTTTACCTTCTCTGGATTGGCCAACCGTCCGTAAATTGGTTTTTACTATCGCAACTGGCTGTTTAAAAAAGAACACTCCGCCTTCAGAGGACTTTTTTTTCAGAAACACCATGGAAGTGCCGTGTCCAAAACATACTTTCTAAAATTACGTTGACTGATGAAATTCACTCGAATCGAATTACTGAATATGTTGGAATTTCTAGTCACACCTGATCCATTTACCGTTTACACCGCAGCAGATATCTCGGGCTTTGAAATCCGAACAGGATTCAACAACAACTCTGGTGTTTCGGAGCACAGTTGGTGGACTGGAAAATTACCTGATGAGACTTGGCAGCCGTCGCCTCAAATCTTCAATTTCAATCTTATCCATCCGGGCTTTTGCTTTAACACCGAAGGGCAAGCTCTGCTCAGTTGGACCGCGACGAAGGAAAAGCTGAATAACGACCGAACGAAGTATGGACTCACTTTTCTCGATGGAGGCCACTTGCAAAAAGAGAATCGGACAGAAGCTTCTCTAGAAGACACTGCCCGAGCATTAAGTGACATCAGTTACATTGATAAGCTTGTCGAGCGGGCGACGCGCGCATGAATCCTGCGTTAAAAAACTCTAGCAGGTTATTGAGAATCGTAGCCATAGCCCATCTTCTGTTCTTTTCTGGGCTCTCCTCTGCACTTGCCTGCAAATGCGCCACCAAAACCCCCGAACAATACTTCGCCAAAGCCGACATCGTTGTCATCGGTAAAATCGTTTCACAATCCAATGAGCTTTATGAAGTTGAGGTTGTAAAATCATTCAAAGGATCTACGTCCGAGAATTTTACCATCGCAAAATCGGTAAATGAGGACTGCGGATTAGATTTCAAGACTTCTAAACAGTATCTGCTTTTCATCAAACGGAAACGAACAGCCTTCACAACAACTCGATGTTCCGGAAACGAAATTTGGAGCCCCAGTTCTCGCGCTGCCAGGTGGATTAATACAAATCAAAAGGTGGATTGATACAGTAGTTCCTTTTGCAATAACCGCTTTGCAATCGCCATGATTCGAACGAGCTGTGCGACATAACCTAGGGATCCCTATTACCATGCTAGGCTGATTCGACAGAATTAGCGTCATCCAAAACAAGAGCTGTTTGACGAACTTTCGGGACCATTCAGCGATCGTCCCACGAAACGGCGGTCTCAGCGTTCCTTCGAGGGGAGACGCGTCTTCAAAGTTTCTTTAAGATGAGTGATTTCAAACAAGGTAGATTCGATGGCACTTTCAAGGCGACGGATTTCTCGAGCAGCGCCAGCACCGCCCCCTACAAAGGACGAATCAAGTTCGCTTCGAGCCGCTAAATACTTATTATGCTGCTCTTCAAATGCCATTAATTTCATTTGCGAGATGGCTTTGTACTTTGGCGATTCATCCCATTTCTTGATGGCCTGCTTCAAGTTATTCAGCAAATCGTTGAGTTCAGACTGCCTATTCTTGAATTCTTTCCTTAGACACGACACTGCTTCAGCTTGTGAGCCGGAACACCTACTCTTATGCTCATTCATATCACTTGAGTGCGCAGATGCAAAAAATACGAGACTAGTTTGCAAGACTACGAGGCCGAATCGCCCAAAGACTTTCATTCGTGTCATCCGATAATTTTTGAATAGGCCGCGTCTGTGGTCAAGATAGCTTCCTCCATTAATTTATCGTTCGGATCGCGCATTCATCAAAAATCAAACCATGGACATAATTAAATGTTATGACTCTGAACTGAAAAAGAAGCTCGAGAACTTCAACAGTTCAAAATGGTTCGCAAGCCTCTCCTCTTGCCAGGACTTCGACATCATACCTTAGCCGGAAGTTTAGAAAATGCGATCGTATTCCAGTCGAATTGCCAGTACAGATCCTGATACGGCCCGATTTTGAAACAAAACTTTTCCTTCTTACGGCAGATATAGCTGAAGGTTGCTGAACCTCTTGTCGGCGTTCTCCAAGTGTAAACCTGGCCCCAAGAAAAATTATTCGTCACATACGGATCTGATTGTTCCGAGTTGCCTTTGTAAGTCTTGAGCTCATTTAGTTTGAAACCTTTTTCAGCAGTCTCTTTTTCGATACCTGTAGGTACGGAGAAGTCATTCACAATCGAAGTATTGAACTGGTCGAACTCCCCCGAGCGAAACTCGTTTGCGGGTCGATCAGACTCAATATCAATAGTGATTGATGTTTGTTTAGAGGCAAACGCCAATGTGACTTTCTTAATGTGTTTTGTTTGCATGGCTCCAGCCAAATCAAGTAACGACGCACTTGCAAGTATTAGGGCGGTCAGTATTCGCATATTACAACCATACTTGCCGTTTTTCTCGTGATCAAGATTGAGAGTTCCCTAGCGTCCAACTCAAACAGCGAAGTGCGATGGGTACGCGCGAGATATACCAACGAGTAAGCGGAAGCGACGGAGTGATTAAGGCCGTGAAATTGCGTGGTGAGATGGGAAGCAGATCACTTGGAGCAACTTCTCGGCTCTTTCATCCCCAGCGGCTCTCGGCAATCCAGCGCGATCTAATACGCCGGCAGATCGATAAATGAGTATTAGCGCCTCGCAGTTAAAAATTTTGCCGTCGGAAAAACCCGCCAGTACTCGGGACAAGCGCCCTCACACGAATACGTTGAGTGATTAGGGACTTGGCTATCTAACACCTGCACCGTCAAGGTACGATTCAGCGATCGGCCCACACCTCGGCTACGGTTAAATTTCGAATATCTACTATGAAACACCGGTCACGAAACTCCAGAGCCCGCTGGATCGCTTCGTCTTCCGACTCGCACTCAGCGACAAGAGTCCTCAATGGAGTCTCTCGTAGGGCTGGCGTTTGAAGCCGCTCACCATCAAAGGCATAAACAACAAACTTCAGCTTCGGCCGCGACGCTCGGAGGTCTTTGAAGTACTTCGCAACTTCTTCGTCGATCCACCTAGGTCTACTCGCCTTTTCCATGATTTAAATCCAATCCGCTAACTCGTTTGTCTTCAATGTTGAATCTCGACATTGTCGGGCGCCCGGAGATCTTCGCTTTCTGAATTGGTCTCAAGGGTCCACTGACTTTAGACACTTAGATTTTAAAATGATCCGAGGAGCAATCATGCAGACCTCCGCTCTTACTCTCGCATTGTCTGCCATTCTCTCGACGACTGCCGAGACTAATCAACTTATTTGCGAGCTTAAAGAAAGCGGAAACAAATCTAATTCGTCACGCGTGATCGTAGACCTCAATGCGACACTCGAAGATGTGTGGGTAAATTGGAATCGCAAAATCTGGATGACAGCTTTCCTTAACAGCTGAATCCAAGAGCGGGATAAAGACTCTTTTCGAAATTGGTGCTGAGTGCTGCAACTAAGTGCTCGCCAGCCGAAAATCTAAGGACGCCGATTTTTTTTCATTCAATCCTGTTCTTAAAAGCTGGCGCTGAAACTTCGTCGAAAAAGAAGGTCCGAACTATCGCCGTGATTGTTGAGACTACTTGCAGCGGGAAGATGCTGAGTGGCATGCACAGAAATGGTCCTGACGAGTCGCGAACGCCCATCCCGTGTCTGCCGGGCAATAGAGGCTGTCCATCACCGGGCACCTTTATGGCCGCCATCTTCGTCCAAGGAAGCAAGATTGAATCTATCATTTATTTTGCAGTTGAGCAGTTCATTGCGCGTGATCGTTTGTCCGTCCATGATGACGGTCAAATGGCAAAAAATCGCGCGAGAAAATCGGAATTCGCGGTTCATTGAGCTACTTCGAGCGTTCGCCGGCCATTTAACGGCACGTCCTGTTGATTCGCCAGACAGTCATCCGGTACTCAACTCCCTTGAAACTTCATCAAGAGCTGGCGGCACGCTAGCTAATCCAACCAAAGCAGCATAAGTTGCCTTTAAATTCTAAAAGCATACTTAAGGGATGGTTTTCGAAATGGCAGTAGACGGTATGAACTCAGACGATAAGTCTTCGAAAGATCCTTCGCGCGTCGTTCTCGCTAGCAGAGCCGTAAAGGGCGTAGTGATGGGAAAGGTCGAAGTCCTCGCGTCGACAAAACACGGATCAACACTTCTAATTGGCGTGAAACCACCGGCAGAACTGGAAACAGGTGATGAGTTGACGACGAACGCCTGGATCCTGGGCTCGCGTAATTTTGTAGTGCTTGGCAAGCATGATCGCGAGATGAAACTGCCGGGCACTTGGTACGTCGTTCGCGCCACCAAAGCAAAAACGTGAGCGCCGGCAAACCGAATCGCCGAACAACCAGTGTAGAAAACGAACCTCGAAGACAGCCAGTTAAATCGTACAACGAGTGTTTCAAATTGACCCAAGTACCGAAGTCCTACGAGTAGCGACCCGATCCGTGCGATTCGTGGAGCAGTATAGGCTTCGAATCAAGAAGGCGATTTCCGCACATTTTTCGCGAGCTTGCCGAGTTTCCACGGTTGTCCCGGGCCGGAACGTCTTAATATGTGATGGAATCGAGCCGACAAGTAAATGATGCGGAATCAACGCGGAATAAGCCTCATCGAAGTGCTCATTGGAGTTGGTATCATCGGCATTCTCACGATGGCCATGACCTCTTCACTTAGCTTCATGGCTAAAGAGTTGAAGGTGTTCAATGCGAAATTCAACCTCTTGGTTCTCAGCGACACTCTCCGCCGTGATCTCGATGATTCCGTGAGGTGTAAAACTCTACTGACGGGATCAACCATCACGGCCGGTCGAGAAAACAGTATTTCACTGACTGTTTTAAACAGCTCCACTGTGTTGAAACGCAACCAGCCTGCGCTCGAATATGATCTCCTTATCACGGACCTCGTACTCGAAAATCCAATTCAGACCTCTACCAATTCTTCAGGAAATCCCATCTATCGTACGGAACTTATCTTGAAGAGTTCTGTTTACAGCGGCGAGACCGCTGGCGAAGCGGCGAGAGGCAAAAGCTTTCGCCCAAGCCGGATTGCGACCCTCTATCTCGAGACGAATGCTTCCGGCTTAGTCCTCGACTGCAAGTTGCCGGGAGGCGGCTCCTCATCAGGCGGAGGTGGCTCGGCCAAGTGTGATATGTCGCAACTCAAAGACGGCTCCGGCCGGTCGCTTTCTGGAGAGATGAACTCTGGCTCCTCAGCCCGTGCCATCGGCCCTGATATACCCAACAATAACTTTTGGCAGGAGCCTGACTCGTGCATCGTTCTTTGCGTGAATGGTGAGTGGGCACCAATTCAATGCTTCAAGGACACTCGAACCGAGTCCTGACTTCACTACGTTGGCCAATCGAACGGCGTGTGCGTTCCGCAAGAGGCCACCGAGACAGTCTTCAATGACACACCAACTGATTTCACGAAGTTCGAGTTCAATGCGCCCGTCGAAAATTTTCCGACGATGAGATTGAAATCAAATGTTTGCGGCCTGGTTTACGTGGTCGAGTGAAAAAGCCGATAGCAGCCTACTTCCGGAGGGACTTCATCTGACTCTTCCCTCAGATAAATTAGACCCTTTACGAAACTCGAGGCTCCCTCACTCAGACAAAAAGATTAGCGGAAGCTGGAGTTGGAGAGGCGTGAATTTCCCATTCTCCCATTCACCTGCGAATTTTCCGTCTGTATAAAATGTAGCTTCGTCAGTGAAATAACCCAACATCTTCGCGTCTACCGTGAGGACACCGGCTAACTTACTTCCTCTTTCCCGAGCAAGATGAAAAAGGTTTTGAAATTCAGTTTTCGTCGCATTCACTAACACTTTGCCGCTTGGATCCATAGCGGTAACGGTGACTCCAACAGCATAGAAGCCTGAAGCAGGACCAACCTTTAAAAGCGGAAGGCCACGGCTTTCCGCAAAAGCAGCGAGGGCTGCATCTACCTCTTCATTCTGGTACGATCTCCCCATACTATCGACGCTGATAAATGTTCCGGTGACCTCGATCGGCTCGCATTCCGAACCACCGGTGAGCACCAGAACTTCGTTTTGATCGAACATCGAATCTGCCGGAGCACTTTTGGTTTGCTGAAGAATCTTTTGCGGATCGGCAAGCCCGAACTTCTCATAAGCATAAAGAAGCCGAGCCGCGTAGTCGGATTCGGGAATGACTTTTCCGTCTTTTTGAAAAGACTTTGAGATCATGTCCATCCAGTGAGCAGAGTAAATGTTTTCAGAAGGTATACTTAACACCAACCCACTTGAGTAGAATGTATTGGTATTATCTTGGTCGATGATGGAAGTAGATAAGACTTTACCTACCTTCGAACTTAAACCAGCCATGAATGCATCTGCGCCGTTAACATCCCGAAGCGCATGCACAAACAACTGAAATCTTTTTTGATCAAATGATTTCGGCTCTGTGAAAAAGCGAGGATTCCAAGCCTCTCTTTTCGAGTTCAACGCTGGAAGATCGATGCCGGGAACATCCAAACAAACCCGCGAACCTGGCTCGCCCTGAGCTTTGCCCGCAAAAAAAGCGGTGACGATCGTAAGGATTGAGAGCAACCTCAGGAACTGCCGCATGCTCATTTCTCCTACCTGATAAGGCTTGTTAAACTTAGCGAAGTGCCAAACTTAACATGAAAGACAAACCTGCTCGCCTGTAATGAATCTGACACCGGTGACATTTCTTGGCAGTCTCGCCAAAGGCGCGACGTATATAGGCCGAGAGGATGCGCGGGTTTCAATGAGATCCCGACGGCAACGCGATCAAGATGTTGGATTGGACCAATGATCCCGACAAGTGACGCGGTTGAAATGACAGGCTGAGTGCGAGGCTTCGGAACCAATGCACCACTTAGCCGCTGCGGTCATAGACTGCGAAATCGCGATGACCGTCGCGCGCACCCTATGACTTCAAGAAGTAAGGAAGTGTTGCATTTCGATTGTCGTTGTAGGCACCGCTTGCTTGATAAGCGAGCATCTTGCCGTTTAAGCCACCTTCGCCACCGCCACAACCGGCATGCGTGCATTCGTAACTTCCGAAACCTTTTGCACCATCACGCTCGTAGTCTGCCGGCGTAAGCCCCGCCGCTGCCATAATCGAGACCAAAAACTCGTTATATCGTCGTCCCGCATACAGCTTTGCCGATTTGTTGCCCACGCCTGGAACCATGCCGGCGGTATTCTCGAGATAACCGTTCGTCTGATCGTAATAACTAATAAAATCACCGGTCGCGAGCTTGCCGCCCAAGCCGCCCGCGGTAATGACCGGCAGATCAATTCCGTGATGCCCACGCGTTGAGCTTGAGAAATCACTTGTGAACACCACGACTGAATTATCGAGTAAACCAATTTGATTCATTTTGCGCACCATGTATCCGTAGTGATCCAGTGCACACTGCCAGTACTTGATCATATCTGCCGCGCCGGAATCAGCACCGTGGTGAATCGTGTCGTGTACGCTTGGTTGTACACGCGAGCCCAGATTCAAAGAAGGGTCCATGCATGAGGCCCAGTTGAGGTGATACGTGCCAACTTTGGTTACTCCGCAGGCCATTGCAAGCGCCATGATGTCCATCAAACGACGATTGAAGGCAACATTGTCGGCGGTCTCCCCAGTCTGCGGGGTCGTTGCGCACTGGGGATTGGTCGGAGTCGGTTGCTGCGTTCCAACGCGCTTTTGGACGTCGTTTAGCTGATCAACGAAGTTGCCCAAAAGGGATTTATCGTTGGCACTGAGTTCTGGTGAACTCATCACTTTTTTTGTCTCACCCAAAAATTGGTCGACCAAGAATTTCTTCTTCGCCGCGAGAGTTAAGCTGTCGGCACCCGTCGCAGGATTTACGTACTGGGACACGGCCTGCCAAGTTCCTAATACTGTTTTGCCTTCTGCTCCAGCGCGAATCGCGCGTCCATTCGCATCCCGGCCAAGAAAAGAGTAAGTATGAAGACCTTCTCTTGGATCGATTCGCAAGACAGGCACTTTCGGAGTGTTCGCGTAGACTTTGTTCGATTGAGCTAAGACCTGATCGATAGAGTAGCCGAACTGGGGAACGTTGAAATCCACCGCAGAATTGGCAAAGCGCGATGGCGACGCCGACCAAGGAAACCAATAATGATCGCTGAGACCGCTGGTATCTAGACCTTGGATGATACTTAGTTTCGATTGAATGTCATTGAAGCGCGTACCGATGGTCGCGCCGAAGCCATTCGTGAACGTATTAAGTTTTTGAACTCGCACATTAGGCGCAACCAGCGTTTGATTCAGATCAAAGGGATTCCAGACGACAAGACTTCGGCCGTGAGTCACGTTCATGAAAATGAAGTACTTCTCCTGCGTCGTCTGAGCGAAGGCACGAGAGGCCAACGAAGGTAAGAAAGGAATCGCCAGGGCGGAACCAAGTCCACGGATAAACATTCTTCGGCTGACCTGATCGAAGACAACCGGTAGCCGATCGTTCGTGAGGAGCTCGCTCTTTTTTCCTGATTGCTTCGACATTTCAGATGCCCTTCCAGAAGATGTCTTCGTTCACCAGCGTCTCGAGAATAACTTCTTTAACTGGCCGCCCACTCCGAACTGCGGCTTCGGCAATACCCAACCCGCAGTGATCAGATTCGCTCTCTTGCTGCACTCGGTTGTAACGAAAAATGTTTTGCACTAAACACGCTCGCGCCTTCGTCGATTCCACCATATGCTTTACGACATCAGCCGCATCGGAAGCGTGGTCATTAGGACGCGCGATATTCAAGTCAGATGCCTGCGTGTTAAGTGGAAAGCTCGAGACTTCAGCTCCAGCCGGATTGTAAACTCGCTCCAATGAACGCTTCTCACCAAGTGGACCAAATCCCCCTAAGACATAGCCAAGCGGGTTAATGAGATTGTGGCAGACGGTGCAGCTCGTATTTTTGGTCGTGATGCTGGTCACCTCGCGCGCCGGTAAGGAGAGAGGATCTACGGCACTGATATTATCAGTCGCGGCCTGATCCGCGTCAGCCGGAGGCGGCGGAATGATGTCGCAGAGAAAGCGCGTACGTACAACCACCCCGCGGTAGATCGGGCGCTCTCGTTCGTAATTTGACAGTAAGAGTGAAGGACGCATCAAAAGGCCCTGGCGTCCGTCGGTGCTCGCGACCGGCGCAATCGGAGATGGAAGTGTCACGCCCAAGATCTTTGCCAACTCGTTCGATTTCGGGAAGCTCAGCTTCGACGTCATCAGGTCTTCGTAAGTGCCGTTGAGAGTAAAGACGATATGCTCTGCAAAATCGAGAGTCTCGTTTGCGATTTCGGTCCGAATTCGATTTCGAGTCGCGCCGTCAGAGGGCAAACCGGCGCGGACGAGGGCGTTTGTTGCAGGTGAAACGACGTTATTGAGTCTTAGCCAGAATGTGACCATGTCGCGAAACTGGCGCCTTGCACCTGCTGTGTTCTGCAGACGCAGGCCCTGCGCCTTCACACCTTCAAGAGTTTCTAATTTACCATCACGTGCGGCATTGAGAAGAGTGTCATCCGGTGGTCCACCGGTAAGGCCGTAGCTGATTCTCGATGCCACCGTGTAGGCATCCACTTTCACGCGATTCGCGCTCGTCGCGGGCGTTGTTTTGATCATGTGAAAGTGAAGTGACGGCGACTGAAAAAGCCGCGCAAGAACGAGCTCGACTTTGTCTTTTACCGGAAGAGGGTTAATGTCGGCCTGAGTGGTCGTCATAACGCCTATTAAGCTTGCAACCTCGGAAGCCGTGAGCGGGCGACGAAAGACTCGCCTTCCGTAAGTAGTAACAAATGTAGTCATGCAGGCTTGAGTGACGATTCCCTGACTCAGCTCTTGAGGCAAGCACGCCGGCGCAATTTTCGCGAACTCGGTCGGTGCAGCCATCAATTCTTGTGCAACTTCCATCGACACGTTCACGATCGAATCAACGTGCTGGAAAGTATGAAGCTTCGAGAACTCACCGACGTCTTTTTCCAAATCATCGGACGGGTATCTCGCAAGGCTCTCGATTTTTGCAAATATCGTAGCTCCAACTAGGTCTTTAAGCGTGTTGGTGAACTCGTGAGATGTCAGTCGACGCATATCTCGTTGGCTTGATCCGCGCGCCGTTGGATCTGAACAAACGAATCTTTGTTGGTCGGGATTGTTTCCGAGAGTTGCGTCTCCGCCCCAAGAGCTAGCAATCGCTTTAATTTCAGCATCTGAAACGCTCACGAACTTCATCGCCGGAACGGCATAAACGGCATTTTGAATTTGGCTCGCGGCACGCGTGCGCTTAGTCGAAGATTCGAAGTCCCCGTGGCAGGCCTGACATTTACGATCGTAAGTCGACTTCGCATTTATTGGGATATTGGATTGACCTGAGTCCGGAACGGAGAGTCCGAGCGAGGCTTCAGGTTTGAAACCGCCGCAGTTATTGAACGACACCATGAGCAAGAGCGAAGAGGCTAAAAGGCTAAATTGGAAAAACCGTGCGCGCGACTTTGCCATATTGACGGTTCGGCTTTGAAACGCCCCAACTTTAGCCAAGTCCGCTTTAACGGCGCTTCTCTCCGCAGTTAGCGGTTTGGATCCACTAGGATTTGAAATTTCTCAATCTAAGACGCGTGTACTGCATTCGAATCGTCGAAGTTAACT
>SYLX01000073.1 GCA_005808505.1 Bdellovibrionales bacterium | reverse complement strand
GCGGAAAATCCGTTCTTTTTAATGGCACCAGAGTGGGCGCTCTATCCGCTCGTCGCCCTTGCGGCTGCGGCCTCGGTCATTGCCTCGCAAGCTTTGATCTCGGGAGTATTCTCGCTGACGCGCCAAGCGATTCAGCTTGGCCTCGTGCCGCGTCTTCAAATCATCCACACGTCAAATCGCGAGATTGGCCAGATCTATCTGCCGCAAGTGAATTGGGCGCTTTTGCTCGGTTGTTTGTGGCTTGTCGTGACGTTTAAAAGCTCCTCAAATCTTGCGGCTGCGTACGGTATTTCGGTTTCGGCCACGATGGTCATCACGACAATCTTGCTCGCCGTCGTCCAGCGACGCTTGTGGAAGTGGAGCCTTGGAGCAACGGTTGCGGCATCGCTTGGATTCATCATCATCGATCTTGTTTTCTTAAGCGCTAACGCCATCAAGATTGAGCAGGGTGGTTGGGTGCCGATCATGATCGGAATCACCATGTACACGTTCATGGCGACGTGGCGCCGCGGACGTCAGATCCTTGCGGATCGCCTGCGAGTCTCCGTCATCCAGCTTAAAGATTTCTTAGATCAACTTCGCGCTTCAAACCTCGCGAAGGTTCCGGGCGTGGCGGTCTTCATGGTGGGAGATCCGAACACCACACCGCCTGCGATGGTCCACAACGTGAAACACAACAAAGTTATTCACGACCTCGTTGTGATCCTGACCGTACTGACGAAGGAAATTCCAACCGTTCCACGCGATGAGCGAGTGCAGCTAGAGCGAGTGGACGGGCAAATCTATCGCGTGATCGCGAATTACGGTTTCAGTGATTCGCCCGATGTCGTGGATGTGATCGATTGCATGCGCGAGAAAGGTCTCGACATCGAGATGAAGAAGATCACTTTCTTCCTCGGTCGCGAGACCCTAATCGCGAGCGACAACCCTGGCATGGCGATCTGGCGTGAACATCTCTTCTCGTTCATGTCGCGAAACGCGCAGCGCGCGACCGCGTTCTTCAACATTCCGGTCGATCAGGTGATCGAAGTCGGAATGCAAATCGAGATTTAAGCGCAAGCCCGTTTTTAAGAAGAGAAGGCTTTCTTAGTGAAAGCCTTCTGGCGGCGGAAGATCATCGCCAGGGTCGACTTCTTCAACGATTGTTTCCCGTACTTCTTTCGTACGGAAAAGTTTCCGATGCGCAAAGAAATGCCATCCTCCCGCAACGAGTCCGAGCGCAAAACCCGCAAAGTGCGTACGGTAGCTGGTGGTGACTTCAAAAGTTTCGGCCGGCATGAAGATCAGGATCGCTACACCTAAAGTTCTCAACCACCGCTGCGTCAGATTTTTTTGTCGACTGAGTCCGAAGTAGAGCACAAGCCATGCGCCACCAAGCCAATAGACGACGCCGCTCATCCCAATCAAATTTGTTTGGTGAGGGTAGGTGGGAAGAACGGCGAGGTTGATCAAGCCCCCCCAAAACAATGCGGCCCAGGGGAAGAGTCTTGCGCCGAAATAGCCGTACAAGAAAAAGCCCAAGATGAAAAATAGAAACGTATTCGCGGCTAAGTGACCAGCGTCACCGTGAGCAAAGAGCGTTGTCCAAAGTCGCCACCATTCACCTTTGACGTAAACGCTCTCGTAAGATGCGGCCATCCACTTGGAGGCGCCTCCGATGTCCTGAAGGTAGATCAGTGCCCCGAGCGCGAGAATGATCGTGGAAGCGGCCGCAACGAGCGCGCTGGCTGGTTTTGGTTTTTGCGTCAGCCAAGTCTCACGGACGACTTCGTAGACGCGAGGGCTTTGATCCGTACTCCGAGGGGGAAATAAGGGCATGACCGGCTCCATTGTTTGCGCCTCCGTCTTCCTTCGAAGATGAGGTCACCCATTGCCTTGTCAACGCGGCCAGAACGGATGTCTTCGGAGTTTCTTCTAAGCCTGCTGAATCGCTTGCGATTCATAGATCAAAATATTTTTGAGTAGGAATTTAGAATCAGGAGAATCGAAGTCATCAGCGCCGTTTTTTGAGCCCTTTGTTCAGAGATTAAACACCTCCATCGTTTTTCGAATTTAAGTCGTGTCGCTTTAACTTTTACGAGGGAAGCACGACCTCAGTCTGGGCCTTCAGAGGCGGGTTAAGATCTGGTGGATTTTTTCCACTGCTCCCTGCATCCTGATTCTATTCGCTCCACTTGAATGTGCCTTTGAGATTTCATCAGCTTTGACCCGGGAAGGCCTCCAGGAATGTCTCAGTTTCAATCGATTGATAAAGACGGCATCCATTTGATCACTTGTCCGGCGGTCATTGACGGCGCGGATCCGGCAGTGATGGAAGCCAACACGAAGACGTGGTTGCTTTCGCAATCGAAAGTCCACGTCATTGATTTTAAAGCGACGACCGAATTCAAGCCGATGGCTTATCGCGCTTTCGTGCTCTTCAACCAAGCGTTGAAGCAAAACGGCAAGAGTCTCTTCGTTATCAACATCAATCCGAAGATGATGGGGCAGTTCAACGAAGACGGACTCTCGAGCGTTTTTGTTCCTGTTGCGTCGATCGAAGAAGCGAAGAAAAAAGGTCAGCCGGCGAAGATGTCGGTCGATGTCGAATTTCTCAATCCGTTCATCGCGGCTGCGCGCAACGTTCTCGAGACGCAGGCGAATCTTGCGCTCACACCCGGAAAAGCGACGCTGAAAAAACCTGACGACAAGATTCCGATGGAAATCGCCGGTGTCATCGCGCTCTCTTGTGCGGAGTTCACGGGTTCGATCAGTCTTTGTTTTAAGCAAGACGTGTTTCTGAAGATCTACGAAGGTCTCACGGGCGAGAAGCATTCCGCCATCACTCCTGAGATCGAAGATGCTGCGGCTGAGCTTCTGAACATGATCTTCGGACAGGCGAAAACGGTGTTGAATGATCAGAAGGGCTACACGTTGGATCGCGCTCTGCCGACGGTTCTGACGGGCGATAAGATCCGCATTCAGTACCAAGGTCGCGGTCCTTCCATCGTGATTCCCTTCGAAACCCCCCACGGGGCGTTTCACCTTGAGATCGTCGTCGAGCGTTGAGGAAATCGCCGAGCTCTAAGAAGTGTGTCGAAAGAGCTCGATCGATTCGCGCGAGTGAAGGTAGAAGCGGAAAATTGTTGAAGATTTGAGATAGGCCCTCTGTGTTATCGCCGAAGTTTCCGATAACGATCACTGAAGGCTGGCTACTTAAGGAGTGAGCATGTTTGATCCCACCACCCGTGTCCTGGTTGTCGATGACATGATGACAATGCGTAAGATCGTTGCGAAAGCGTGCAAAGATATCGGCTTCGCCGACATCGTTGAAGCGGCTGACGGTCAGAAAGCTTGGGATGCGATTCAATCCGCATCTCCGGCGATTGGTCTCGTGATCTCGGACTGGAATATGCCGAATTGCACGGGGCTCGATCTTCTCAAGCGCGTGCGCGCTGATGGTCGATTCAAAAAAGTTCCGTTCATCTTGTTGACCGCGGAAAGCGAAGGTCACCAGGTGGCTGAGGCCGTGAAAACCGGCGTTGATAACTACATCGTAAAACCGTTCACTCCCGAGCTTCTGCAGAGAAAGCTTGAGGAGACATTCAAAAAAACTTCCGCACGCTGAAGTTTGGATTTAGTTGGGCATGAGTGATTTCGCTCCTCTTCGCATTCTGACGATCGGCCTCGAGCCGAAAGCGCAACAGACGGTGGAAGCCGCCTGCGACGGAGTCGAGTTCACTCGTGTTCACAACGTTGAAGAATTCGCCCAAAGCTTCGAGCATTGGGACGATGAAGCTTTCAACGCGATTTTCTGCGGACCCGGAATCGAAGGGATGGCGGGAATCGAATTGGCCCAGGTGCTTTTGAATCAAGCGCCTGGGACGATCAAATACTACGTCACCATCACTACCGATAGATATGAGCCACGGCTTCTCGTGAAAAACGGGTTCACCGCGGCTTTTGTTCTTCCGATGGATGCTCCGCTCGTGAAGAAGGCCATTCAAGAGAATGTGCTTTCGGGAAAAAGAAAAGAGCGCTCCTTCCGAACGGTGAAGCTTCTCGACATTTCGGGCGGCGATCAGCTGCAATTCGAAACGTTCTTGTTTCTGCCAAAGAACAATAAGCACATTCGTTACACGGCAGCGAATCAACCGGTAGAGCCGGCAAAGATCGAGAAGATGCAGGCGCGACAGATGACTCAGCTTTGGGTTGATCACCGCGACATGAATAAGTTTTATCAGCATACGGCGAAAAAGCTTCGCCAGCTCGGTGACGAAGGCGTGAGTTCGACCGAGCGCCAAGAAAAGCTGAAGGACTGCGTGCGCACGCTCTTTACCGACATCTTCGATTCGTCGGTAAAAGCGGATTTCGACGTCGGTCGCGAGACGATCAAGCAATGTGAAAACATCATTTCTAACTACATCACTAAAGGCGTCTCATCGAACTGGTATAAAAAGTTGATGGGCGCAGTTGGTGAAGCGGGCGATACCTACAATCACGCATCGAACGTCTCGACGTTCGCGGCTTTGTTTGCGATCGGAATTGGCCATAAAGCCCCCGAAGATCTCGCGATGGCCGGTCTCTTTCACGACTTGGGCATGACGCAAATTCCGGATGAACTCCAGAATGTCCGCGAGCATGAGCTGACTAACGAGCAAAAGCAGATCTACTACACGCATCCCGAAAAAAGCGTGAACATGATCAAGAACAAGCGGATCATCATTCCTGATTCGGTCGAGAAAGCGATTCTGCTGCATCATGAAGGCTGGCATGGCCGTGGCTGGCCAAAGCAGATGCCGGCTGCGCGCCTTTCGGAAGAAGCGCAGATCTTATCGTTCGCCGATCAATTTGATTACCTCACGCGATTTGAAGAAGGTCGCGTGCGTCTGACCCCGCTCGATGCGCTCGAAGCCATTCGCAAAACGGGCTCGATCAATCCTGAACTCATTTCGCAACTGCGAAAGCTCCTTCAAAAAGATACCGAACTTTCCAAATCCGCCTGAATTCCCGCAAAATTCGACTTCAACGTCGCGAGTTCCCTAGGGTAGAGTCGTGCCCTATGAAAATGGTGAGTTGGAACGTGAACGGTTTGAGAGCTGTTCATAAGAAGGATTTTCTAAAGTGGTTCGGGAGTGAGAAGGCCGATGTTGTCTGTCTCCAAGAGATCAAGATTTCCGAAGAGATGGCGCGAGAAGATGAAGCATTAGCTCATCCTCTTAGCTACGCCTCGAGTTGGCATTGCGCAGAAAAGGCCGGCTATTCGGGTTTGGTGATTTACTCGAAAAAAGAGCCTGATGATTTACGACCGGGACTCGGGGTCCTTGATATCGATCGCGAGGGTCGGTGGCTCGAGGCGGATTTCGGGCGCGTGACGGTCATCAATAGTTATTTTCCAAATAGTCAGCGTGATCATGCGCGGCTCCCGTACAAATTGGCTTTCTGCAAATCGGCTCAGCTCCGTCTCGAAGCTTTGCGCGCGCAAGGACGAGAGGTTTATCTCTGTGGCGACTTCAATATCGCGCACACCGAGATCGATTTGAAAAATCCAAAAACGAATTTGAAGAACGCGGGCTTCCTGCCGGAGGAGCGCGCATGGATGGATCAATTTCTAAATCAAGCCGGCTGGGTCGACGCGTTCCGGAGTTTTGAAAAAGGGCCGGGGCATTACACCTGGTGGAGTTACCGCCCCGGAGTGCGGGAGAAAAACATCGGCTGGCGACTGGATTACTTCGTCACGAATCCGGAGATGAAGGATCGCTTGAAGGCGACCGTTCATCGGCCCGAGGTCATGGGGTCAGATCACTGTCCCGTCGTGTTGACGCTGAAATCTTAAAGGGGCTTTGCGCAAGGCCGTTGTCGACGTCGATGACGACGCCGACAGCGCGACTGCCGGCTTCTTGTAGAAGGTTCAAACTTCCGCGCAAATGCTCGCAAGCGATCGCGTTTTTCTGTTTTCCGCACGAGCCTCGCTGGCTGGCTTGTTCAAGGCTTTCTCGCGTCTCGTCGATGCGTTGATCCAGCTTCTCGATCGCAACTTTCATCTTAATCTGATTGGCTTCATCAAGTTCATTCTGTGCGCGTTCGTGGAGATCGCCCGAGAGCGTCTCGTAACGCTGAATTTGCTGGAGGGTGAATTTCAGTTCGTTCTTTTTTGCTTTCGAAGTGACCGCGCCATTATCACTTGTGCCGGTGCTGGCTTCCGCGAATACGCCGATAGACGCAAGGAGAACGCTCGCAATGAGAACAAGCGCCAAGCGGACGAGATCACGTGGTTTCATGTTCTCGAATTTTTGCTCATCCATGAGAGCTCGGTCCTGGATCGAGTTAGCATGAACTGTGTTGGCGCGGATTGAATCTGTAAGCGTCAAGTTGTGTAGGTCGACTCCAGCTCGAATCATGACTCTCTTCTCCGTTCTTCAGCCTCTTTCCTTGAGGCATGTTGCTTTAACCGGTCGATGATCTTCAGTGATCAACGTTCAATCTGCTTCGAATCTGCTTCAAATACGTATGCTTCAGATCTCATGTGAACCTCTCTTTGACGAGTGTGATTGCCGAGTGAATCGGTCCGGAACCACGGCGGTTCAAACAGTCTCAGTTTGGCCTCACCGAACAAAGCATGCTTGTCGATGGCGTGGAGAGAATGTTTAGAAAATCGGGATGAAAGGTCTCGTTCCGTGAAACCTTTGAGACGACCGGTAAATCACGTGCGGAATATTTCATCAGGGGGGAGGATCACGTCTGGTTGGAGGGTGGCTCGATGTCAATATCTGTATCAGTACTCAAGACGGTCATGATCATTCCGGCGGTCGTTTCGGGTTTATGGATTGTTCGAGCGGATCCGCATCCCCACGGAATCGCGGATCTTGAATCCGCCGCCACTTTGCCATCAGACCCTTTGGCGCAACCGCAGGTGCCGGTTGATCCACTTGTTCCGCCGTCTGTACCGAGTGCTGATGCGAAGCCGGCAGCGCCCCCGGTTGAGGCTAAGAAAACAGCGCGCCTTTCTCCCAAAGTCAAAAAAGAGGCAGGCGATCAAATCATCAATCGCCGCATGAGAATCGAGAAGATTCTCGTGACGTTAGATCAAGTTGCACAAGTAACGCTTCAGATGGGGCCGGAACAGTCCGCGTGGATTGAGCCGGTGCTCGTCGACCTGGCTGAACAAACTCTAGGTCTTACAAGTGATGAAGCGGTGAGTGATCGCACGACGGACGAAGCCCTTGATGATCTCGAGGGTACCGTGAATAAACTCGTGAACGCAGTTTCAAGAATGGTTGAGCCGGAGATGTCGCTGTAACTATTTTGAACTTTTGATCCAGCCCGTGACGGCGAGTTGCATCGCGCGCTCAGCTGGAATCTGGGTTTCGCGCATCGAAGATCTGGGCACGAGGATCGTCATCCCGCCGACGCCATAACTAAAAGGTAAGAAGACGGCGACGGTCGAATCAGCAATCGCTCCTGCCGGAAGATCGTGAAAAGCATCTCTTGTCACCAAGCCCATCATTTCGATTCCGTTTCCGATTTGAACCATCACCACACTTTGCCCACGACCGGCGCTTTCCTCTTTCGAAAAGAGCTTTGTCACGTCGCGAATTGGGCTGTAGATCGAGCGAAAAACGGGGAGCGTTTCGAGACGTCTCTCAAACCACGACACCAGCCTGCGCGTGACGTAGTTGTTTACGAGAAGCCCGACAGCAAAAATGATGAGGATCCCGATGAGAACGCCGGCACCTGGCACGTTCGAGAGTTCAGGAGCGAATCTTTGTATCGGGCTGGCGAGCGTTCTCTCGGCCTGGTTGAAGGCCCAAAGCAGAAGGTAGATCGTGAGCAGAATCGGTAAGAGTGTCAGAAGTCCTTTAAGAAAGATGCGATAGAGAAACGCCACGCTCAGCTCCAGTTCGGATTTGTTTCATTAACCCAACATCTTTGCAGAAAATTACAAAGTTTCATTTGCAATCAGCTTGATTGCTTTTAAAAATATCTCCAGTTCCAAAACACCAACGAACGACTTCAATCACATCACTGGAGGATGTAATGAAACTCTTCATCACGCTCGCTATCGTAGCAGCTCTTGGCGCGCCTGTACTTGCTCAAGCAAACGAAACCGAAATGGCAACTGCGACGAAAGTTGCTGGCAAAGGCAAAAAAGGTAAGCACGGAAAGAAAGCGAAGAAAAAAGAAGCAGCTCCCGCTGAGCAAGCTCCTGCAGCACCAGCTGCGGATGCAGCAGCTCCGGCAACTGACGCTCCCGCAGGTCAGTAAGTTTGTCTCTGCGAGCGTGGCCCGAGTTGAAAATCTCGACTCGGCCGCGCGACAAATCTCGTCGAGAATGAA
Organism: Bdellovibrionales bacterium; assembly: GCA_005808505.1. Lineage (GTDB taxonomy): Bacteria > Bdellovibrionota > Bdellovibrionia > Bdellovibrionales > JAMPXM01 > SYLX01. The sequence goes on along the minus strand of SYLX01000073.1, from coordinate 15,009 downwards.
TCAGTAAATTTCGGCACCGTTTTAGATCTCGATTTCTCAGCTTTCAGTTTCAACAAACGAAAAGCGATGGGCCTGAGTGCGTTCGCGCGCACGCAAGCCGATCGCTTTTCTTATTTCTAGCCCGCCCAGACCAAGGTCGGCCTGGGTCGCAAGTACCAGAAGGATTCGGCGTCACATGATGTGCGCGAAGTCGCTCCGCAAAGATCTCCGTTTCTCCTCGATCGACTCATTTCTCTCGAATGCCATGATCGGCGCGGGGGAAACTTTCTTTCCAGCCTTCGCGTTGGCGTTGGGCGCAAGCCAAGTCACGACGGCGATGGTTACGGCGTTGCCGTTTTTGATCGGCTCTTCTGTTCAACTCGCCGCTCCTTACTTGCTTGAGCGTATTGGCTCTTACCGCCGCTGGATGGTTTTGCTCGGCATGATCCAGGCTCTTTGCTTTTTCCCGTTGATAGGCATGGCGCTCTGGGGACCTGGTGTCCCGATCACGTGGGTCTTTGCGATCGTTACGCTCTATTGGGCTTGCGGTTTGTCGTCGGGCCCTGCGTGGAACTCTTGGATGGCAACGCTGTTGCCCTCAAAGATGCGGCCGAAGTATCTCGCTCGTCGGAATCACTTGGGCCAACTAGGTCTCGTGATCGGATTGGTGGCGGGTGGGTGTCTTCTTCATTTTTCAAAGCAAGCTGGATATGAGCACGCAGCCTTTGCGGTTTTATTCTTGATCTCGGGTGCGGCCCGCATCGGAAGTTCATTTTCGATGCACAAACAAAGCGAACGGCCGGGTTCGGTACGTGCGCAGAGACGTTTGTCGTTAAAGTGCGTAGCCAAGAAAGTTCGCGGCGGTGGAGAAGCGCATTTATTTTACTTCCTTTTGATTCTCTCGGCCGCGGTGAATATCTCAAGCCCATTCTTTAACCCTTTCATGCTCAAGCAACTGAGCTTGTCGTATGCGGGTTACATGGGGCTCATCGGAATGAGCTTTGTTGCAAAAATCGCGGCATTCTCTTTCTTGAGCAAGGCCGCACACAACATCGATCCGTTTAAGTTGATGCGTGTCGGACTCGTCGGTGTTGCAATCGCGCCTGCGCTTTGGATCTTCTCTGGTGATTACACGTTCTTGCTTTTCGCCCAGATCGTGAGCGGCATCGTTTGGGCCGTGTATGAGCTCGGTATGACGCTCGTGCTTTTTGGGGTCGTGAAAGATGAAGAACGTACCAGCGTGTTGAGTGTGTTCAACTTCCTTACGGCGTTGATGGTTCTATTGGGAACGACAATCGGCGGAAGAATCCTCTCGGATCTTGGTGAGTCGTCTTCCACGTACTTCCTGCTCTTTGGACTGTCTTCAGCCGCAAGACTCTTGACGATGATTTTGTTTGATCGCGCGGCGGAGAGTATCGCTATCGAGCGAGCGCGCGAATCTCGCGAGCGTATCGTACCGTACGTACGCCCCGAGGAAATCGCGGCTCAGGATGCGCAGCCCGTGGCGGCGCGACGACCAGCGGAGGAGCGGCTCGGCTCCGTTGGTTAAGCGCTCGATTTTCGAAATTGAATCGGGTAGGGTTGGCTCAGAGAATTTAACGGTGGAGTTGAAGGATGAGCCAACCAATTGTTCGCATCGTACGACAGACGAGCTTTTCCGCGGCCCACCGGAACTTCAATCCAAAATTATCGGCGGAAGAAAATAGGAAGCTTTACGGAAGTTTTTATCGAGACGAAGGCTTCGGTCATAATTTTCTTCTCGATGCTTACTTCGAAGGCCCGATCGATCCTCTAACCGGTATGATCGTGAATCTTGTCGATATCGATCGTTGGTTAAAAGCGGTCACCGAAAATCTTGATCATAAAGATCTCAACACGCTTGCGCCGTTTGCCGGCGTCTCACCGACCTCTGAGCGAATCGTGAGCTATTGCTTCACGAGTTTGCAGGACGAAATGCGTAAAGCGGGATCGGGCGCGAGACTTGTGCGCGTGACGCTTCATGAAGGCGATCGGCTGCAGATCGATTGCTACGCTTGATATCGCGGATGTGAGTTTAATCTATTCCGTTGCTCGATAGTTATCATGACTTTTCTCTTCTTTACGCTTTGAACCGCATTGGTTTAAGTGTCCCGCTTGTATGTTCACGATCTCAAATTATAGGCAGGTGAGTATGAGAACTTTGGCGTCTCTGTTTTCCGTGTTTCTCGTTGGGGCATCGGTCACGGCTTTTGCGGCTTCGAATAAATCTCAGCAGGTTGAAGCCATTCGCGATGATCTCGAAGTTAAAAGCGTGATTGCAGCGTTTGAAAAAAATCGTAATCAGGAATGCGACGGCGTTCGCGACACGTTGACGAAGGTTGATGGTGAAGGCGCCGTCGAGACGGTAGTCACTTGCAATCAGTACGACGACGAGGGCACGCCGATGCCGAACGTACACTACATCACGATCAAAGGTTATCTTTACGGCACTGAGTTCCAGATGGGCTCGGTCACGATCGTCGGAGCTGAGTGACCTTTTACCCGACCAGGCGAAGCTGCGGCTTGGCCTGATCTTGTGGGGCTTGAGTCTCGCCGCGAAGTTCATTTAAGGCTTGGCGCAACTCAGGTCCAATGAAGGCGAGTCGCGGAGCTAAGGCCAAGAGTTCTTCTTGGCGTCCGGCTTTGATCATGGCTTTAAAGGCTTGCCTCTGAGTCATCTCATTCGTGCTCGCTACGAGCATGAGGCCTTCTTCAACGAGAGCTTGTAATTTCAGATCCGCACGGAAAGCGACTTCGTCGGTCTTTCGGAAGTAATGCGCAATTTCACCGAGCGCGTAAAGACCACTGGCGCGGCGATAAGGCTCTTGCGTTCGCAGCATCGCTTTCAAGCGACGATGCATACGGAAGTTCCAATTCATCTTCGCGGACTTAATCAGAGCGTTTGCCGAAATACGATGGTCATCGTGCCCCAGAAGCTTATCGAAGATCTCTTCGCTCGCTTCGGGGTCGAGTTCGGTAAAGATATCAACGACGTTTGCAATGACACGTTTGTGATCGAGCTCGACGCACGAAAGAAGCGTGTCTCTCAGGCGACCTTTGAATTCCTCTAGAGGGAAGAGGCGACTCGCAAGACTAATTGTCGAGCAGAGTGCCGTGAAACAGATCGCGCGATCATTGGGCTCCACGCGACAGCGCTCTTTGAGTTCATCAACAAGCTTCAGGTAAGCCTGGCGGATATTTACCGAAAGCTGCGTGAGGCGGCAGGCGCGCAATGCGCTGTAAAGAGTCTGCAGGTCGGGGAGCGCCAGAGTCTTGTGATGCGTGCGGATGAATTCAAGCATCTCGCAAATGTCATCATCGGAGCGATAGAAAAAAGCGAAGTTATAAAACTCCGAGCGCTCCTGACGAAGATGATGAATCAAAGGAACGTGGCCTTCGTAGACGTGAAGCCTGCGCGAATTCGAGAAACCTTTCAACATCGCGACACCAAGGTCGCGAGTCGTGCAAAGAAAGCCTACACGGTCAAGAAGGACCTGATCAAAGAGGACGGTGTTCGACGACTTCTCGTGAACATGCGAGAGCATGCGGACCGATTCGATCAGAGGATTACCTGCAAGCGAGAATCCATTTACAAGAGGACCAAAGCGCAGCTTGCCCCAGGAGAGGCTCGACTTCACCCGGAACGGATAGCCGTTTTCGGCCTGCGTGCGTTCGTTAAACTGGTCAGCGAGCGCATTGACATCGCGAACGGCCGAAAGCGCGATCGCCGATGAATTCGAGTGCTCAGCGTCTTTGAAGTAAAAGATCACCTCATCGCCGATGAATTCATAAACGTAGCCATTGTAACGAGAGGCGATGTGCGCCACGCCAATAAAGAACTCATTGATGATTCTCATGAACTCCGAACGATCCCGGCTAGCGAAAATCGTCGTGAAGCCGTTGATGTCGGTTCTGACAAGCGTGCAATCAAATTCATAAGGAGGCGTTTGGCCAGATTTCAATTCTTTCTGCAGAGCCGGAAGGACCTGACCCTTGAGAAGCGAATTTTCCTGCGCAAGCGATTCCGACTCCGACTGATAACCTTTGATTGCTTGAACTAGCGTCAAAGTCTCCTTCGACTGCGCTTGATTCACGCGCATTTTCTTGGATCCGCGTCGACGAAGAGTCGAAAGCAGCGAAATGAGGTCGCGGAAAGAATAGACAACGAGCGCCGCCACCATGGAACATACGAATAGAAAGTCTTTGAGAAGATATTCTTTCTCAAGCAGAAAATAGTACTTAGCTAGCACCCAGAACGAAGTCTTGTGACCGAGAACGAGCGTGTAGTCGCCTTCTTTCACGAGGAAGTGGCGGATTCCATACTCCACATTGTCGTATTCACCTTCTTCATTCGATTGCGGAAATTGAATCGGATCATCCGATCCTGCCGCACTCGCGAAGGCGAGCTCATCGCCATTTTTCGAAACGCGGTAGAAATCAAACGATGCAGCCTTCATCCCGTCATCAAGGCGGAGAAGAAGATCATCAAATTGCCCGTGGCGAAGCAGAATCTTACCTATGCTCAAGTAGTTCGATGTCTGGGCTCGCTTGCGCGTAGAAAGACGCTCGTAGTCTTTCTCTAGCTGGAGCGTAAACCACACCACGACGTACAGCGAGTAGAGCAGTACGAAGGTGAGCGAGATTTTGAGAAACACCGAGCGTTTCATGTCTTCAGTTTCCGAGTAAGAAAGATTTAATACTGCGTCTGGGTAAGTTGGGCTTTCCGCACGATTTGCCGTCGCCTACGATGTGGAGGTTCAGGCTTTGGCAGTGCGATTCAAACCACGCTTGCTCAAGTAACGTCGCAGGATCGATCTCCTTCGCGACATCACGAATAAGCGCTTTCAACTCACCGGCGCTGCTTACATTGCGTTTCGCGAATCGATTCATGATGACTTGCGTGTCGGCTTGCTGCTCGGCGGGCCGCGATCTTTCATCGCTTCCTGCGCGTGATGATGCTGCCGCAGATCCGCTTGAGCCGCCACCGCTGGAGAGGAAGCCGGAGCTTCCGCCGCCGCCACCACCGCCACCTGATGAGATCGGCGCGCTGGCTCCGCCGCCGCCATCAGTTGCGCCTGAGACACGCATTGATGCGGATGCGGTCATCGTCGGAGTTGTTCCACGAACGAAGTTGGCTGGATTGATTTGCGCGGCCGGAGCTGCACCGCTTCGCGATCCAGACGTCTCGCCACCGAGCGATCCGCCAAATGCAGCGGCACTCACCGAGATCGGCGAGATCTCGACGTTGCCTGCCTTGAGCTTCGGCCCTTGCGATGTCATCGATGAAGCCGTGGCGCGCATTGGTGCTCCGCCGGTGGAGCTTGCGCTTGAGCCGGTGTTTCCAGTGGTAGACTCGCTCGAGCCGCGCGGGGTGGTGGAGCGTACCGTGGTTTGCTCTTCTTGTTTCGTTGCGGGCGTGCGCGTATCCGAAGTTTGTTGTGTCCGTGCTGCTGCCACATAGACGGGGGCAGCTGCCTGCGCAGATCGGCCTTTCGCTTGCGGCTTCGGGCGTTCTTCCGGCGGAGCTTCGGCCTTCGCACTCCGCTCCGGTTTCGTGGCGCGTTGGGCTTCGGGTGCTGCTTTCGCTGTCGGAGTTTTCGTTTCAGCTTGGGCTTTGTCGATTACGGTGATTTGTTTTGCGACTTTGGTTGCTGCTTCAGTCAACGCCTTTTGGCCTTCCTTAGCAGCCCGAGCGATTGGCGAAAGTTCGTTTCTTTTCGAATCTTGCATAGCGCTCAACTTTGAGAAATCACCTTCTTTGAACTTCTCCTCTGCACCTGGTTTCTTCCCTGATTGTTTTTGGGATCTCGCGTTTTCACCTGCTAAAAGTAAGGAACCATCAGTAAGTACGCCTCCCCACTGACTTGCTTTCATCTTTACTGCCGAAGTTTCAGTTCCTAAAATGATTGTATTTATTGGCTTTGGGCGATCATCACGGAACACACATTCTTTAGAATTCTTAACTCCGCATTCTTCTGCCTTTATGTTCACCATGCCAGCAGTATAAACCTTAGTTGCTTCACAAACTTCAGGAGTGGTGGTGTCCTTGCCGCAGATATCGGAATCGATGTTAGCTTTAAGTTCAGTAAAATACTTGCGAACTTCTTTCGCGCAAGATTCGGCTAAACTGGAGCTTGAGTTGTTCACGCACGAAAAGCGGCGTTTGTCTTTGTTAACCAGAAAGTTGATACCGTCATCTATTGACTCTCGCGCCTGGGCATCCAAAGCTTCCAGTTTTTTCTGATGTTCAGCGGTCTTAGAGTCCTTAGATGCATCATTATCTGGTTTAGTTGCGTGAATCGAAGTTCCGTCGAACGCGCAGGCGCGATTCGTTTGATCAAATCCTCGATCGCAGCAGGCTGCAATCTTCGTGATCTCGGCCTCATCTGTTATGCCTCCTTTATGCAGGAGTTCATGAAAGAGTACGCGAGCCACTTCTTCTGGATTGGTAGTCTTTGCTAACCAAGAGGTGCGAAGCCTTATTTTGCCATCTGGTTGAAGAGCACCAATTTTGCCCGGAGGAAAATCCTCAGAACATAGATAAGTATTCTTCGGTGAACTTATCATCAGCGCAACAGATGACGCTTTTAGCTCTCTAGCAATCTGGCTATACTTTGAAATTTTTGACAGACAGGCGACATGTCTCGGATTCTGATCACGCTCCTGAAATACTCGCTGTAATCCTAACGTAATTTGTTCTTTTCGGGAGCCGCATAGATCGCTGATGCTCGCGCTTGTTGCCTGATTTTCCGTTTTTGATTTTAAATCTTCGGACTGATCTACTTGTGATTTCAAATTTGACGAATTGATCGGTTTGCATTCTGCAGTTTTTGAATCAGGAATATTTGGCTGATCTTCCGCAAATTGTATCCGACGATTTTCGTTGTCGACGCGCCAAAGCTCGTAGCGTTGGGAGTCACTTGAAAGGAAGTAGGTAGCGCTTAAAAGGCCGTTACCATCGGTTCGCGTAATCTCCATCTTCCGGAACGTGCCACGCCTAGGCCAGCTCTTAACTATGACTAAGTCACCAGAGACAATAGATTGTTTGTCGAACTCACCGTCGTCATCAAAATCGAAAAAAGTAACGTATCCATTTTCGTCGGTAATTATGAGAGTCGAAAGGTGATTCACTAGCCTCTGGTTTGGCAGTGATGCCCATGTAATTTTCCTACTACCGATTCTTTGGCTTTCTAATTCAAAACTGTTTTTTGCAAACGAAACGAAAGGGAACGAGGCAGCTGCAAATGCCACCAAGAGTGTTATGGTTTTCTGAAAAGCACAATTGCTGCTCATGAAGTTCGCTAGTTGAAGGTATTCAATCCAGCTAACTTCTCGGAAGGAATGGCAAATGAGTGAAGTTATTCAATATCAAAGACACTCATAAGCAAGGCTAGCGTCGAGTCGATTACTTCTGTCCGACGATGATTGTTCCTGGAGCTTTAGGGTTCAGACCTTTGGCTTGGTCAAAATCAGGTTTCGTGAACTTAGCAACTTCGTATCGCATTGAACGCATATCGATAGCGATGTTCGCGTTAGAAGTGGACTTCTCAGTTTTGACGCCTGGAGAGTAGTTGTAGTCGCCGACGTTCATTGCAACCATTTTATAGCGGCCGCCAATCTTCTTCATGAGCGGAGCTCCAGAAAGGCCCGCAATTGATGCGCAGAAAGATTGCCGTGTTCCTGGGTTTAAAGTGTCATCATCTTTAGCTGAACAATCTTTGTGTGCCCAAAGAGTGTCAGAACTCCTATCAGTTGGGTATCCAGCGATTAGAAGGTCTGAGCTAGCAAAAGTCTTTGCGTTGATGCTGTCATCGATCTGCAATGGCTCGATTTGAGTTCCGGGGCACGATGGCAGTCGAATAAGAGCCCAGTCATCTGCTAAGTTTCCTGTCTTGTGATATTGCCCGAAGGCTGCTACAGACGCGTTCTTCTCGGTAACAACCTTTCCGTTGGAAACGAACTGCAGTGATTGAGTGAGCTTTTTGGAAAGCTTCGAGGGATCTTTAGAGATGCCGAACGCCACATGGTAGGCCGTGAATGCATAGCATGGCGAAATGAGAGTCGCTGTTCCACGATAGTTCTTCGTATTAAATGTGTTACCCTTGGCATCTTTCACGTTGATCGCTTGATTTGGCATAATTGTTCCGATTGCTGCTAACGCTTGGAACTCGCCAGTTCGAGAAATTTTCTCGAGAGGATCTTGTCCAGTCGGTGAGTGGAGGTTCACCTTCTGAATCAAACCACCCAACATTCCGAGAGTCGACTGGCTGCGAACGCCTTTAGTATCGCAGTCTTTCTGTTCAACACGGTCGCCTGTGAGCTGAGCTTTCGAAGCCATCGGGATCGCCGCCGCTTGATCCATGCTGATCAGAGTGAGGACGAGAACTGCTGCGATTTTGAAGACTGTGTTGAGGACCATTTTTGCGCTCCGCCTTGCCGATTTAGGGCTCCGAGTTCGCCCGTGTTTCGTCTTAAAGCTTTCAGGTTCGATTTGAGGCCGATCTCAACAAACGTGCGCGCCTACGCAGTTAGGTATTGCAGGGAAAAGACCAATGAATTCGATAGGATAGCGTTTCAAATTGAGACGTATTTTTATGAGACCAATTTAGGTTTCTGAAGGGACGAAAGCGGTAGCAGTCGCCTTATTCGCTGCTACGCAGATGGGTAGGTTGCCGATTCGGTCCTTGGGGATCAGTTTGATTTGCATTTTTGAGCAGGCAGCTTGAATCGCAGGGTCATCCCAGCGATTCGTCACTAAATGAGCGTTGATGATTCCACAACTTTGGATGAGTTGAAGACCTGTTAGGCTCGATGACCCGAGGTCGTGATCAATGAGGTATAAATAAGATTCGTTTTTATCGGATGCAAAGAACTCAGCTGCTTCTGACGATGAAACAAAGTGTTTGATCGATATTCCCGAATCGCCTAGGTGGTCAAATTTTCTCTGCCAGAGTCTCGCAACGTAGGGCTCGTCATCGACGACAACGATCTTAGTTGAACTATCCAGTTTGAGTTCGTTGATATACCAAGATGGAGTTGAGCAAGAAGGCAATTCAATCGTGACGGTTGTGCCTGAATCCACTTTGGTTTCAATACCAAGTTGGCCGCCCCATTTTCTGACCGTTTCGATCGCATGCCATAGTCCTAATCCGCTGCCAGCATCGGCATCTTGTTTAGTCGAGAAACCTTTTTTCCCGAGCCGACGAAGCACGTTGTCGGGAATTCCTCTGCCGGTATCGGTGACACGAAGCTGAAGCGAGCTGTTGGAAGCTTGGAGCGACACTGTTACCAAACCAAAATCGTCGATTGCCTCAATGCTGTTGTTTAACAAATTTGAAAGAATTCTGCTGAACATTTGCGGATCTGCCGAGGCAAATCCATCGAGCGCGTTCGGTTCAATCCGTTCGAGAATTGTAATCCGATCGTTTGCAGCAAGCTGAAGGCGCTTTTCCGAAGCGATCGCACGGGTCAGACCGGCGATTGGAGTTGCAATTAGGCAATCAACAGATTGAGTGTTCTTATATCTGGTCAGCAGTGAGTTCGCGATTCCCTTAATGCGTTGGGAAGCGGCCGTCAGAAGAGAACGCGTATCCTCATCGATTGATCGGTTAGCCATCAAAACTTCAAGGGCTGTCAAAGGACTACGAATATCATGGGCGACTTGGGTTGCGACTTCGCCCAATGCGGCAGTAGCTCTCAGATCTTTCTCTCGCAAAGCACTCGCGAGCTGTAACTCTTCTGCCTCTAATCTAAGTGCTGTGGATTCGATTGATGCAAGCAGTTGCTGCGCCTGAAGAGCTCTTGAGAGAGAAAGTTGTTTTGCTTGGTCTGGTGCAGCCATTATCAAGAGGCTTGGAATTTCAGATTTCCACTCGATCTTTTGAATAACCAAGTACCAGAGGCTGCCGTTAGCGGCGCGTACTCTCATGAGAGTAGAGCGCTGTTTCAAAGCTTCCGCTAAGTGGGGCAGATAAAGATCGCTCGGGCAACCAGGTATGGAATCTTCATGCTCAGTGCAGTTGATGATCTTCAACCTAAACTCCGGATAATTCCTGACTCCTTCAGCAAGCAGTGACTGGAACAAGCCCGTGCGAGAAGACTCCAGGTTCGGAGCCGTCGAAGCAGTATGGAATTCGCTTTGCTTCATTCGAAACGTGTCGAAGGAGGTCCATTGGAATCTAAAACTCGCCTCTGAAAGCATTCTGCCGAACTTGCGGCTATCGATATTTGTGCGGTATGCAGATGCAAACAAATACCGGCGCCATCCTGAAGTGAGGATTGAAATCCACTGCGGGAGCGTTAAATTCGCACTCGATTTCCCAGCGAGACCTGTCCTTAAAATGGCAATAATCGGCAAGTAAGCTGCGTCACATTTCGCCCTTTTGATGTTAGCTTCAGCTTCCGACATGAAGCTGTTTGCTAGCTTCAAATCCCCAAGATCATAGTATGCGAGTGAGCATAGGAGTTGGAGTGTCCCTTTTGCGATGGGTACCGTCTGAGATATTTGCGCCTGGCAAGTTTGTAGCGCGGTGATGATATCAGATTGCACACCATCTTCCCGGAACGAATTTAGCTTCTCAAGCAGACCAGTTCTGAGTGCGAGAGTTCCGGTGGAGAACGCGGACAAGCTACGCACTTTCTTCAAAAGTATATTCGTAATTAAAGGCAGTCGCATTGTGAGTGTGGTGCGCAGTGCGCTGGAGAGATTTATCAGTTTATTAAATGGATGATCGCCATGGCGAAGTTCGTAGTCTGCCCAGCCGTGATTCTTCAATGCAGAGTCTAGGTCGCCACGATAGTAAGAACAAATCGCGAGATGCATGTGGACATCAGGAGCAAGCGCCGGGTGGAATCTGCGTGTAAAACGCGCAAGAATTGCTAAACCAAGTTTGCCGGTTCGTGCTGTTGTCGTATGTGCAAGGCAAAATAGAGTCCAATCGAGTCCGCGAACTACAGCAGCGCTATTTCTTTTACTTAGTGAAAGCTTTAGAAGGGCAGACGCATAAGCGACACTGTGATCGATTCTAAACCAGTACCACGCAAGCGCTTTCGCGGTGAGATTCCAGTGTTCGTCGTCGTCAGCTAATTGATTGAAATCAAGAATCGCCTGCTTGTTCTCACTTGTTGCTCGCCGCCAAAACAGGAAGAGGAATCCACGAATGATATCCGCGAAAATGCTGTAGATCGGTGGAAGCTGAATATCGGGACGCGAACATACAATCGTCGCAATTTGGTCCCGATCCGACGCCTCTATGGCAGTGAGTAGGGGGGTCGGCCTGGAATCCTTATAAATGCCTCGGAGTTTTGCCCACTGTTCGACTGAATGGGAGGTCTGAGTTTCGGAAATCTCAGTGTTCTGAATGAGTTGAAATGCCCAGAGATGTCGACCAGCAAAGTTTAAGGCTTCAATGAGTAGAAGCTTTGTCGGGGGGTCCCAGCTCTCTGAGTCTACGTCAGCTAGGCGAGCAGGCCAGATATCAAGTAGATGATGGAGGTCGAGCGACTGGCCTTTTTCGTTCTTCCAATTTTGTAAATGCTTTTTGAGGAGCTTAGAGTATCGACTTCTTAGCCACGGTGGGGCGGCTTGATTGCGATTTGAATCGTCGGTTGCAATGATCCGAGTGAATACCTCGTCGGTATGAATGGAGTATTTCGAATCCATACAAACCGCATTCAAGACTTCTAGATATTCTTTCAAGTCACAGTCGACGAGAGCGGTGACGAGGGTGTGTCTGAGTTCCGCGTGCGATTGAGATGCAGAGATAACCGTGAAGAACTGTTGAAGCCTTTGAATAAGCGGAAGGTTCTTCATGCCCAGCTTTCAATGCGACGAATCGTTTTTCGAACGTCGCGTAGGAACTCCCACTTTGCACTCGTAGAAAAATGAACCTTTCCAACTCCATCAATATCGACACCGTCTTTGAAAGTCTCAACGAAGAAAAAGACAGTTTGAAGAGCGCTACTCCGATCCTGCTCAGTGAGAGTCGAGCCGCACGAATCTTCGAAGGCCTCTAGAATTTCTAGGTGCCTTTTCTCGTCATTCAGCACTTCGTTGACGAGTCTCAATTCAGTGCGATCGAGCTTAGGAAGAATCAGGTCCTCTAAGGCAAGCTTATTGAACGGCTCAATAACGCCATAAATGGCCGCTACTGATGATCCTAGAGAGGATTTGTTACTACGCGCGTATTCCATGAAGGCACGCCATTGCGGTGACACAGCCTTTTTTACGTTGAAGCGTTCATTCTCAAGCACTCCCGCGTAAACAAGGATGTGCCTTGCTTCATCGTCAAGTTGGCGAGAGACTTCCTCTAATAGAGTTTGGCTTCCACCGCGTTCTTCTATCGCGTTATGGATCGATTTTAACACCGGCATGCCTGCGCTTTCGCCAAACTGCGTCTGTTTCATCAGATTGGCTACGATGAGATCGTTATCCAGCACCATGGCACTACCTTTATTCAAATGAATGCAGCTTTATCTTCTTCGGTGAAAGCAACCGTCTTTTGATTTTTCATGTCGAACAAGACGTATTTTACGCTTCCTTTTGCATGAAGCTTTTCTCCGTTCTTCGACAGAAATGAAAATGCAATGTTTGCGATGGGACCTTCGATTGACGTGATTTGTGTCTCAACTTCTACTGCGGTGCCGAAGACGACCGGCTTCACATACTCAATCGTGAATTGCGATAGGATGAACGTCTGACCTCGGTTGGTAAATTCGTCCATCGGAAACTTGTAGCAATCTCGCATTTGATCGATGCGGGCTTCTGCAACCAGGTCGATATATTGCCGGGAGTTCAGAACACCTTGTAGGTCAAAATCTGAAAATCGCAGGTTCGCTCGTGTTCTAAATTTCTTTTCTTGGGACATTGTCCCTCCTAAAATCAGCGATAAGGAGTTTTTGAAATGTAGTAAGTCAGCAATTACCATTCCAAGAAGTTTGCTAGATGACTCTGTTTAAATCGCTGCGTACTCGACCGAAGAGCGTGTCATTCGTATTTTATTCAAAGGCGAAGGAAGTTTTTTCAGAATTAAGCGCTAAATCCGCCGTCGATCACGATTGATTGTCCAGTCACATAAGAGGCAGCTTGAGAGCCGAGCCATAGAGCGGCCTCAGCAACTTCTTGCGGTTTTCCGAGCCGGCGCATGGGAATGGTTTTAAGGAGGTTTTGCTCGTAATTCGGAATTTCTGAGAAGTGTTTTCGTAATAGGGGCGTTTCAATTCCGCCGGGGCATATCGCATTAACACGAATGCCGTGTTTAGCGCTTTCTATGGCTGCTGTTCGCGTGAGCTGAATAACGCCGGCTTTTGAAGAGCAATAGGGGCTTAGCCCGTATCCACCTTTGAATGAAAGAACGGATCCAATGTTAATTATCGATCCCGATTTTTGCTGTATCATTTGCTTCAGCTGCGAACGAGTGCTGATGTAGATAGATTTAAGATTGGTATCCAAGACATTGTTCCACTCGGAAGTTTCAGACTCGACTAAGTTCGTGAAGGAGCCGGATATGCCGGCATTGTTGATAGCACAATCGATCGAACCCATCAGACTTACTGCCTGCTCGTGAATTTCTATTAGGCGCTTTTCATCGCGGACATCGACTACCGCCGAGTTAACGTGCGTGTATTTAGCTGCTTCTTCTTTGATTTCTTGAAGTCCATCATCCTGTTTATCGGCGATGAACAATCTTGCTTTTGACTTGGCAAAAGCGAGTGCCGTAGCTCGTCCAATGCCGCTTGCGCAACCAATAATAAGCACATTTTTTGAAGAGTAATCGTAGGTCACCATCGCGGCCCTTATCTTTCAAAGCAGGTTGAAAAAGGTTTTCATGATTTGCGAGCAAAACCAAGGTTAGGATCGAAACGCAAGCTGAAGATCTTCGGCAAACGAGTGATTCTTCACGTTCAGTACGAGCTTTGCGAAGTCGCTGAACATCTTCATCTTTGCGTCTCCCTCAGAGAACACATTGATGTAAGTGGCCTGCCCGCGAGAACCATGTTTCCAAGGTGTCGAGATGATGAGGCGATGTCCTTCCGCTTCGAGACTGCGTACGAGTTTCCGGTAGTCGGGATGGAAGGCCGCATCTCCCAGGGCTCCTGCTCTTGTTCCTTCTCCGTATACCGAAGGGATTCGAACGGCTTCGGAGATCAATTGGCCGATCGTGAGCTGCGTTGGTTCATTCGGATCACCGACGGCAATTTTCAGCAAATCGCGAGTTCCTGACTGCGTCGTGTAGGCAGTAAATGGCAGCGGAAACTTTTGAATGGGGAGGGAGCTCAGTTCCTCGGCGAAACAGTAGTCGACGAGATTTTCAAGAAGCGGAACACCCTCAAAAATTGGACGACGAATGATCATCTTGCCAGCAAATGCCAGTTTCGAGAATGGCGATTTGTGGAGTAATTTGCGGTAATCTTTATCGAAGTGTTCTACGTAGTAGTCGACGCTTTGGCGAGTCTGACTGTTAGAAAACGCCCAGAAACCCACTAACGAGAAAATCCCGCCCGACACAGCATGGATCTGCTTGAACGTCTTCAAACGCTCGAATCCGACTCTCTGGAGAAAAATATAGTGCCGCGCTAACGAGGGGCCGCAACTATCTAAAAAGATCGTCGTTTCTCGGGGTTCAGTATTATGAAGGACTGATTCAAGTTTTTCGAGTTCGCTCTTGCACGACGACATTTGCACTCCCTCACGGTCGGATTTTAGTCCAATCGTTCCGGCTAATGGACTTGCAACGTCGATGCCGCTAGTAGCGCTCGTAGAATATAATAAAACGGACTTAAACCGCGATTGATGGAAACTATTATAGGTCGCTATGGATTCTCTTCTTAAGTTAGAGAACACCCTTCAAACATGTTTTGTTTTGAGCCCATAGCTCCCGCACCAAGCTCGGCATCCATTCCTGAAGCTCCCGCGTCTTAAAGCCCAGCTCAGCCAATCGCGAAGGATCAGCGTACCAGTCGCCGGGAACGCCGTACGGAGAGTGCTTGCTGCCTTCGCGCAACACAGCTTTG
>SYLX01000072.1 GCA_005808505.1 Bdellovibrionales bacterium | reverse complement strand
GAGATTTTACTTCCAATTTTAAATGCCGGGGACGTCGTGACTGGTGACAAAATCAGATCACAACCCTCAAAGGCGTGGAGAAACTCATCCCGCAAGAGGCGTCGGACCTGACATGCTTTTTGGTAATAGGCATCGTAGTAACCGCTGCTTAGAGCGTATGTTCCTAGCATGATCCTACGTTTGACTTCCGTGCCAAAAGATTCGCCGCGGTTAGTGCTGTAGAACTCATCGAGATCCATAGCACCTTGTGTTTTGGCTCGGTAACCAAAGCGCACGCCGTCGTAGCGAGCTAAGTTGCTCGAGGCTTCGCTCGTCGCGATGAGGTAGTAGATCGAAACGGCGTGCTGAACGAGCGGAATCGAAACGTCGATGAATTCGGCTCCGCACTTCTTCAATGCTTCGATGGCTTCTTGCGTGACTTTTTGAACATCTCCATCGAGTTGCGCCGAGAAATATTCTTTGGGTAAGCCGATGCGCACGCCACGAAGATCGGCGCGCATATCTTTAGTCCACGCGGGAACGCCGATGTTTGCGCAAGTCGAATCGAACTTGTCTTTCCCCGAAATGACTTCGAGTAGAAGCGCGGTATCCTCGGTCGATGTCGCCATCGGGCCGGCTTGATCCAGGCTTGAGGCGTACGCGATGATTCCGTAACGGCTCACGCGCCCGTACGTGGGCTTGATCCCGTAGACACCGCAAAACGCGGCCGGCTGACGGATGGAGCCACCCGTGTCCGTCCCGATGGCCGCTGGGGCCATACGCGCGGCGAGCGCGGCGGCCGACCCACCACTGCTGCCGCCCGGAACGTACTCCGGATTCCAAGGATTGCGGCAGACACCGAAAGCAGATGTCTCGTTGCTTGAGCCCATCGCGAACTCATCTAACGTTGTTTTGCCAATGACGACGGCGCCAGCCGCTTCGAGCTTATTCACCACGGTCGCCGAGTAGGGCGGAACGAAGTTTTCTAAGACCCTCGAGGAAGCGGTCGTTTTTAAACCTTTGGTGCAAAGGAGATCTTTGATCGCTACCGGAACTCCGGCAAGCGGACCAGGATCTGCTCCAGTCGCAATTTGATCATCGATACTCTTCGCCTCATCAAGGGCGCGCGAATTCATCGTTACAAAAGCATTGAGCTTCGGATTGAGTGCATTGGCCCGATTCAGAAAATGCCGTGTCACCTCGACGGCAGAAATCTTTCGGGCGCGAACCGCATCACGGATCGCTACAATGGAAGCACTCGTTAAATCCACAGAAGCTCCTTTCAGAGTTTAAAATCAAAAGATAAGGCGAGTCCTGAAGCAGCGTAGAGCCGCTTTGAGTTCATACGACGGGAGGTACTTTATAGAGCTTGCCTGAACGCTCAGTCGCGTTTTCGAGGAGCTGATCACTTGACGCTGAATTTGAAGTTGCCAGATCGAGCTCGTCTTCTCGCAATGTCATCGACATGTCGGTGGGTGTAACGAGCGGACGAACATCCGTTGTGTCGACTTTCGAGATTTGCTCAAAGTGGGCCAAAACTTTCGACAAGACGTCGACCATTTCATTCGTCTCCGAATCATTGAGCTTCAATCTCGCAAGTTTTGAGACATTCTCGACGATGTCTCGGGTCAGCTGAAGACTTTGCTGTGAACTCTCAATCGACGACTCGGATTTCGATGCCATTTGGAGGCCCTCCGCGTGCCTGCGAGACTACCCAAGCGGATGTGTTTGTTCAATGAAGAAGCATCCAAAACCAAGTCCGTGTTTGCAACGCTTCGGTGTTTTGCCTCGCGTTGGTCTTGACCCCTTCTTGGGTCATCCTTACTCTCGCGAGATGCCGGAAAAAAATCGAAACTCCCGCACTGGTTCCCGCTCGAAAAACTCTGAGAAGGCAAATGAGGTCGATTCCGTGAACGCCAAGGACTCGCTTAAAAATTCACCAAAGAGTTCAATGGTGAATGAGAAAAGCCTCTCCGACGCTCAAGAGCGTCTAGAAAAGCTCCGTGCTGAGATTCGTAAACACGATTTTCAGTATCACGTTCTCGATCAACCGCTCATCACGGATCGCGAATACGACTTGCTCTTCCAAGAGCTTGTTTCTCTCGAACAGGCGCATCCTGATCTGATTACGCCGGAGTCCCCTACGCGCCGAGTAGGCGGGGCCCCGCTCGAGTCTTTCGAAAAGATCGCGCATCGAACTCCGATGTTGTCGCTTTCGAACTCTTACTCGCCTGAAGAAATCCGTGCCTTCGATGAGCGCGCAAGAAAGTTCCTCCAGACAGATAAAGAAATCGACTACTTCTGCGAGCCGAAATTCGACGGTTTGGCGATCGAATTAATTTACGAAGATGGACGGCTAGCGGGAGCCATTACCCGCGGTGACGGGACTGTCGGCGAAAACGTGATTTCAAACGTCAAGACGATTCGCTCGATCCCCCAGCGCTTATCGTTGCAAAAAGCTCCCCCGCTCTTCGAAGTTCGCGGTGAGATTTTGATGTTCAAGGGTGACTTCAAAGCTCTCAATGAAGCGCAACAGGAAGCTGGCGTTGTCCCATTCGCGAATCCTAGAAACGCGGCTGCCGGCTCGATTCGGCAACTTGATCCTAAGATCACCGCAAGTCGAAAGCTGCGCATGTTCACTTACGCTCCCGGCGTCATGGAAGGCATCAAATTCAAAAACCAAAAGGAATTTGAGCTAGCACTCTCGGAGATGAGTTTGCCCACAGTCGGAGTCGGCGACGATTCCGAAACGATGGATGACTTTGTCAAACGCTCCAAAAAAGAGCTCGAAGCAAGTCACAAAGGAAAAGGCCCAAGACCCGCTCTAGCGCGTCGATGCAAAGGGGCTGATGAGGCCATCGCCTATTACCACTTCATCGAAAATGTTCGCCACCTTCTCCCTTTCGATATCGATGGGATCGTCGTGAAGGTCGATAGCTATCGCTTGCAGGAAGAACTCGGCTTTGTTGCGCGAAGCCCCCGATGGGCCGTGGCCGCGAAGTTTCAGCCGGAACAAGGCACAACCGTGATCCGCGACATCGCCGTTCAAGTCGGTCGCACAGGAGCATTGACGCCAGTTGCGATCATGGAGCCAGTGCGCGTCGGCGGGGTCACGATTACAAATGCAACTCTACACAACCAAGATGAAATCGATCGCAAGGATGTTCGCATCGGCGATACGGTTGTGATCCAGCGTGCGGGGGACGTGATCCCGGAGGTCGTTCGAGTCGTAGCCGAGAAACGACCAAAGTCTTCGAAGCCTTTCCTCTTGCCGAGTGATTGCCCTGTTTGCGGTGAGCCAGTCGAAAAGATGGAAGACGAAGTTGTCTACCGTTGCGTAAATCTGATTTGCCCCGCAATTTTGAAAGAATCTCTCAAACACTTCGCTGCTCGGCGTGCGATGAACATTGAACGTCTCGGCGACCGAATGATCGAAACCCTTGTCGACGAAAAGCTGATCAATTCCTTCTCGGACCTTTATCGACTGAAGTTTGAACAGCTCATAGAACTCGAGCGTCAGGGTGAAAAGTCGGCACAGAATATTATCGACAGCATCGAGGCGAGCCGTAAGACAACTCTTCCTCGATTGATCTTTGCTCTCGGGATTCGGTTTGTCGGAGAAACGACGGCAAAAGATCTCGCCAAGCACTTCGGTACGATCGAGAAACTCGCGGGAGCGGATCTCGACCAGCTGCTCAACGTTGAGGGCATTGGCCCCAAGGTCGCCGAGAGCGTATTGAAAGCGTTTTCGAATCCGCGACTTCTCGAGGAACTCAAAGCGCTTCAAAAGCTTGGTGTGTCTTACGACCCCATAACAAAAAAATCGGCCTCAATTTCCGGAAGCCAAACACTGGCCGGAAAAAAATTCGTGATTACCGGAACACTTCCTGTCGGCCGCGATGACGCTAAAGATTTAATCGAGGCAAACGGTGGACAGGTTGTGGGCTCGGTGAGCAAGAAAACGGATTATCTTGTCGCGGGCGATGAAGCAGGCTCAAAGCTTCAGAAGGCCGAAGAGCTTGGAGTTCCCGTTCTTGATTGGAATGCTCTGCAAGCATTGATCGCGAAGGGCTTGTGATCAGGTCGCCGTGAGACATCGCTCATCAATGTTAATCGGCGGCTCGAAGTCGAACGTTTCAGGATTGAAATCAATCCGCGTCTTTTTGAATTGGCGCTTGAGCTCGTCAAACGAAAGGATTTCTGCCGATTTCGAGCAGTCTACGGGCCCTGGGTTTTCAGCATCTTCCGTGCTGTTGAGTGAAGCTCGTCGAATCAAAACTTCGGTTCCGCGCTTGGTGATCCAGGAACGCACGTCGGCTTGATTGCCGTCTTCACTGACTAATGCAGAGAGTTCTTCCGTCACGGTCTCGCCACCTTTGATCACGATGGAAACTCCGCCGGTTGATTCTTCACGACAAACCAATTCGGCGACTAGGGTTGTCGATAAACGCAGCGACGCGAAACCTGTTTGGTCGCAGGAGAATTCCGGCAAAGCTTTTCCATCGACGATGAGACGGCGTGCTTCTACTACGATGACATTTTCAAACGGGAGTTCTTTTGCCGCAGTTGTTAATTCTGTAGGAGTTGGAGCTGCGACTGCATTTGGATTCGGACTGACGCTATTTGATGTTCGCTGGGAGCGCATGACGAGAATCCCGGCAGCTAGAGCCGCAACGAGAACGAGGCCGATGGTGATGACAACGGGTTTGCGCAAAACTCTTCTCCCTTCGCGCCTGCATCAGCTCATAGGAGACGGTTTAAAAACGAAAGGCCCGCGTTTCCGTGGAGGCCAGCGCGCGTTCGCGAGGAGTCCAAAGAGAAGCGAGCCTTCATAGACACCTGCAGGTTGGATGAATTCAACCAGCAGCACTGAAGCCGTAATCAATATTAGAGATGATCGATTACGATATCGCGAGCCATGACCGTTTTACGGCCGTCAGACTTTGCGCTTTCGATGCCTTTTTCACAAAGAGCTTCAACAGCTTTGCTAAGGACCTCAATCGTTTCAGCCGAGGTGTTGCAATCGCCTTTGTCTTTGATGAACTTCTTAACTTTGCTAGTTACGACCAAAACGTCTGCCATGATCTCACCGTCTCCTTAGCTTAAATCAGCGTAAAATCCTTCTCGAGTTCCCAAATCAAATTAAATTGGGTCCGGTCAGTCTAGGTCAATAAAAAGCGATAAGACAAGATGCCGGAATCGAATTCTTGACGCGCCGTGGGCGTTTGCCGAAGGATTTGCCGAAGAAAGTTACGCGCGTGCTTTACGCCGCTCGTCCATGGATTGCGGAGCCGCTTGAGTATTGCCTCGTTCCGTAAAGTGAAAAACACGAGACTCTCTTGGACCTTCTGCACCTTCAGCGCCCGGCTGGATCCACACGAAAGCTTTGTGTCCAATCGGTTTGGTGCACTCAACATCCAGAAACGCGGGTGACCAGGATCCGGGGTTTAAGTGCTCGATGGCACCTATGACTTCATGACGAATGATGTGCGTGTGACCATAAACCACGCGATTTGTTTTGGTGATAGCACCGGTCATCGCCAAGATGTCGTCCTGAGGCTCCTTGAACTGAGTGACGTTGGATTTGATCGTGCGGCTGTAGAACAAGAAGAATGGCACCAAGAGCAAAACAGGAATGAACATCCAAAAGAACGATAACTCGTAAACTTGTTTGATCATCAGAAAGATTTGAAACAACGCCAACAGACCAATCAATATAAGAAACGCACGATCTAGCCAGAGTTCACGCGCGACGATAACCGGGCGTTGAGTCGCCGGATGTGCGAAGAGCTCTCGCAGTTCGCGAACCATGCGGGTGGTTCCGTTCGATTTTCGAGCGATGTCTTCTATGCGATCTTCAGTCCGCAAAGGATCGCGGATCGCGGGCAGAAGGGTGTCCGACACCGAGCGCGTGAGCGTGAGAAAGGCCCCCCAGAACCAAGTCCAAATCAAAAGGGGCTGCGCTCGCGCCATGTACTTGATGAAGAAGTTCAAATACTCCGTCACCGACATGATGTAGTTCGTGTCGGCGTGCGGGTTGAAGAATCCCATACCGTTAATCATGTAGCGGCTGGCGATATTTCCGAAAGGAAGACGAATCTCAAGCTTGTTGTACTGCAGAACAAACGGATTGATCGGATCTAGACAAAGGCAATAGGGATCAAGTTGGTTTCCGTGCTCAACGAACGTGTCGCCGTTGCTGATGTAAAACCATTCGCAGAATCTCACGTTTTCTCGGTAAGGCTCCGAGAGCTGGAGTCGCTCGAGAATGAGGGCTTGGGCCGATGGCCAATGGAGTTCGAGATCGTGATTGCCGATCACGAAAACAACTCGGTGACCACATTGGATAAACCACCTCAGAGCTGACATCCACTCCGCATGGTCATCGAGAACACGTGCGAGTTTAAAGACAGACTTCTCTTCTTCAGAATGGAGACCGCGACGAGTCTCAAGCCAGCTGACTCGGTACGGTGGCTCATCTGGAAGTGCTAGGACGCTATCGAAATCAAAGATGTCACCATTGAGGATGAGTTCGACTTCCGCGCCTTCCGACATGTCGTTGATGTGGCGAAGAAAATCCGAAAAGGTGCGATCGAAGAAGAACTCGCGTGTCTTATACTTCTTCCATAGCGGAAATCTCGGGTGAACGGGCTCCGCCTCGCACAGGTGCAGATCGCTAATGATGGCCGTGTAACGGGCCTTGGAGAAATCCTTCATCCGTGAAGTACTTCCTTAAAAGTCGCCGACTTACTGTTGGCTCTGCAGTTTCTTCTTCGCGATCATTCCTACGAGTAGAATCGAAATCTCGTAAAGGGCCCAGAGCGGAACTAAAAGCAAAAGCATGCTTAGGAGATCAGGGGGCGTGATAATGGCCGATAAGACCGCCATCGCGACGACCGCATATCTTCGATTCGTGCGTAAGAAGCGTTGATCAACGATCCCGATCGCCCCTAGGCACACGATCACCATCGGCAGCTCGAAAGCAGCTCCGAAGACGAGCGTCGTAGTCATAAAAAATGAGAGATATTCATTGATCGTGATCATGGGTTTATCGGTCGTGCCACCGAACGTGAGTAAGAACTTAAATGCGGTCGGCAATACCAGAAAGTACGCGAAACAAAATCCAACCATGAACAAAACGGATCCCGCCGTGATGAACATGATGCTGTACTTCCGTTCGTGCGAATAAAGACCGGGGGCAACAAACATCCACGCCTGGTAAATCCAGACGGGACACGCAAGTACGATCCCGCCGAGAGTCGCCACTTTGAGATGCGCCATGAACTTATCGATCGGATTCGTGAACACCAGACCATCGAGGGACAAAAAAGGCGCGATCGGCTGACGAACGATGTTGAAAATGACTTCTGAAAACGCCCAACAGAGCAGAGTTCCTACCGCGATGGCCCAAGCGGCCTTGATCAAGCGATCGCGAAGCTCGGAGAGATGTTCGATCAACGTCTGACCTTGCGAGGGATCATTGGGATCGTGCTGCATGGTTTAAGAATCCCTCGAAGACTTGCTAGATGCGG
>SYLX01000071.1 GCA_005808505.1 Bdellovibrionales bacterium | reverse complement strand
TCGATTCGAGCGCGACGTTACCCGTGAGGATCATCAGATCGGCCCACGAAATTTGTTTGCCGTATTTTTGTTTGATCGGCCAGAGAAGGCGACGAGCTTTATCTAAGTTGCCGTTATCGGGCCAGCTATTGAGCGGAGCGAAGCGCTGACCACCCGAACGCGAGCCACCGCGACCGTCGAATGTGCGATAAGTACCGGCACTGTGCCAAGCCATGCGGATGAACAAGCCGCCATAGTGTCCCCAGTCAGCGGGCCACCAAGGTTGCGAATCCGTCATCAGTTTTTTGAGATCCTTTTTGAGAGCGGCGTAATCCAGCTTCTTGAACTCTTTTGCGTAATCGAAATCCGCGTCCATCGGATTCGACTTCGATGAGTGTTGATGCAAGATCCGGAGATTAAGCTGCTTAGGCCAGAAATTATGACCTGAACGCGGCGTATTGGTGGGATGAACTCTCCCACCGGTGAACGGGCACTTTGGTGCTTCGGTTTCCATGATGACTCCTCTGATGACAATTCGTTTGAAGCAAAACTCGCAAAAGCGTTTTCTAAGCGCAGACCAATTCGTTTAGGTACAACGGTACACCGACGAATTCTGGGGATTCAACAGGAGGAATGACTTTTTAGGTTTGATATTTTTAGTTTAGGAATGAATGGACTCAGCTCTTGGTTATCTCTGACCGAGCAGTGAATTAATCAGTGAAGAACCAGCAAATTCTGTTGAAGTCTCGCTTAACTCGGAGTGAAGTTTCAGCGCGAGATTTCCTTTTTCCGAACGCACGAGATAAGCCGGGTTCTCAGGTGTCCCTTTCCGAACGATCTTGGCGCCTTTTATCGTTTTTTCGACGCGCTCTTTGAAGACTTCCAATATTTCACCTTCAACGGTGCCGTTTGCCCACTTCCAACTGACTTTTTGTTTAATTCTAAATGTCTTCATGAGTCCCCCGCGGCCGCCTGATGCTTCGGTTGCCAACAAACTTACTCAATCCTGCGGGCGAGCTCAATCTGTGGCATCGTCTTACTACAGGATTAAACAAATGGAGTGGCAGTGAGAGCCAGATCGAGCGGATTTTTCTCTTTAACCATGGTCTTCCTATCGAACTACTTTTCTGGATGCGTTTCACTGAGTCACTCGCCACCGCGTCTAGATCCAGGTTTGATTCGACCTTGGACCACGGAGCTGGGTGAGGTGTCGCCACGTAGACCTTTCATTGCTCACCACAAGAAGGGCTCGTACGAACTCATCTACGTGGCCGCGCACCACGAAAACGATCCAAAAAGCGAGACCCACCAATTGGTGAATGAAGCATTCAGCCGATTTAGGCCTGCGTTTTTGATCATTGAACCGATTCCGGCTTCAGAAGGCATGAGTCCACAGTGGTTCGTTGCGGAATCTCTCAAGGGAATAAAAAACGATTTCGTCGTAGGCGGGGAGAGTGCGGTAGCAGTCGCACGCGCTACAGAGCAAAACATCGGGTTCATCGGTGGAGAAATTGATGATCGGGAGACTTACCGCGAGCTCAAACAGCAGAGCTTTACGGATGAAGACATCCTAGGTTTCTACTTGGTTCGGCAAATTCCTCAATGGGTCAGACAGAGAGAGATGAACGGTGAACTCGACGATTCGAGGCCGACATCATTTCTCAAGCATTATTGCAGGACATTTCATATTGAGGAGGCACGATGCCCATCTTTATCGAGGATCAGATCTTGGTATAAAAGCAAAAGCGGCAAGGATCTCAGCTCAAAAATCACGACGGAAGAGTCGGCACCTATCTTCGGAAGCAACGTGTTCACCCAGAAAATTTCGTCGGCGATCGGAATTATAAGAGATCGTTTCACGCTTGGCTTGATTGAAGCAATGTTATCAAAGCATCGATTCGTAACGGTTGTTTACGGAGCCAGTCACTACTCGACGCTAAAGCCTGCGATAGAGGCTGGTATCGGTAAGGCTAAAGAAACGCTTACGCTGCAGAAAAGGTAAAATTCGTTAGCATAAGTGCTTCACGATCGCCGCGATCAACTGTTCCTTCTGTACGGGCTTCGTTAAGTAGTCGCTAAATCCTGCCGCCATCGCCTTATTGTATTCCTCTTTCATCGCATGAGCTGTAAGAGCGATGATCGGAACCGAGTATCCTCGTTTGCGTAGCTCTATAACAGCTTCATATCCGTCCATGCGTGGCATCTGCATATCGCAGAGGACGACATCGAAGTTGTTCGTGAGCGCGATGTTCACCCCATCGTATCCGTCATTTGCGATATCGACTTTGGCTCCTCGTTTTGAGAGGTAAAGATTGATGAGGATTTGGTTGTCGGGAGAATCTTCGATCAGAAGAATTTTCTTTCCCTCTAAAACTTGGGAGTCCGTAAGAGTTTCTGTTGGCTTTGCTCCGTCGGTCTCAACGCTTAGTTTGGCATCAATCATTGCCGAATTTCGAGCTGGCTTGATCCGAACGCATGCGACGAAGGTGCTTCCAATTCCAGGTGTTGATTTCACAAGGTCAAAACTTCCTCCCATTGCCTCACAAAGTTTTCGCGTGAGAACAAGGCCCAAGCCCGTACCGCCATATTTACGAGTCGTGGTCGAGTCAGCTTGCTGGAAGGGGGAAAAGAGCTTTAAAGACTGTTCCGGTGAAATTCCGATCCCGGTATCGCTCACGCGGAAGTGCAGCGCTTCGTCCGAGTAACTCACCGTCAATTGGACGCGACCCTTTTCGGTGAACTTAATCGCGTTCGCGCAAATATTAGTGAGAATCTGTCGTAGGCGAGTAGGGTCCGAGAGAACTGGTTCGGGAATCTTTGTTTCGAATCGAAGTTCAAACTGAATTCCCTTTTCTCGTGCTTTGAATCCCATGAGTGATGAGAAGTCTGACAGAAGCTCGACTAGCGAGAAATCGATCGATTCGATTGTCAACATTCCGGCTTCGACTTTGGAAAGATCGAGAATGTCGTCTACGACCCGCAAAAGGTGTTTCGAATTGCGTTCGATGACATTCAGATAATTCCCTGATTCTGCCGGACCCAAAGCGCTTGTTCGCAGCAGATCGCTGAAACCGATAATCGCGCCAAGAGGTGTTCGAATTTCGTGAGACATATTCGCCAGGAAAGAACTCTTAGCTTGGTTTGCTGATTCAGCAATCGCTCGTGCTTTTTCGACTTCACGGCGCGCGCTCACGGCTTCGGTCACATCGATTGAGTGATCGTAGACTCCAAACACTTTTCCGTTGGAATCAAAGAGAGGAATGTAGCTGAAATCGAAGTAGTGGTCTTTTGGTTCTTCGCCCGGGACCGACGCGATTTTCGCGAGCATTTCGCGTCCAGCGTAGGCTTGGCCTGTACGCATGACTTCGCGAATGATGTCGTCGAATCCCTGACCGCGTAGCTCTGGGCAAGCCTCGAGAAAGGGACGACCAACCAAAGCCCTGCCTGGGAAGAGTTTCTCATAGTCGGCGTTAACGCGGTCAAATACATGATCCTCGCCGATCCATGTCGCCATCGCCGCCGGTGACTTCTCGAAGATCTGATCGAGCTGGGCGATTTCGTTTGCTAGTCGAATCTCGATCATCTTTCGCCACGTGATATCGAGACTCGTTCCAAAAAAACGAATCGGAGTTCCTCCAGCGTCGTATAGAACGTGACCCTGGACTTCTAACCAAAGAATTCGGCCATCCCGTCGCTGTATTCGGTACTCAGCTCGATAAGCAGTTTTGTTCCTCATCGCATCTTCGATCAGCGAATGAACTCGGGCACGATCTTCTTCGACGATAAGTAGAAACGCTTCGCTCAGAGGCGTGCCGTCTTCAAGACCCCAGTCTTCTTTAAAGCGATCACTGAACGTGATGCGATCTTGCGGAATATCCCAATCGTAGAACCCAATCTTTGCGAGACTCACGGCCTGACTCAGAAGCTTTTCTGCTTTCAGCGCTCGGTCTTTCGTCTCTCTGAGAACTTGATCGATTTCGAAACGCTCAGTGACGTCAAACACTGTGGCGACGACACCGAAGATCTCGCCATCGGAAAGGCGTAGAGGATTGTAGCTGAACGTTGCTCGGAAGGTTCTCATCGAGCCATCGGCTTGGCGGAAGGTGAGCTCAGCTGCTTCGACGTGATAAGGTTCACCCGTTTCATAGACGTGGGTCAGCAGCTCGATAATACCCTGACTCTCGGCCTCCGGAACCGCCTCACGAACGGTTTTTCCAACTAGATCGGTTCGTCCACCAAAAAAATGATCGTGAGCTTTGTTCGTGAAGGTGTAAAGAAACTCCGGCCCCTCCAGAATCGTAACTCCGATCGGAATGGACGAAAGAGACGATTTTAGTTTGCTGCGAACCAATTCGATCTCGTTTCGCTGCAAAACTTTTTGAGTGACATCGACGGCAGATGCGAGGACTCCCTCAATTTTTCCTTTTGGGTCGCGAAGCGCGGAATGAATCAGATCGAGATAAAGCGTCTTTGTCGCGCCGTTGGGAAGATTCATTGTAAACGGCGTTTCGTGAGCGGAATAAGTCTCGCCCGTTCGGAAAACTTGATCGAGAAGATCCTCAAAGCCCTGTTCAACGGCTTCGGGAAGGGCTTCTGCGACCGTTTGACCGATTGGATCTTTGTTCGGAAAGAAGAGTTTTCGGAATGGTTCGTTGATATAGGAGTAGAAGTGTTCTTCTCCCGCTAGCATTCCGATCGGCTGCGGAGATTGCTCAAAAACTTGAATCATCTTTTGATGTTCGTTGTCTGCTCTCTCGATTGATTCATCTCGAGATCGTTCTAGGTCATGCTGTTTTTCAATTGATCTCTCGAGAGTAGATCTGTCCGCCCGTGCCTCGATGAGCAACATCAATTGATCGGCGAGCGCTCGCAAACCTTCGGCCTGTTCGGGCGAAAGTTCCCTAGGTCTGCGGTCAATCACGCAGAGGGTGCCAAGAGCGTGTCCATCTGAGGTTCGCAGAGGAGCCCCGGCATAAAACCTGATTTTCGGATCACCCGTGACTAATGGATTCTCTTGAAAGCGCGTATCGACACTTGCGTCAAAAACTTGAAGCAATTCTTCGTTAGTCTGGATGGCGTGATTGCAGAAGGCCACGTCGCGACCGGTTTCGTTCGCATCGAGACCAATTTTAGATTTGAACCATTGACGGTCTTTATCCAATAGAGAAATGAGAGCGATTGGTGTACCGCAAATAATCGAGGCGAGTTTCGTCAAGTTGTCGTAAGCGCGCTCGGGCAGTGTATCGAGAAGCCCTGATGCTTGAACAGCTCTCAAACGTTCGGCTTCACCGTGACGATCCGACATTTCAAAAAGATCCCGTTGGATGTTTGGCGGAATCTAGCACGAGCTTCTTTTGAGCAATGAATGATTTTTTTTCGGGCGGAAGTTGATGCGTGTCCGACGAAGCGATCTGACGCCGAGCTATTCACCAATTGCTGGAATCAAGAAACATCGAGAAGAAGCGTCTCGAAAATTCGAGTTAAACACTTTGCTTTGTTGAAATCCAGATCATCAACGTGCGCTAATGATCTGGATCGGATCTCGTAACTTGAAAGTCCTCGGGTCGTTATACAGGTTGCGATTCGAAGTAGCGTGCGTCAGCACGATCATCAACTACGAGGGGCTTGCGCGAGTTCGTGCGCGCACCCAAGGCGCCACCGACGATAGCTGCGATCGCTCCAAACGCCACGAGAAGAACGATTGTCCATCCAGTCGCTTGCAGTGCACTAGCTGTTGCTTCTTTAGCCTGTACAAGAGCCTGGTCAACCTGGACTTTTGCGGCAGCAATCCGTTGATTCGCTTCTTCCGGAGAAATTCCAGTTTGGCGAGCGAGATAGTTTTGAGCCGCTTCGGTATCACCGCGTACGAGACGGCTCGCAACGCCTGTGACAACGGCTTGAATGCGATCAGGTTGAATGTTGGCGTTTCCGAGAGCGTCTTCTGCAATCTCATTGACGATCGAACTCTGGCTTGCAGCAGCTACGCTTGCGCCTGCAGCCACGGCAGTGCCACCGACGACACGGCCTGTAAGGCGTCCCGCAGCTCCGAGAACGGAGAATGATTGCCAAAGCATCGCGCCGAAGAAGAGCGAAGCGATGATAATCGCTTGTGCCGAGCCAATTCGGGTATTTCGAAACTTCGAAACGCGAGCCGCAAAGTAGCTACCTGCGAACAACGATACGACGGACGAAACCAGGAACCAGATGCCGGCGAATTTACCAGCTCCCGAGAGACTTGTCTCTTCATCGAGATTCACACCACCAAAAGCCATTCCGAGCGCGAGCAAGAAAACAAGCGTGAGGAATGTGACGAGCGAACCAGCGAGGATTGAGCGCCAGCTGATCAACGGGTGCTCGCTCGAAAGACTTACATGATTAGCATCAGAGACTGTGTAGGCTGCCATTTTTTTCTCCCTGTTAAATGGACATGGTTTGACTGCAGAACGTTTATTCCAGTTTCAACGTCTCATTCGCGCCAGGGATCGAACGACTGCTGATAACGATCTTTCAAGCCGCAGCGATTTCACCTAGGTACAAAGCGGCTTGCTCGACTTTTTTACGTCTTCAACGCAAGCGACGGACGAATGCAAACAACCTATGTTCGCAATCGAAAATTCGCTATCGGAGTCACGAGTTCTGCGGGAATCTAATAAGATGAGTTGGATGCGAAACACAGATTGTAAACACTTGCGTCCTCGCGACTCATGGCAACTCAGTTTATGAAGTCATGTTCTCTTCCAAGAATGAATCTCTTCTCGTGAGCTCATCAAACAGATTCTAGAGTTATGAGGTGACTCGTTTCTTGATGAATGTGCGAGATCAATTCAATAAAATCTGAAGTGCAAAAGATTCCGAAATCTATCCTGGTAATGGAGCAGCGGTGTGAACGCAGATGTCGACAAGTTCTTAAAGTCTTCAAAGACCTGGCAAAAAGAAATGATCAAGCTACGCGCCGCCTTATTGAAGACGAAGCTAGATGAAGGATTTAAATGGCGACTTCCGTGTTACGGTTTTAACGAGAGTAACGTTGTTATCATCCAGCCGTTTAAAGGCTGTCTGGGGTTGATGTTCTTCAAAGGTTCACTGCTTAAGGATCCTAAAAAGCTGCTTGTCGAGAACGGACCAAACTCTCAAGCGGCAAAACGGCTTGAGTTCAGATCAGAACAAGAAGTCACTAAGCTGAAAACTACGATTCAAGCGTTCGTCAAAGAAGCGATCACACTTGAGGAGACAGGTAAGAAAGTCGAACTCAAAAAGAAGCCTCAGGTACTGCCCGAAGAGCTTAAGAAAGCCTTTGGGAAGACGCCGAAGTTGAAGAAAGCTTTCGAATCACTGACACCAGGTCGTCAGCGTGCGTATGTTCTCCATTTCTCAAGCGCCAAGCAATCGGCGACGCGCGCGAGCCGCATCGAGAAGTGTGTGCCCCGGATCCTCGCAGGCAAAGGCCTCACAGACCGCTAGCTCTGTGGCTGAACTAACTTCAGGATCGTTTCGGTAAGGGTCGCACTTTGGACAGGCTTCGTTACGTGCGCGTTTGCTCCGGCCTCAATACACTTTGCCCGTTCTTCCGCCATGGCATGAGCTGTCAGTGCAATGATTGGAGTTTGAAGTCCCATTCCGCGAAGGACCTGGGTGGCTTGATTGCCGTCCATTACCGGCATTTGAACGTCCATGAGAATAATATCAAAGTTCCCTTTAGAGGCTAATGAAACAGCTTCCGAGCCGTCACGTGCCTCCGTGACCTTGGCGCCTCGCTTAGCGAGGATTCTGACGAGGAGCTTTCGGTTGTCTTCGGAATCGTCGACCAAAAGAATTCTGATTTCGTCCAATACTTCTTTCATCGTGCGCTCGTCCGCCCTCTCGCTGCGGTTTTGAGCCGACTTTGCAGAGTCGGCTGGTGTATAGGGGAGCGTGATTTGGAACACGCTACCTACCTGGGGTTGGCTGGAGACTAATCGAATATCACCACGAAGCGCTTGCGCTAAACGTTTTGAAAGAGCGAGTCCTAATCCTGTTCCTCCAAAGCGTCTGGTACGTGAGCTATCGACTTGATTGAAGGGCTGGAACAAATGAGTTTGCAGCTCTGATGAGATTCCGATTCCAGTATCGTGCACGGAAATGCGAAGTTCATTTTCGACCATCTCTGTCGTGACCCGAACTTCTCCCTGCGCCGTGAACTTGACGGCATTCCCAACTAAGTTGATCAACACTTGCCGCAATCTCGTTGCGTCGGTCTCGATGTTAGCTTGAGTCTCCGCAACCGGTTCAACGACGAGTTGAACTTTCCGTTTTGCGACTTCAACTTTGAAGAGGATAGCCACTTCATTCAGGAGCTCATTTAAGTCGGTCGGAGCAAGCTCGAGCTGCAGACGGCCTGCCTCGATTTTTGAAAGATCCAGGATGTCATCGATAATTCGCATCAGCGCTTGTCCGCTGCGGGACATGATTTCCAAATATTCGTTCGCTTCTTCAGCCGAAAGATTTCGATCTTTGAGGAGTTCACTAAATCCTAAGACTGCCCCGAGGGGAGTACGAATTTCATGAGACATATTCGCTAAGAAAGCGCTCTTTAAGCGGTTGGATTCTTCGGCCGCATCCCGGGCGGCTCTGAGCTGTTCTTCCGAGTGGATGATCTCACTCACGTCTTGGTGGATGAGAACGACTTCGCGGACTCTGCCGTCTTCATCGAGAATCGGCTCGATAAAACCTTCGACCCAACGAGCGCGCCCGATCGCCACCATCTCGGTTGGCTCATACCGTATCGCAGGAATTTTCGTTCCTTTACCGGCAAATCCTTCGAGGATGTAAGGCATGATGCCTTTTTCAACCAACTGCTGATCTTGCAGAATATTGTAACCATTCAAGATGAAGTTGGTTACGAAATCATCCTTCGTGCCCCAAAGCTTTTTCCAGGCGGCATTTACCTGAAGCGTGCGACCATCGACACTGAGGAGCTGCACGCTAAGTGGAGACTGCTCGAAAAGCGTTCGGAACCTTTTTTCTGAATCAGAAAGAGCGCGCAACTGTTCAGCGGTTGCTTTTCTCATCTCGGTCACGTCACGCATCGAGATCACGGCGCCAAGTTTTTTTCCAGTCTCATCAAAAACCGCCTGGCCGTTGCAAAGAACGATTCTTCGTTGATCTCCAGCACCAACGACAATTTCCACGTTATGGATGGTCTCTCCAGAGAGTGCCCTAAAGAGCGGAACTTCTTCCATCGCAAGGGGCCTGACACCGTCTTTGTGAAAGAGGCGGTAGTGGCGTGCCCACTCGGATGCCGGGACCGGAATGTCTGGTAAACCGTGCACGGCGCGAGCCGCCCGATTAAAATGCATCTGATTGCCACTGGCATCACAGGCGACAACGGGATCGCTGAGATTTTCAAGCAAGGCATTTGTTAGCTCGAGAGAGCCGCCTGCGCCAGAGCGTAAGGGAAAATTCATTCACCGAGCTTATAGAGAATTTTCGCTAAAGTCAGCAGAGAGTCGCGCTTTAGGCAGAAACCGATTCGATATGGCGTTTGAAATTCTTGTACATGGAATCGAAGATCTTTCGGTCACTGAGAGCTTTACCCATGGCGAAGGTGCCTTCCTGGAAGGTCACGATAAACTCAGCTAGCTCCCGCGTATCAACATCTTTGCGCAAGTGTCCTGACTCCTGCGCTCGATCAAGATGTTCTTTCGTCTTTTCGATCCAGTCATTCAACACAGCTTTGGTCTTTGCCTTGATCGACTCATCGGAAGCAGACATTTCTTGAGTCAGATTATTAAGCGGACAGCCCAGCGTGACGAGTTCATCGGGCCAATTTTCAAAAGTATTTCGAAACGCTTTGAGCATACCTTGCAGAGGATTCTTGTAAGCCGCCAAAGGTTTGATCCAGCGCTCAAGAATTCCGGTATGCACGATTTCGTCGATAATGGCGTAGGCAACGTGATTTTTGGTCGGGAAGTAGTGGAAGAAGGCACCGATTGTGACGTCAGCCTTCGAAGCAAGTTCGCGAACGCCGACGCCGTTGAATCCGTGGCGATAGATTTCAAGGAAAGCGGCATTCAGTATATGCGCTCTCGTTTTTTCTGGGTCTCGAACTCTGGGCTTGGCCATAAAAATAACATATCATCTGATATCTAATGAATCCAATAGTTTATCGATTTGAGACGAGCTCGTTCACAAATTCCTCTTTATTACATATCAAGTGATATGTAATGCTGCCGATAGATCTTATAAATCACTCATTGAAAGGAAAGCGTATGGCCGAATCGCAGAAATCAAAAGGTGCACTCTGGACGGGGCGGATCCTTAGCGGTCTGGCTATTCTCTTTCTCCTCTTTGACGGAGTCATGAAGTTCTTCATGGATAAACTTCCGCCCGAGGCTCTCGAAGCAGGTGCGGCGCTTCAATGGCCAATTGAGAAGATGCCCATTGTCGGCACTCTCTTGCTGATCTCTTTGGTGATCCACGTCATCCCGAGAACCGCGGTGCTCGGAGCCATTCTGCTGACTGGCTACTTAGGTGGAGCGATCGCGAGCCATGTCCGTGTTGGAAATCCCATGTTCTCGCATACGCTTTTTCCGGTCTACGTTGCGATTCTGATTTGGCTCGGGCTTTACTTGCGTGATTCGCGCGTTCGCCTGCTTTTGCAGCCATCAAAATAATCTGCCGAACCCAAATTAAGGAGAAGTTACATGCTTAAAATCAACCCGAAACTCGATCTCGTCCTTGAGCGCACAACCGACGTGGCACCTGAAAAGATTTGGAAAGCCCTCACGAATCCTGAGGAGTTGAAGAAGTGGTTCTGCCCTCGACCTTGGAAAGTTGTTCGCGCCGAGATCGATGCGCGTCCAGGCGGTATTTTCCTTACAGAGATGCAAGGACCGAATGGAGAAGCACCAGGCGCCGAAGCTGGTTGCTATCTTGAAGTTGTTCCAAACCGAAAGCTTGTGTGGACCTCTGCTTTAGGACCGGGTTTCCGTCCAAATCCGCGCACACCCAGCCCTGAGCAATTTCAAATGTCGGCAATCATTATGCTCGAGCCTCATGGAAAAGGTACGAAGTACACGGCCATTGCGCTTCACAGTGATGAGGCGAGCCGCACAGCGCACGAACAAATGGGTTTCGAGCAGGGCTGGGGCATCGCATTTGATCAAATGGTTGAACTCATCAAATCTTGGAAGTAATCGAGTCTGAGCGAGGGAGATATTTCTCTCCCTCTCGCTTTCGGAGGGAGCAACGGTGAGCATTCAGACTTCTGCCCTCGATACGTTGAGATCGCTCCGATCGCTCGCTTATCGTACAGATCTTTCCATTCTCGCTTTCAAGGGTCGGCTCGAAGAACGCGCCGATTATTTCGTCGCCGAATCGCCGCAGAACCCTACTTACTTTTGGGGCAACCTGCTCGTAATGAAAAGGCCCCCTCAGCAGGGTGATTATGAGAAGTGGATCAAGCACTTCGAGATGGAGTTTCGCCATCAGCCTCTCATTAAACACATGACATTTGGTTGGGACTCAACGGATGCGTCGGATGGCGAAGCCAAGACATTTTTGGAAAATGGTTTTGAGTTCGAAAGATCTGTCGTTTTGACAATGACGCAAGACCAACTCGTTACGCCCAAACATGCCGTCGCAAGGCTGGTCATCAGGCCATTGCACTCGGATGAAGATTGGGAAGCCGCGATTCACAACCAAGTGGCTTCTGAGCTTAAAGACTTCAAGCTCGAGTCCTACGTGCCTTTTAAGCGAGCGCAATTTCAAAAGTACCGCGCGATGGCCGAATCTGGTTTGGGCAAATGGTTTGGCGCTTTTGTTGACGACAGACTAGTTGCCGATTGCGGTGTGTACGAGTTCGACGGCATAGCTCGTTACCAAGCTGTCGGAACTCATCCCGAGTTTCGTCGCCGTGGAATTTGCGGAAACCTCGTATATGAAACAGCCAAGTACGCGTACGAAAATCTCATGGCGTCAAAGCTTGTAATGGTGGCTGATCCTGAATACCACGCAGCCAAAGTCTATGAATCAGTAGGCTTCAAGCCGACGGAGAAATCGATCGGCCTCTGTAGATATCCGAAGAAGGAGTGGACTACGTGAGCCAGCCCCGAGAGGATTCAGTCAGCGTCTATCCAGCTTTGCATATCAGTCAGTCGATTCGGAAAACTCCTGAAGAAGTTTACGCTTTTGCTTCGGATCCGCAAAATCTTCCTCGCTGGGCTGCAGGGCTTAGCGGTGCGACGATTGTTCGTTCAGGTGATTCTTGGCTTTGTCAGTCACCGATGGGTGACGTGAAGGTTAAGTTTGCAGACGGAAATTCCTTTGGCGTCATGGACCACGACGTGACTCTCCCGAGTGGTGAAGTGAACCACAATCCATTTCGAGTCGTCGCTAACAGCAAGGGGAGTGAGGTCGTCTTCACTCTTTTTAGGCTTCCACGAATGAACGATGATGATTTCGCACACGATGCGGATTTGATCCGGAAGGATCTCGAAACGCTAAGATCGTTGCTGGAGGTCTCCTCCCGCTCGTGATCTTCGCTCTGGCTCGACCTCAGCTAAGTTGGTGGAGCTCGACGGTTTTTCGTGCTGGCAGTAAAAGTCAGCACTCAAAACGGGAGCGAGAGATGGAAATCGAACGCACGCCAACTTCAACGCAAGCTCTTTCCGCAGAGACAGGTTTAGTTCAACTCGCTGTCGAGAAGCTTTATCGCGATGGCATTGCGGCACGTCGTGGAGCCTTCAGCCAAGCGTGGGTGCAGAATCTACGCAACGACATCATGAAGATTTTTTGGGAAAGCATTCAGCGTCCCGGAGGCGCCATTGGTCGCGGTCCTCGGCGATGGTATGTCGAAGTTCAGCCCGAGATGATCTCAGGATTCGTGGAGCTGACGACTCATCCCTGGTTCCTCGCGATGAGTGAAGCTGTTTTAGGCCCGGACTTCGAGATCGTTGAGATTGGCTTTGATATACCGTTTGAAGGCGCTCAGTATCAGCCTTGGCATCGGGACTTTCCATCACCGAAAGAGTCTTACGAAGAGAGACGAATCACCTCTCTTGCGTTCAATATGACTGCGGTCGATGTAACTGCCGAAATGGGTCCATTTGAAATTGCGTTAGGAACTCAGTGGGATGATGGGAGGAGCTGGAAGCACGAGATGTTTCCACCGCGCGATCTCTCACCTCGATTTGCGGAGCGCGCGATTCGGACTTTTCCGAAGATGGGTGATCTCTCGTGCCGCTCAGCGCTGACGATTCATCGCGGAACAGCTCATGCTTCTATGGTTCCACGCCCAGTATTGGTTGTCGGCGTTGATGCACCTGGAGCTGGACACGCGGCCCTTCACGATATGCAAGTGACGAAAGCATTTTATGAATCGCTTCCTGACGTTCTCAAGAAGCATCTAGTTTGTCGAGTTGTGGAGAAACCGGAGCCCATCACGCAAAAGCACGATATCGAAGGTCTCGTGATGGGCGTCGATAAGGACTATTAAGCCTATCGAGCTTTCATCTCGATTTTTACGTCCTTGCTACCAACAGCAACGGGATTTGTCTGCGTTCCTTCAGGGCCCGTTTTATCCATCGCATCTCCTGTTGGGGAGTATCGAGCCGTGATGAGGTACGAACCTGTGAAAGGTGTGCCGGGCATCATCGCGTTTTTCTCGCTGAGCGTGAACTTGAAAGGAAACTTTGGATCCGCCACGCGCAAAACCGCAACGGGCATCGGTTTGCCGGTCTCTTTCGCCATAACGAAGAGCGCACCACCTGGTTTGATCGTAGCGCCTTTGGCGACCGTGATTTCTCCCGAGATTTCACTCGGTGCCGCTTGGGCAAGAGTTGCGAAGGCGAGAAATGCTGCAATCAAGGTCGAGCGAATCATGAAGACTCCTTTATCGTGGAAGGTTTCTCAGAATGAATTGGCCCGACTCGAGCTAAAAAGCAACTCCTTCGAAGAGATTCACACATGGCAAAGCGGTTGCCATGTGTGAATTGATTCGCCCTATGAGGTGTGGTGACGTAGAGACCTAAACGGGGGCCGAAATGAAGAAGATAGATCAGCCGTTTGTCCACGAAGATCCCTTCTTGCAAGGCGCTGTTCGAGAGCTTATCGAAAAATACAAATGCCATACCGTTTTGCTGTACGGCTCGCGAGCCAGAGGGGATGCGACCCTCAAGAGCGATTACGATCTCGCCGGAATCAGAAAACATGGCCGGAAGATTCGAGTGGCGGAGAAGCGAAATGGCAAATTCCTTGATGTCTTCATTTTCCCGGAGATCGACCTCAAGCGCATCGACGATCAGCATTTCTACATGAAGGAAGCCTTGGTCCTTTTTGAAAAGGATAAGTTCGGGACTCAACTCATGGCGAAGCTCCGCCGTGCTCTCAAGAAACCCCATCAACCCTTGCCGGCTGACGAAATCGAAGCGCGAAAGATTTGGGCGTACAAGATGTTAGAAAGAGCTGAAGCCGACGATTTGGAAGCCAAGTATCGTAGATCGTGGCTCCACGAAGCGCTCTTGTATGAGTACTTCAATCTGAGAAAAGCGAGATATTGGGGGTCAAAAGAGAGCTTCGCTTGGTTGAAGCGAAATGATCCCGCAACTTACCGTCTCTACGATCGAGTTCTTAGCCAACCTACGGATCTAAAGCTCTTAAAAAAACTTGTCGATCGAGTTGTTACGGTGAAGTGAATTCTCGACTTCGCAACCGGGAGCATTTTTTGCGTATAGCAATAGCGGGCACTCACTCAACGGGGAAGTCGACTCTTGCCGAAGAGCTTCAGTCCAAACTCAAAGACTACGAGTTATTCGAGGAGCCTTATCATCGGATGGTTGAAGAAGGTTATGACTTCCCCGAAGTTCCTACGGTGGAAGATTTCTTCGAACAGTTAAAAGTCTGGCATTCATCGATCAAAGAAAGTCGAGGGGACACGATCTTCGATCGATCTCCTCTCGACTTCTTAGCGTACGCTCTTAGTCTTCGGCCTCGCGAAAGCTTTGATAAACAAGAGTGGATTGAACTGTGCGAAGAGGCACTCGCTGATGTAGACGCGATCATTCTTTGCCCCGTAGAAGATCCTGATCGTATCGGTGCGGTTTCGAGGGAAGGCCGTAAGCTTCGAGCCCGCGTCGACCAAATCCTCAAAGAATTTCTTCTCGATGACACCCTTGGACTCCTGAGCCATCTTGTGGTGATTGAGGTCACTGGTTCCATCGATCAACGTGTGAACAAAACACTCCAGGCCTTGAGTTAGGATTAATTCATAGGTCCAGACCCATTCTCAAGTTCCGTTCATCACCTTTTCATCTGTGATCTTTAGCTGAGATCCACGCTCAATCGATTGCTGAAGGACCAATCCCTCGGCAATCTGAAGGAAGTGATCAGCTAACGTTTCAAAGGAATGAACATGAGCTGCGTTCGAATTACAGAGTCTCCGGGTCAGCGGATTTGCCCTTTGATCCGAGCTTTCTTGCAGAGGGCGTTTCAGAAGAAGGTCTAGTAGACATCTTCAATCAGGTTCTGGAAAGCTCAAGATCTGTTTCACAAGGTCCTCAAGCTGGCGCGATCGGCTCATTGCCAAGCTTCGACCTACGCTCAAGACGATGCGATCTTGCGGACAGAAACGAAAGCAAGACTGCGTGCTGATGCGCCAGATCGTCTCGGGTTTGCGACGAGCGAGTTCCGCGTGAAGCTTTTCGATGAGTTCATTGAGTTCATCGCGGCTCAATGAACTTCGAGTGGTGCATCCAGAGCAGATCGTGATTTCTTTTTCGCGAGCGATCATCATTTCTCAACTGGCAAATTCATGAGTGGCGCATATAAATGCGGAACGCTAGAAGCGCGAAGCCAAGTAGAATCCTAAATTGAATGCGAAATGGATCATCATTGCACCTGTTACCGAATTGTAGCGGTAGACAAAGTATCCACAAGCGACACCAAGGGCGAGCGTATATGCGGTTTGGTAGATGATAAAGCTGTGGATAACGGGCGGAACAAACCAAATGGCGTGAAGGTGGGAATATGAAAAGAGAAAAGCAGTGAAGATCAGCGCCAGCCACGCACGTCCGGTTAGAGCTTGAACAGGCTGCCAAAGGAGGAATCTGAAAATGAGTTCCTCTAAAATGGGCGCGACGAGAAGTAAAAAGAGGACTGTTTCTGTTCCCACAAGATCAAAGGGGATCGGCACGCCCGAATACCCAGCCGCGATGAAAATTCCGTAACCGGCTGCGAGTGCTAGTGGGAAGTAGTAAAACGCTGCTCGAGGTAGTTTGAACGCCCGAAGAGATGGACGCCCAACGATACCGAGCGCGATGATCACGAATCCAACTTCCATTAGATACGCAGCGTATGGCCCTAGCGCATCAAGCTGCCGCGTAAAACCAAAACGAAGAACTAAATAGATTAGGGCGAGAGTGGCGATCGAGTAGCTACGTGCATGGGTGTTTGGCTTCATGATCCTCTTTGTATTCGGGCTCTTCGATTAGCGACAGCGAATCTCTGGTATTGTTCTTCAAGACTGGATCCATCTGACAAATAGTCTGCAGATTCAAAACAGCTGGGGTGCGAGAGTCCGTACGGTTGCTCTCTTCCTCGCCGCGAAATTTTATTATTTAGCGAGCTGGGTTTCGCTACCGAGCTCGTTAAGGATTTACGCAACTTTGGAGATCGGCTTACGAACGTTTCTTACCCGGCTTTCCGGCAAACTTAGATTTTGGTCTGCCACCTGGTCGACCTCCGGGACCGGGTTTGGACCCGGGCCGGGAGGAAGATTTCTTTTCCGCTTTATCGAAAGATCGCGCGCCGCCGGTTTTACCTTTGTTTGCGAAGCGCGGCTTCTCACCAGATCGTACGCCGGAAGGTTGTCGAGTGCGTGGAGGATTTTTCACCTCACGACCCTCAAGCTTTGCCATCAGCGGCTCATCCCTTTCTGTCACGAGATTCACCACAAGGCCTGACCGACCAGCGCGTGCCGTGCGACCCACGCGGTGCAGGTAATTATCCATCTGCTGAGGAAGGTGATAGTTGATCACTCGGCTCACGTTTTCAATATCTAGACCTCGGCCCGCGACGTCTGTCGCTACGAGGATATCGATATCGCCATCGCGGAAGCGCTTGTAGTTTTTGCGACGCTCGTTCTTATCCATCTCGCCGCGGTAGAGGGCGCATGCGTAACCATTTGCCGCGAGATCTTTTGCGATCTTGTCGCACTGCTCTCGCGTATTCGCGAAGATGAGCGTTCCGCCTTCAACAGGTGTAGCGAGAATTTTCTCTAGCACCGGCCAGCGCTTGCCGTCGGTGACGGTCATGTTCTTTGTCACCAGAGTTTTAACAACTTTGCCGCTGCCAGCGCTTTTGATGACGTTGGCTTTTGCGAAAAGCGTATCCATCAACTCCTGAACTCGAGGGGAGATCGTTGCCGAAAACAATCCGAGTTGGAGTTCTTCCGGGCAGGACTCGGCGATAAAGTCAGAATCGGCTTTGAATCCTTCATCCATCATCTGATCGGCTTCATCGAAAATCAGCATGCGCACGTCATCAAGGTGAATCAGCTCTGCCTTCAAGAGCTGAACTAAACGACCGGGAGTCGCGAGAAGAATCTCGAAAACGCCCGCGACGTTTCGGCGGGCTTGATCCAACGCCATTCCGCCAAGAGCTGTCCGAACTCGAAGACGCGTGTCGTGAGTGAGAGTCTTAAAGACTTTTGCGATCTGCTCACCGAGTTCACGTGTCGGAACCATGATCACGGCTCGGGGAGTGCTGTCATCGAGAACGGGATCGTAGGTATTCTCAAGCTCTTTCAGTTGGTGAAGAAGAGGCAACGCGTAGGCGAGAGTCTTTCCGCTGCCGGTCTCCGAGATGCCGACGACGGATTCGCCATTCATCATGAGCGGAATCACCTTGGCTTGGATCTCGGTCGGTTTCGATAAATTCTTATCGTCGAGGGTTTTCTGAAGGGAAGGGAGCAAGTCGAATTCGGAAAAGGATTTCATGGCGCGATCATTTACCATAACTCACCTGCTGTCGAGAACGATTGAATGGGGTGAAAAACTTCGCGAGCCCGGAAATGCAACCGAGCCGCGCTAAGAGCGGCTCGGAGCAGGGACTTCAAGTCTGAGGCGGAAGGATTACTTCGCCTGGAGGTCAGAAAGCTTCGGGGGAAGGATGCGGTCTTTCTTCTCAGCGTAACGGATACGAACGTAACCGTTGTTGATCTTTTTAGCCGCGATCTTCGTAGCTTCGTAAGTGGCGCGAACAAACTCATCCGTCATTGAACCATCGGCGTTAACCGCTTTGATGCGCTTTGAAGGATTTTTGTTCCACTCTTTGTGTTGGCGGTAAACCGAGAGCGCTACTTCACGGAGGATGTGCGCACCCGCGATCGCTGGGTCAAAGCTTCCGAAGACTTTCTCGATGTTTTCGGGACGGTAAACGTTGTCGAGTTTTCCGTGGAAGTCTTTGCGAGCTTGGTAAACTTCGTCATCCGCTAGAGCTACGACTTGGTAGCGGCCGCCGATGTTGCGAACGATACCGTGGCCATCGCCTTCGATACAGTCGGGGATGATGAGTTTCATCTTATCCGTACAAGCAACCGACGAGTCTTGAACCAAGTGGAACACGCCGCCCAAGTTGCTCAGTGCATCGATGTAGCGGAAGTTCGACTTATGGCGGTTACGATCCGATACGAACACGCTTGAGCCGAGTTTCTTGCGGAGATCCGTCATGCGGCCCCAGAACGTTTTGCTCTGCTCGAGTTCTGCGTTTTCGGTTTCAGCTACAACCGTGTCGAGAAGACCTTGGATCGCAACCGAGATCGAGTGATAAGCGTAGTGCTCTGTGATGCGATCGAACGTCTGGTCCTGCGTGATGGGGTGGTAAGCATCTTTCGATGTCACCATCATGCTGTGACGGAAGTTCGTCGAAGAATATCCAGTCGCTGCATCCCAAACAACCGAGTGGTCGCCGTGCATCTGAGCTTCTGTTAGATCGCCGTACTCGTTGTGCTCGTGAGTGCCGATCTTCACGCTCATGTCGGTCGTCGTTTCACCGGTATATCGGGCTGCTAAGAAGCCTGCAGCTGTCGACATCAAGAAGTTCCCTTCTAGATCGACGTTGGTGTTCACTTCGTTCAACCAGTTGCCGAACACGGTCGTTTGGAAGGCATAGCCATTCTTATTCGCGAAATCTTCGAGATTCGCTTCACCGTAGACGAGCATGAGAGCGTCACGGAGTTCTGTATCGCCCTTATCGGCGCGCTTTTTAGCTTCGTGAGCGACGAGTTGGAACGCACGGAAAGTTGCGAGCGGGTGGCCGCTGCTAACTTGCATGTTGCCGAAGTCAGTGACGTGCATGATCGTCTTGCCGTTCCAGTCGTAGGCTTGAGCTTGAAGCGGGCCGCCGATCGCAATCATCGTAGCGAGAAGAGCATTCATGATACGCATGGTTCAATCCTTCTAGCGACATTGGTGAATCTGGCAGCTTTGTTTCGTCTTCTGCTCAGAGGTCGTCGCAAACACTTTGTACCTAGAGCACTAACTGTGCCCGCCCTCCGGAAGCATGAAGCTCGGGGTTCGCTATCAACTCCCGCGACACCTGCGTGCCCAAAATTGCCCGTTAGTACCAGTTTCCTTTTGCAGAAGCGACGTGTCGGGATCGGAGCGACAGACGCCCGACGTTGACCGCTATTTGATCCTTAAGTGAGACTCTAGAAATGATTGAAGTCGAAGTATGGTCAGATTTTGCTTGTCCCTTTTGCGCGATTGGGAAACGCCAGTTTGATCTGGCTCTTCAAAAGTACCCACAGAAGGACAACGTGAAAGTCACTTTCAAGAGTTTCGAGCTCGATCCCAATTCCCCAAAGAGTCAAACCGAGAAGATTACGGAAATTCTCTCCAAGAAGTACGGGCAGACGCTCGAATGGGCTCAGAAAGCAAACGAGCGAGTCACGAAGATGGCGGCCGATTGCGGAATGACATTTCATATGGAGAAGATCGTTCCGACTAACTCATTCGATGCTCACCGCTTAGCGCATTTAGGAGCGTCGAAGGGACTTCAGACTCAGATCCAGGATCGCCTATTTCAAGCTTACTTCACCGAAGGTAAGGACATCGCGAAAGTCGAAGTTCTCGCAGATCTGGGAGCGGCTGCAGGACTTTCCAGAGACGAGATCCACCAAATGTTGATGACGGATCAGTTCATCGATGAGGTCCGAAGCGATGAAGCCGAAGCTCGACAGCTGGGAATCCAAGGTGTCCCGTTTTTCATCTTCAACCGCCGCTTAGGTGTTTCGGGCGCTCAGCCCATAGATGTCTTTCTTCAGGCCTTTGATGAGGCTTTGAAGCCCGCTCCTTGAAACGAACCAACGGAAGGCAAAAAATGATTTGGAAGTCTCTTATCGCGGTCATCGTAGTTCTGGCCCTTGTCGTAGGTGTGAGTCTCCAAACGCGCTCAACAGCTCGCGTGGAGCATACATTGCCTGCGCCAGTCGCCAAGGTCTGGACGACGTGGAACGATCCCGAGTCGATGAAGCAGTGGTGGGGCCCTGATGGATACAGCGCGCCGGTCGTGAAAAACGACCTGAAGGTTGGGGGCAAATATCTACTCGCGATGAAATCTCCTGGTGGAGAAGTCAGCTACAACGCTGGAACGTATACGGAAGTCGTCGAGCATCAAAAGATCGTCTCAGATCTGGTCTTCTCCGACGAAAATGGAAACGCGCTAGCCGGAAATCAAATTCCAGTGCCGGGCAATTGGCCGGACACCGTAAAGATGACCGTTCTATTCAAAGATCTAGACGGCACGAGGACTCACGTCTCGATCACCGAAGAAGGAATCCCGCTCATCATGAAGCTCTTTGCGCAGCTGGGCTGGAAGCAGCAATTCGGCAAGCTTGAAAAGATCCTCGCTCAATAGTCCCCATCGTTGATGGTGTCTCATTCAGAGACACCTCTGAATCCGAAGTCCCGGAGAAAAATACGCCCCAAACATGTCACTCAGCTTCGGGCGATTCGTTTGTCAAACTGACTTCGGATCGTGAACGGACTGAGAAAGGGGATTCAGTATGGGACTTGGTTGGCGAATCAAAATGAATGCGGCGTTGGTAGTCCTCGTGACGATGATCGGCGGTTCGGCTGCGCATGCGGCGGAGTCACTCGCAACATCCATGGTTGTAAATGCGGGAACGTCGAGCGGAAATCGCTCTGCTCTCACTCGTGCCGGCGAGGGGCAAGTCGTGAACTACTACACGTCCTCGGCGGGAACGACGGTAACTTATGTTTACAGCGCTGCGGGATTGAACACATCATCCCTGGAGCTCATTGCGGCGTTTAGATTGAAACGTGCCGCAGATATTTATGAGTTCACCGCTCGAAATAGTGCGGGCACATTCGAAGTTCTCGGATCTGTCACGGGCTCAACCGTTATGCAGAATCTTCGTTATTCCCTCCGTTCCGCTTTCGTGGTGAACGGACAGATCACGATACGCTTGCGTCTGAAGAGCGGTTGGGGAGATACGGTTTTAGATCAGTTGGTGATTCGAGATGGCGGAATTTCTCCTACGCCGACTCCTGCACCGACGCCGGCGCCTACTCCCGCACCGACTCCGGTACCAACTCCGACACCCGCACCTACGCCAACTCCGACACCCCCATCTACGGGTTACGTCATGCCGCCATCGGGAAAGGTGTTGTGGGATTGGCAGATCGGCGCACCCTCGGATGCTCAAATCTCGACTCCGGCGGGTGTTCGCTTGATGGATATCGACGGCTTTAACACCGCGCCTGCGAAAGTTGCGCAGTTGAAAGCGCAAGGTGTCTATACGGTCTGTTACATCAACGCCGGAAGCTGGGAAAGTTTCCGTCCCGACTCCGATCAATATCCGGATTACTTGAAAATCCACTACGACACGGATTGGGATGAATGGTTCCTCGATGTTCGCGATGTCTTCCGTCCCGACTCAGTGCTTGCGCGAATTCTGCGAGCTCGCATCAAGATGTGTAAAGACAAAGGCTTCGATGCTCTCGAACCCGACAACTTGCAGAACGACGAAAACGCTGGCGGAAAGATCACGCTCCAAGAGCAACTGGACTTCAACGGCTGGCTTGCGGATGTCGCACACGAGCACGGACTCGCGATCTTCCAGAAGAACGGTCCGGACAAAGTTCTCCTCCGCGACCGCACCGGAAAAATGATGGTGGAGAAGTTCGACGGCATCTTGAATGAAGAGTGTCAGCAGTACAACGAGTGTGGACCCCTCGCCGAGTACTCCAAGCGCGGTAAGCTCTCGCTCAATGTCGAGTACGCTCGCGGCCTGACTCAGAACTGTTCGATGTTCAACCAGCTAGGTGTGAACAGTATGAAACGGGATTTACTCCTCGTCGGTCCCTCGCAGAGCGGCTACTTACGCCAAGTCTGCAACTAGGTACCAGTTTCCCTTTGCAGAAGCAGTGAGTCG
Organism: Bdellovibrionales bacterium; assembly: GCA_005808505.1. Classification (GTDB taxonomy): domain Bacteria; phylum Bdellovibrionota; class Bdellovibrionia; order Bdellovibrionales; family JAMPXM01; genus SYLX01. Next base: position 21,873 of record SYLX01000071.1, on the reverse strand, counting down.
TGAAGAGGTGGCCTCTACGGGGCTGCCTCTTGTTTTGGGGACGTCTTCCGGAAATCAAGAGTTGGCGGGGAGAACGAGTGTGTAGTGGAGCTAGGTACCTAGTCTGCAACATGGCCGCACATGCCGAGAAAACATGTTCCCATGCATCCTGACTACCGTTACCACTTAGGTGGACGTTCCATTAACAAAGAATGGTTCGAGATTCCGCTCGAAGACGTTTGGTGTCTGTTCGAAGATTACCTTTACCTCGTCACAAAAATTTATGACCTGCAGATTTTTTCGTTCGTGCTGATGTCGAATCACTTCCACATGCTAGCTCAAGCCCCGAACGGTAATTTGAGCGAAGCGATGAGGTACCTGATGCGCGAAACAAGCCGTGAATTTTCGCGGCTCACCGGACGTATCAATCATCTGTGGGGCGGCCGATTCAATCGGACGATTATCACGTGCGATCATCACTTTAACTGCGCGTTCAAGTATGTGTACCGAAATCCCGTGCGCGCAAAGATGTGCGAGCGAGTGGAAGACTACAAGTTCTCAACTCTGCACCGGCTTTTTGGATTTGATCGGCTTTCGATTCCTCTGGTCGAGGACAAACTTCTCTTCACTCCGAACTTCGATGAACAAGCGTTGAAATGGTTGAACGCTCCGACGAATCCCGAACACGACGAAGAAGTGAGACGAGCCTTGAAGCGTACGAAGTTTGAATTCAAGACTTCGCGTAAAACGGGGCGGCCGAGTGAGCTCGAGAAATTAATCTATTAGGTGGGCGGAGGAGAAGCGCCGCTGCTATGGCGACGGTTGTTGCGCGGCGCTTCTGCAAAAGGAAAGTGGTACCTAAATCGTACCTAAATCTCCCGCAGCTTCCGGATCAGCTCTTCAGCTTTGATTGGCTTAGTCAGCAGGTCTGAGTATCCAGCTTCAAGGCATTGATTGCGGATCTCCTGCATCGCGTGTGCGGTCAGTGCAAAGATCGGCTTCGTGAATCCACGTTGGCGCATGAGGCGGGCAGCTGTGTAGCCGTCCATCTCGGGCATCTGGATATCCATCAACACGACGTCGTAGGCGCCGCTCAGGGCTTTTTCCACACCTTCCTCACCGTTCGAAGCAATGTCGATCTCGGCACCTTGTCGCTTTAAGATCCGCGTGATGAGGAGTTGGTTATCCAAAAAGTCTTCAACCAACAAAATTGAGTAGCCATTTAGCGGATTGAGAATTTCGTCTTTCCGCTCCTCTTCCGGGGGCGCAACCGAAGCCTGCTGGTGAACTTGCGTTGCAAGTTGGTTTTGCAGCGTGAGCGCAAAGACGCTCCCGAGCCCGGGCTTGGACGATTCAAGAACGAGATCGCCGCCCAAGGCTTCGGCTAAGCGCTTCGAAAGCGTGAGGCCTAAACCCGTGCCGCCGTACTTTCTCGTGATCGATGCGTCGGCCTGTGTGAACGGTTGGAAAAGCTTTGCCGCGTGCTCGGTGCTAATACCAACGCCGGTATCGACAACCGAGATCTTCACCAAGCCACGGGCATCGCGTTTTGCGTAAACGACAATCGAACCGCGTTCAGTGAATTTGATCGCGTTGCTGATCAAATTTGTAAGGATTTGGCGCAAACGGGTGGGATCAGTTCCGATCACGTCCGACAAAGCAGGTTCCGCATCCCAGTTGAGATCCACGAGCTTGTCTCGCGCTTGCACGCGGAAGCCTGAGCAAACTTCCTCGATGAGGTTGCGCAGAGTGCAGGGAAGAATTTCTGCCTTCAGCTGACCGGCCTCAATTTTCGAGAGATCGAGAATGTCGTTGATCAAGCTTGAGAGCTGCTCACCGTTGCGTTTGATGATGCGGTGATAGCTCTCGCGTTCGGCTCCATCCAAGCGCGGATCTCGGAGCAGCTCCGCGAAACCGAGAATCGCTCCGAGCGGAGTTCTGATCTCATGAGACATGTTCGCTAGGAACGAGCTCTTCATGTTGTTTGCGGATTCGGCCGCTTCGCGTGCGCGCACGGACTCGAGCTCACCGAGCTTGCGAGAAGTGACGTCAATGTCTGTTCCGACGACACGCGCGGGTTTGCCGGCGGCATCGCGAATGAGAATAGCTTTCGCTGAAATCCAGCGGAAACCTTCCGGATAGTTCTTATCAAAGACTCGGAACTCAATTTCGTAGTCACGAGTTCCGCTCGCAACAGCTTCGAACTCGTCGAGAACTTTTTTGCGATCATCCGGATGCAGGAAACTCAACGCTTCGCTGACGTTCTTCGGTGGAGATTTCGATTTCGAGCCAAAAAGCTCGAACTCAATATCTGACCACTTGATGGATCCATCATGGAGATCGATGTCCCATGTGCCGACCTTCGCGGCGCGCATGGCTTGATCGTGTCGCTTCTGCGTTTCCTCGAGTTGTTCACGCAAACATCGCTGATCGTGAATATCGGTACACGTGCCCATCCAGCGGAGGACTCCGCCTTGCTCGTCTTCAACAGGCAACGCGCGTACAAGCACCCAGCGGAATTCGCCGGAGTGATGTCGAACTCGAAATTCGATATCGTACGGAGCTCCGTTTTCAATTGTAGCTTTCCAAGCTTTTTCGGCGCGCGCTTTGTCGTCTGCGTGGATGACCGTGCTCCAGTTGATACCTTCGGTTGATCCTTCAGCTACGCCGGTAAACTCATACCAACGTTTGTTGAAGAAATCGGTCATGCCGTCGGGCGGAGCTGACCAAACCATCTGGGGCATAGCCTCGGTCATCGTGCGGAATTTCGCTTCGCTCATGCGCAAAGCGCCTTCGGCAGCTTTTAAGCTTGAGATGTCCATCGCGACCGTTACGACGGAGTCTCCACCGAGAACTGCGGACCTCACGCGGGTAGCGGAAGCTCTGACGTAAATGCGATCTCCATTCGGAGTTTCAAAATACATTTCTCTGCCGTTAACCGTCTCGCCGAACTGCACGGCGCGAGCAGCCGGATAGTCGAGTGGTTCATAAGGGCGACCGTCTAAGTGAAAACACTTATAGGCCGTGTAACCTTCAATATCGGAAGCGGGCTGCGCAGGCTGCTTGAGCATTTGGCGAGCCGATGAGTTATCCATGACGATCTCGCCCGACGGAACTTGCGATACCCAAACTCCTACCGGGAGCTGCTCGAGGATAGCCTTGAAATGCGCGCGTTCATTCTCCAGCGCCTGCAGATGTTTGTGTTGCTCAGTTGCATCTAAGAGTGCGCCGATCATCCGGATCGCCCGGCCGCTTTCGTCATAAACGAGATAACCTCGATCGATAGCGGATACGTAACTGCCGTCCGCCTTCCTGAAGCGATACTCACCCTGCCAATGATGTTTGCCACTGACGAGAAACGAGGCGATGTCATCTTTGACTCGTTCTAAGTCGTCGGGATGAACTTTATTAAACCACCCGTCTGCCGGTGAGAGGAGCATCGACTCATCGTAACCGTACTCCGTCATGATGGCGTTGTTCCAAGCGATCTCGTTGGTAATGAGATCCCAGTCCCAGATCACGTCGCGGGTTGCGCGGCTTGCGAGTTCGTAACGTCTTTCGCTCTCTTCTAGTTTTTGCTGCGCGCGTTTTGCGTCCGTGATGTCGCGAGTGACGACGATGGCGGAAGCTTGTTTACCAGTTTCATCAAAAACGGGTTCACCGCTGAGAGAGAACACCCACCGTTGACCTGTGTCGCGACGAAGACCAAGGCACTCAAATGCGGTGACCGACTCACCACGAAGAACGCGCGAGATCGGCCAAGTTTCGATGGGCAAAACTTCACCCTTGAGAGATCTGAGTTCGAGAATATCGGTGAAGTAATCGAGATTCTTTTTGAGCTCATCGACACTCTTGTAACCGAGTATTTTGGCGAGAGCGGCGTTTGCGAAAACGAACTTCTGTTCAGCATCGAAGATGATCACACCATCGGCCATCGCTTGAAACGCGGCTTCGAGCTGCGAAGTGTGTTTCTGTGCAGCCTGGTACTGCTCTTTTTGTTCGGCGAGGTTCGTTGGGGACGAGCGCATCTAAGATCGTTTCTTTGAGATTTTGCGATCGGAGGATATGCAACTTCCGTGTGGTTTGCACGGTTATTATGCAAACGGGCCTTGAGGGCGTAAGAGATGCATAAGGAGGTGGTCTTGGCTATCCGCGGGATTATCTGGTGTGAGCTCACCTCGAGTCAGGACGTTGAAGCTGAGCTTTCCTAAAGCTCTCCAAGAGGCCTTATTCTCGATATGAACCGGGACGAGGAGCTCAGCCGCAGCGGGCTTGTCGCGCCAGAGCTTTTCGATGAATGCTTTGAGCATCTTCGTGCCTAAGCCACGTCCTGTATCCCGGGTGTTGCCAATGAGATAGTCAATGCTATACGTGCCTTCGAGAATGCGAGTGAGAGGCTTTAGTTCTTCCACATAGACGTCATAGTCTCGGATGCGGAGCCTCTGGCAGAGCCCGAAAGGCTTACCGAGGTAATCGCAGATAAAGACTTCGGCCGGTTCTGTGCCATCAATGCATCCAGCGTAATCCTGTTCAATCGCCTCGATCGTTGGATCATCGGCCCACCAGCGCGCGATGTGAGGTTGGAGTAGCTACTGCTGCAATTGAAGAAAGTCGGTGCGCTGGATTTGGCGGAATGTGAATTCGGACATGGATCCGGCTCCCGTGCTAATGCAGCACCGCCTTCGGTGGCGTTGGTTATCGTGCGCCGCTTCTGCAAAAGGAAAGTGGTACCTACAGACGCTTTTTGAAGAACTCGAGCGTGCGCGACCAAGCAAGCTTGGCGGCCTTCTCGTCGTAACGAGGAGTCGTGTCGTTGTGAAAGCCGTGTTGCGATCCTTCGTACATATGATGCGTGTACGTGATCTTGTTGGCTTTCAGTGCTGCTTCGTAGGCGGGCCATCCTTTTACGATGCGCTCATCGAGAGAAGCATCGTGAATGAGGAGCGCCGCTTTGATCTTTGGTACATCTTCAGAAGCAGGCTGTGAGCCGTAGAATGGAACTGCGGCGAGAAGGTCGCTTCCCATACGCAGGGCGAGTGTGTTGGAAATGGCGCCACCGAAGCAGAAACCTACGACGCCAAGTTTCCCCGTGGAGTCAGGACGCGCCTTCAACCAGCGCGCAGCCGCGATGAAGTCTTCGGTCATCTTCTCTCGATCGACTTTCTTGAAGAGCTCGCCGCCCTTTTCATCATCGCCCGGATAGCCACCGACGCTCGTTAAGCCATCAGGTGCGAAAGCGAGAAAGCCTTCCGTCGCCAATCGACGAGCGACGTCTTGGATGTACGGATTCAAACCTCGATTCTCATGGACGACTAAGACAGCAGGATGTCGATCACCTTTCGCAGGCTTCGCGAGATGACCGCTGATTTTTCCGTTCCCCTTTGGAGATGGAACCGTGACCTCTTCGGTCTTGATTCGGGGATCATCTTTTGGAACTTGAATCGCCCATGCGTAGTTAGGACGAAGACTCTCAAAGAGGGACGCAACGGTGAGCCCACCAACGGCGAATTTCGTCATGCGATCGAGGAACGTGCGGCGATCCATATCGCCGTGGACGTAACGATCAAAGAGGTTGAGAAGCTCCTGCGGAAAATCTTTGGCGTCTTTTCGATTCATCATGAGGAAACGATACTGACGCCCGCGCTGAAAGGGAAGTTTCTCGCGTCACGGGTCGCAGTGGTTGCAAGGATTGTTACGCATCGCTTCTGTAAAAGGAAACTGGTACCAAAAACTGAAACGCTGCGAGCGACACAACACCACAGAATAAGATGACTCCGGTCATCGGCAAGGCCGTGCCGTTGTGGAAGTGGCTAACGAGGAAGGAAGAGAATGTTGCCATTCCCCACTGGAGACATCCATACAGAGCCGACGCAGTTCCGGCCTGGTGTCCTTGAGAAGCAAGAGCTCCCGCGAGCGAATTTGGGCTCACGAAGTTCAACGTCGCGAGGAAAACGAAAATCGACGAGAGAAGAAGTAACTTCGAAGGCCCCGTGAAAGTCGAGAGGAACACAAGTACCGAAGCCAGCGCAGCCATGCGGACACTCCACTTCAAAACAACCTCAGGCGAGAAGCGGTTCAGCAGTCGACGATTCACTTGCGAAGCCGCGATGAGACCAAGACCGTTAGCCCCGAAGACAAAACCGTAGCGGTTAGACGGAATTCCTAGCAGGTCGATGAAAACAAAAGGGGAGCCCGCAATGTAAGCGAACATGCCTGCGCGAATTGCCGTGTCCGGAATCAAATAACCAATGAAACTCCGATTCCGTAATAGTCCTGCGTAAGATCTCAAAACGGACCCAATGTTGAGCGAAGCCTTACGTTCATGGACGGTCTCCGGAAGTAGCGTGATGATCGCAGCCATGCAAAGAAGATTTGCGCCCGCGAGTACGAAGAAAATCATTCTCCAGCCAAAGAGAGTGCTGATGATCGAGCCGATCGAAGGAGCCAGTATTGGAGCTAGGCCCATCACCAACGCCATGTTCGAAAGAAATGTGGCGACCTGCTTCTTGTCGAAGAGGTCACGAATGATCGCGCGACTAATGACCATTCCGGCGCAACCACCTAGCGCTTGCAGCAAGCGAAAGCCGATGAACGTGGAGATGTTCGGCGAGAAGGCGCAACCGATTGTCGCAACGAAGTAGAGCATCATGCCGGCGATGAGCGGCTTCTTTCGGCCGAATCGATCCGCAAGCGGTCCATAGAAAAGTTGGCCTAGAGCCATACCGATAAAAAACGTTGAGACAGAAAGTTCAACATTCGCGATGGAAGTTTGGAAGTCTTTCTCGATTTGACCGAAGGCGGGAAGATACATGTCGATCGTCAGTGGATCGAAAGCCGTGAGTGCACCGAGGAGAAAGACCAGGCCAAAGCCCGAAAGAAATTTGGATTTTGGTATCGACTGCAAATTTAGCTCTCCTTGATCCAGTAGCCAGTGGCTTTGATCCACTCCGTGTTCAAGGAGCGCTCTTGAACTAAGTAATCACGCAAGAACATTGCGGCCGCTCTTTCGGTGGCGATCCAAGTGAAGCAATCGCCCTCTGCAAACGTGATCTGCGAGAGCGCTTCTTTGAGAGCTTGCGGATCTCCGGCGGGTCTTCCATTCCGGTGAATCCAATGGATCTCGTGTGTTCCCGAGCCGTGAAGTTCAACTTCATGCTTCTCATCTTCGACTTCAATGAGAACGACGGAGAGTGAGTTGCTGGGGAGTTCGGCAAGCCTTCTCTTGAATGAAGGGATAGAAGCTTCATCGCCGATCATCAGATACCAGTCGAAGTCGTAGGGAACGATCTTAGATCCACGGGGGCCGCCCACCATAAGATTCTGACCAACGCTTGCTTGCGCGGCCCAATGGGCTGCGGGACCTTCGCCATGAATGAAGAACTCAAGATCGAGTTCCATCTTTTCGGGATCAAAGCGAAGAGGAGTGTAGTCGCGCATGATGGGTTTGCGTGAGCCCTCGGGCACTGCTGGTCCATTCGGACCAAACGTTGGCACGATAGCTTCTGTTTCTCCAGGGCAGGGGAAAAAGACTTTTACGTGATCGTCGGGCGAGAGGGATTGAAATCCTTCGAGATCTTCACCCGCAAGTGTGATCCGCTTTAAGCTTGCGCTTACCTCGGAGACTTGTTTCACGGTCAGCTTGCGCAACTTCACCTGGTGCGTGACGGTTTTTATTTCGTGGCGATTTGCTTCCACGCCTTAATCCTTTAGCTTTCTAATTTCTTCGACGGCGCGATCAATGATCTCGACGACTTTTCTTTTCTTGGCGCCGCTCGCTTCCGTCATCGCGAATAGTTCGGTTTTGAGTCGATGCATCGAGCGGCGGATGGAGGGTCGATTCTCGCTTGCGATCTCTTCATCTTCCTCGCGACCGACCCAGTGCTTGAGACGCGACATCTTCTCGCAGGCGTTTTCAAATCGTTTGATGAGCTCGGAGACAAAGCTTTTGTTCTCTTCAAGAAGCTCGCGGCCTTGCTTCGTGATCGAGTACAGCTTCTTGTTTTCAACGAGGGCGGAGTCGGCAAAGCCGCCTTCTTCTAAGAAGGTCAGAGTTGGGTAGATCGAACCGGGACTAGGGGAGTAGGCGCCGGACGAGAGCTCCTCCACCGACTTGATGATCTCGTACCCGTGACGAGGTTTCTTATCTAGAAGAAACAAAATGAGATAACGAAGGTCGCCGTGCCCAAGGAGGCGGCCGATCCGTTCTTCAGTTCTTTGCCCCTTTTTGTGACGGCCGTGAACATGATCGCGCAAATCAGAATCCTTTCTCAATAATTCCGATATATCGAAATTAGAATAAATTCGATATATCGGAATTTCAAGTCTCCTCCGGTTTGTCCTAGCTATAGGTCAGCGCAAAACGCCCGAAACCCATTTGTTTTGGTGCTAGCATGCGTAGGCCTTGAGTTGTCGCAGCGGCGAATTAGGCTCTCTAGATTTCATTTTACGTGTATGGAGGAAGGGCCTAGATTGGGGCCATGAAAACTCTTGCGCAGGTCTCCTTATCAGTTCTTGATTTAGCCAAGGTCTCGCAAGGTCAAACGATCGCTGAGACATACAAGCAATCGCGCGAGCTTGCCCAACAAGTGGAGCGTCTCGGTTACCAACGGTTTTGGTTGGCCGAGCACCACAACCTTGAGGGCATCGCAAGTGCCGCGACCTCTGTACTCATCGGACACATCGCCGAGCACACGAAAACGATTCGCGTAGGCTCGGGCGGAATTATGCTTCCAAATCACGCGCCTCTCGTTATTGCTGAACAGTTCGGGACGCTCGCGACTCTCTATCCTAATCGAATCGATCTCGGGCTGGGCCGCGCGCCCGGGACCGATCGCCAAACGATGCGGGCGTTGAGACGTGATCAATCCAACTTCGGCGCTGATTTTGGTGAACTCATCGAAGAGCTTCTTTTTTACTTCGCGCCCGCCCAGCCAGGTCAGCAAGTTCGCGCGATTCCTGGAACGGGTATCAACGTGCCGATTTACATCCTTGGCTCTAGCCTCTTTAGCGCTCAACTTGCGGCACGGCTAGGTCGCCCTTACGCATTCGCCGGACACTTTGCTCCAGCGGATATGATCGAAGCCTTTGAAATCTACCGTCACCAGTTCCAACCATCAGCCGTGCTTGATAAACCCTACGTAATTGCAGGTGTTCCGGTGATCGCGGCCGAAAGTGATGAACAAGCCGCGTACCTTGCGACAAGCGTTCAACAAGCCTTCTTAGGCTTAGTGCGCGGGGATCGAAGTCTTTCGAAGCCACCGGTTCAGAGCATGGATTTGATGTGGACCGAGCGCGAGAAGTCGGCCGTGCAATCAATGTTGGGTTTGATGGTAACCGGTGGGCCCGCAAAAGTTCGACGCGATCTAGATGAGCTCCTTCGCCGGACGGGTGCAGATGAACTCATCATCACTTCAGATACCTACGAACATACGGATCGAATGCGCTCTTACGAGTACATCGCGCAGGCGAAGGCGCTCAGCTGATCGTTATTTGCGAGCTACTTCAACCGCTTGTTCAAGTTCCGCGTCTCGACCTGCACCAAAGTGCAAGTAGGTCGGCTGAGCAAGCACGTCGGGTCTGAGGCCGCGATACAACTCACCATTCGCGTGTTGAACTTTCATTGCGGTAATCGTGAACAAGAACTGCCCCGGAAGCTGCAATCCTGACATCGATCCATTCGTGCCCGCGGAGGGGCGACCTACGATCGTTACACGACCCGCATCGGCAAGATAGGTCGCGACGTTTTCAGCTGCAGAAACCGTGAGTGGACCGGTGAGAAGAATGATTTGGCCAGTGAACGCCATCGGCGACTGTTTGAAGTTCCGTTGCGGTTCGATGAGGTCAGAGCTTTCACCAGGTCCATTCCAAACCGGCGTCAGATACAGAGGTCCCTTAAACTCACGAGGAATCAACCGTGCAGCTAGGGCCATCGCGTTGATCTTTGGCGATGTGCGCACGTCGATAATTAGCGCGCGAGCCGACTTCGCGTCAGTCAGAAGTTGATCTAGAGCCGTGAGGTCAGGCAGCACGTGGCTTGAGGCATTCAGGTAAAACACATCGCTTGCGTTATATTCAGAGAGCCAGCCGGAAGGTCTCACGTAATCATAACGTTTGAGTGCCGAGAATGTTTCGAGAGTCGACGGGGATAGCTCCAATGTCTTCAGGTCACCGGATGGGCTGAGGAATTGGAACTTGCGACTTCCTGTTTGGATTTGAAGTTCGCGCAAGGCTCGTTCGATTTTGTAACCTGAACCCCCAGCAGAAGTTCGCTTGGCTTCGGTGCTAAGCCAGCTTCTTGCGTCTTCATCGTCGATGCGCACGAGGCGATCGCCCGGTATCGCACCTTCAGCAGCTGAAGCCGCAACGACCGGATAAGTACCATCGAAGTCGAAATGAATCGGCAGAAAGCCCGCACCTTCAGGAGCAATTCGGTACGTGCGATCATAGACATAGTTGTGTCCATCACGCAGAGCCTCGCCAAGTGAGCGAAGTGAGTTGCGGAAACTTACGCGATCCCGGCTGTCCGTGGGAGCATGAGCAAGAACTTCAAGAAGTCGCTCATCGAACCGGATGCGGCGACCTGCCGGCAGCTTCGGATAAAAAAGATGAGAAGTGCCGTGCGCGATGAGAAGCGCCGCACGTAGGTCGCCGAGAGGATTGAGCGGAGCCTGCGTTTTGCCAAATGGAGCGATGGCTTTGATGCGCGGCCGTTTGCCTTCCGAAGCTAGAACTCTTATTGAGGGAGGCTGACCAAGCTTTGTGACATCTAGTGTGGTCAGCTGATCAACGGTGAAATCAGGACGAATCTCATCGGGCAAGCGCCTTTCGCGAAGCTTGAGATCAGTCGCACGGTAGCTGATGCCGGAGGTTCCAACCGAAAGCCAACGGAGTTCAGCAATGCCGGTCGGAATTGATTCGCCAATAATCCAGGCTCGATTATTCAGTCGCAAAGTGGCGGCGATCTCGGCGGCTTTCGGCGCTAACTTCTTCCCAACGAGAAAAGCTAAAGGAAGAGTCGCCAAACGAGAGCCACTCAATGGTGTTTGATTCAAAGCGCTCACTTCGTTTCGGTACGTGACTTGTCCTGAGCGGAATCCCTCATCCGTAAGGCCTACATGTTTACGAACACTCCGCATGGGCATTGCAACTTGTTGGTCGAGAAGTTTCTCGAGCAGAGAACGCAATGCCGTCTCCACTTCAGGTGAGTCCGGCAGACCGTTTAAGTCGATGACGGCCGCACGTGTTTCGCGAGGGATTTGGACTTCACCTTTACCTGGGCGAATCCAGGCGACGTTGCCGCGCATCTCTATGTGAGCTACGGAGAGTTCGCTGGGGCTAGCGGGTAATGAGCAAGCATCAACCAAAGCTTGTGCGTACTCACGAAGGTCGAAGACTTGGAGCGGATCTGCGTGATCTAAAATGCGCGCGAGGGCTTGATCGGCTACCGCATACTCATCGTGCGTGCCAAAAAATCGAATCTCCGCGTGGGCGTTTGAGAGAGCGTGCGCAAATGTCTTCGCGGGCCGTGATGGTCCGGCGCTGACTCTCTCGCAGTCGAAGGAGCTTACGGCCAGTGAGAGCTGGGGAAGGAGAGCAATGAAGACAAAGAATGCGAGTCTCATTAGCTCTCACGCTTTTTGATGAAGTTCAGATTGAGCGAAATGCTGTCTTCTAGTGCTAGCACCGAATGACGCCAAGGACCTGGACAGTAAAGAAGATCGCCCGGTGCCAGGATGAACTTTTGATCTGCGACCGCTTCGTCATGCCCCACGGTCCACTCTTTGCGACCTTGGAGCTGGATCGTAAAGTTCTCGTTGTTGTCGACGTGAGTTGCTGTGAAATGTGCTTTTTTGCTAGCGAAGATACTCACCATCGCCGCTTCCACGGAATTACCGGACTTAAGCATGAGTTCGCGTACAAAATCGAGGACAGCGGGCGTCTTAGGTTCAAAATAAAGAGTGAAGTTCGCATCGAACAAAATCAAAGCTTGGGCCGGTTGAGCCGTTAGCCTCGTATCGGTTTTGCCGTTGTTGAGAAACCAAGCGCGAATGCAGTTTTCGTTGGCTCGTCCTGCGCTATGCAAAAGTGCATTTAGATCAAGGCCGAGAAAGATCTCACGAAGTTTTGCCAAACGAGTCGGTGAGCCCTTGATATAGAGAGGAGACTGCTTCCAGTACGCCTGTTGGAAGAACGGGGCCGAAACCGGATCAAACCAGTTGGCCAAGTCTGTATCGAATGTTCTTTCCGAAAGAAGCGTTTGTGACATCACCTGCTCCTGGTAGGACCTTCAAGCGTGAGGACGCATGGAAGATCGGGGCGCGCGAGACGCAAGAATCCGTAGCCGATCCCTGCAAAGCCCGTCATCAAACCGGGATTCTCAAAGAACAATGGGAACGCTGTTCGCAAGCCCCGCTCTTTCGTTTCGACGAGAGCTTTCTTTCCCCAGTTGTGCGCGGCCATCATCCAGCGCTCGCCATCCGGTAAATGCTTCGCACCTTCAATAAGCACATCGATATTGCCGAGAGCTCCGTGACAGAGGCCGTGGTTCGCCGAAGCCTCCGTCAGCTGACTGAGAGCTAGAGACGCAAAAGCGTTTGCTGAGGGCTCTGTCGAGGACATGCGCGCGAGAGCAAGACCTGGAAGCCCGTGGCACCAAGTTGCTTGGTGGCGTCCGCCGTTTTGTTTGAAGTAATCGGGATCTGTCCAGTTCTCACCTTTGATGAGAGAGTCTTCTTTTTCGAACGCTTTCAGCGATGCCGTAAGGAACCGCTCTTCGCCGGTTCTTTCCCCGAGTTTTGCTAGGGCGAAGCCGAGTCCGCCAAAGCCGTGCGAGAATCCTCTTTGAATAGGAAGAGTTGATCCTTGCTCGATGAATCGAACGAGAGCATCGCCAAATTCAATCGCCTTCTTCAAACTCGTTGGACTTAAAACACCGCCAGCAAGAAGAGCTAAAATGCTGCCGGCATGACCCGAGATAATGTCGGGAACTTTCGCAGCCTTTGCTGGATCCATGCGACTCGCAAGATTCTCGACGGCAGGAACTCTCCCGACGTGCGAGAAAAAGTAAACGAGTGAACCAAGGCCATTAAATGCACTCGGCGTGAGATTCATCAACTCCGGTGAGTGATCGAGCGTGCGACTAATCTGTTCGACCGTTTTTTTATACTGATCGTCACCTGTGACTTTATAAAGGCCGTGGAAGAAGAACCCAAGACCTGTGATGCCTTCGTAAAGTCCAAGACCCGTTTGCGTGACTTGGTAGATGTTCTGATTCGTAAGTTGGTGTCGTCCTTTGGATTCAAGGGAAAGCCACGTAAGCGTCTCGGCTTGACGAATGGCTGCTTCGTTTAAGTGATCCGCAATCGCTCGAGCAGCATCAACATACGTTTCATATGGCTTCGTTAGTTTGATTGGAGAAAGACGATAGGTGTTGAAGCCAAACATCGACGCCATCGAGGCGCGAAGGATCTGACGTTGGAGCCGTAAGTCTTCAGCTCCAAAGCGTTCGAGCTTGCGTTCAAAGATGCTCCAACCGGATTCGGCGATGCAATCTTTGATGAGTGTTCCGTCGCCACCTAAAAGATCCGTCGATGCTGGTGTTGTCATGAAGTACGGGATATCGCCTTCAAGAATTTGCGCGCGCTCTGAAGGAAGAAGTTTTCCTAAATTCGGAAAGTTCTTTGCAGCTGGCTCAAGCGAATGGGTGACCTGCTCGCGGTAACCGGGTTGTCCCAAAACATCAGGGTGATAGCTGTTAACGAGAATTTGGAAGTAATCAGCAGAGTTCCGCGGAACCGCACGGATCTGGATCGTACGGAAACGATCCAAGAACTCACGAAGCTCGCTTTTGTTCTCAAGAAGAATCTCGTATCCATCGGTGAAGCCTTCGACGAGGAGATCTCCATGAATCGGGAGAACTTCAGTTTGACCCTCGAGACGCGGTCGGTTTTGCACCTGGCCAGTTGTGTAAGTTGCATCGGCAACACGAACTTCATCGGTGCCGACGGCCGAGACAGCTTGGCCGCGAATCGCGGTTTTTTGACCGGCCTGTGCACCGAGGCCGCTCATATCTGCGGCGGAATCGGGAGATGATCCTTTCAATTTCGGCATGAGTTCGGTCTTTACGACGGAGCCCATGAAAAGTTTCGGGAACACCGTGCGTGCGGTGTCTTGATCTGAGGGTTGATTGCTGTGCTGAACGTGCGGATGAAAAAGAGTTTCGACGTCGACGACGATGGGGTAGCCGCCGCGAGCAATTAAGTTTTCGCTGTGAACGTCGGTTGCACCGATTAAGTAAAGGGCGGATAGGAGCTGTCCAGTGCGGAGGTAGAAGAGTTCGACTTCCTTTTCGTCTTCGCACGGTAGATAGGAGATGAACTCGGTCCAGCCGTAGTTTTTCTTCGCGAGAGTTTTTGCGATGTACGGATCGGTGAAGCCTTTTTCCTTTAGCCAACCGAGGAACTCGTGGAATCGTACATCGACTTCGACATCGTGAGGTTTGTAAACGACGCGTGTTCCGGACTGAAAGACAGCAATTAAGACGCTGCGCCCGTGATTGTGCGAATCTCCCGACTGGTTTGCAAAGCCGATGAGCGGTCCCAAGCTTTCGGAGAAAGTGGACTCTAGTTCCGCATGATCATTGCGGAGACGTTCGGCAAACTCAGAACTCGCATCGAACCAATTTTGAAGAAGCGTTTTGAGGACATCAAGCAGCACGGGATAGTCGGCAAAAAACCGTTCGCGTCGTTCGCGAACTTTCATCTTCGTCACGAAGTCCGCAAAGCGCTCTTCCGGCGTTTCGCCGGTGAGCTCGCCGAGCGTTCGCGCAACGTTAATTTCGAGAATGATCGTGCGGTTCAAGGCACGCGAGAGTCGTTTGTCGAGATGTTGGAGGAAAGTATCGACGAAAGTCTCTTCATCGAAAGCGCAAACCGATTTCGGAATTTCAAGCGCACGATAGCGATCGCGCAAGCGGGTTGCGAAGTAGAGAACTAACGGAATGACGGGCGCAGCAAATGCTGAGCCCGCCCATCGCGAAAAAGTCCTGGAACAAAAAAGCGGATCGGAGAGGTTAAGCTCCGATTCCGCTTGAATGAGAAACTGGCTTGAGTCTGTCAATCGAACCTTATGCCAACGTTACAAGGCCCCGATCGAACAAGACTTGAACGGCGTCTTTTACCGATTTGCCGTCAAGCTCAGGGTGAGCCGCTTGAGCATTTGCCAGCGAGAACTGGCTTTGACTCAACGTCCACTCCGCGATCTGCGTGAAGCCTTTGGTTTCAACTTTCACCATCTTAGGGATCGAGCCCGGAAGCGCGACCGTGAACCCTTTGTCTTCTGGAAGAAGCTGGAATTCAACGGCCAAGTTCTTGGCGAGCAACGTGTCCAGCGACAGTGTAAGAGTTTCCGCAAAAGCGGCTTTCGTTGGAGCAAACTGCACCTTACGGGCAGCAACGTTTGCCTTCGGAGCCGGAGCAATCGCGCACGCGCCGATCTGTGTGCTGCTGCAATCGCCAAGGCCTGTCGTTCCGCAGTCGCCTAAGCCGGTTGTCCCGCAGTCTCCGAGACCTGTTGTGCCGCAATCTCCTAAGCCCGTGGTTCCGCAGTCTCCAAGGCCTGTCGTGCCGGCGAGGAGGCTTGTGGCTTTTGCAGGGCTAACTCCGGGAGCGCACTCAGCAAGTAGGGTGCCGCTGCAGTCGCCAGGTCCGGTTGAACCGCAGTCACCAGGGCCCGTTGAGCCGCAATCACCAGGCCCAGTCGAACCGCAATCACCAGGTCCAGTGGATCCACAATCTCCAGGTCCCGTTGAGCCAGCGAGGAGACCCGACGCAAATTTTGAGCGACCCGCTCCCGGCGCACAGTCAGCAACTTGCGTGCTGCTGCAGTCAATCGGTCCGGTATTGCCGCAATCGATAGGGCCCGTGTTTCCGCAGTCAATGGGGCCGGTATTTCCACAATCGATGGGACCTGTGTTGCCACAATCAATCGGGCCGGTATTGCCAGCGAGCTGAATGAGTTTCACATCGGCGCTTGCCACGCTCGGCGAGCACTCTGTGAGCATCGTGCTGCTGCAGTCGCTGAAACTTGTGTTACCACAATCGCTGAAGCTGGTGTTTCCACAGTCGCTAAAGCTCGTATTGCCGCAATCGCTAAAGCTCGTATTGCCGCAGTCACTGAAACTCGTGTTACCAGCAAGCTTCAAAGCATCGATCTTATCAGCCTGGCTAAGATTCGAAGCGCAGTCTGCGAGCTGAGTGCTGCTGCAATCGCTCAAGCCAGTGTTTCCACAATCACTGAGGCCGGTATTTCCACAATCGCTCAAGCCTGTGTTGCCGCAATCGCTGAGACCTGTATTACCGCAATCACTCAAGCCTGTGTTGCCCGCGAGATTAAGCTCATCGGCTTTCGCGGCTTGACCTACTTGTGAGCCGCATTCGCCGATTTGAGTGCTGCTGCAATCCATCAAGCCTGTATTGCCGCAATCCATGAGGCCCGTGTTTCCACAGTCCATCAAGCCTGTGTTACCGCAATCCATGAGACCCGTGTTTCCACAGTCCATGAGACCAGTGTTACCAGCGAGTTGGATGCTCTCCGTTGCGTCTTTAACTTGAGGAGCATTCTCCGCTACCTGAGTGTTGCTGCAGTCGAAAACGTTCGTGTTACCGCAATCGAATACATTGGTATTTCCGCAGTCGAAGACGTTCGTGTTTCCACAATCAAAGACGTTCGTGTTACCGCAATCGAATACATTCGTATTTCCACAGTCGAACACGTTTGTGTTGCCTGCGAGTTGCATGCTTGCAGCTTCTTTCTGCTCTTTAACTCCGGGAGCGCAGTCAGCAACTTGAGTGCTGCTGCAGTCGTGAAGCATGGTCGAACCGCAGTCATGCAGCATCGTTGAGCCACAATCATGGAGCATCGTCGAGCCGCAATCATGCAACATTGTGGAACCACAATCATGGAGCATCGTGGAGCCAGCGAGCTTGAATGATTTTTCGACTGACACTGTCTTTATGGCTGGAGCGCAATTGGTTACTTGCGTGCTGCTGCAGTCATAGACTGAAGTGTTCCCACAATCGTAAACCGACGTATTCCCGCAGTCATAAACCGAAGTGTTTCCACAATCGTAGACTGAGGTATTTCCGCAGTCATAGACCGAGGTGTTCCCGCAATCGTAGACCGAAGTGTTGCCCGCGAGCTTCATTCCCTCGGATTCGTTCGACTCATTGACTTGAGGTGCACAGTCAGCAGCCTGCGTGCTGCTGCAGTCATGCAAAGCAGTCGTGCCGCAGTCGTGAAGTGCCGTCGTGCCGGCTAAATGGAAACTCTGTGTTTCATGAATTTTGCGAAGAAGGGGAGCGCATTCAGGAAGTTGAGTTGCGTTGCAATCACTCCACGCAGTTGATCCAGCGAGAAGCGTTTTGCTATCGGGTTGTGCGGCACTCGGTGCACACTCGGTTAATTCCGTGCTGCTGCATGAACTCAGGGAAGTACTGCCGCACGAGCTGAGTGAAGTGCTACCGCAAGAGCTTAGCGAAGTACTGCCGCAAGAGCTGAGCGATGTGCTGCCGCAGGAGCTTAGAGAAGTTGAACCTGCAATCGTGATCGTCCGCTCGCCAGCAGCGCCAACCGAAGCGCAATCAGTGAGCTGAGTGCCGCTGCAGTCAATGGGCGAAGTGCTGCCACAATCAATTGGCGAAGTGCTTCCGCAATCAATAGGAGAAGTACTTCCACAATCGATCGGAGATGTGCTGCCGCAATCAATTGGTGATGTTGAGCCAGCGAGAAGAATGCCCTTACCCGTCGCTTTTGCTTGAGGAGCGCAATCTGCGACTTGTGTGCTCGAACAATCGATGACTGCTGTTGTTCCGCAATCAATAACAGCTGTAGTTCCACAGTCGATAACCGCAGTAGTTCCGCAATCAATGACAGCCGTCGTGCCGCAGTCGATTACAGCTGTAGTTCCCGCTAGCTTCTGTGTTCCCTCTGCTTTAAGGGCGCCGGGCGCACAGGCTGTTAATTGCGTGCTGCTGCAATCGGCGTAAGTCGTAGTGCCGCAATCGGCATAGGTCGTGGTACCGCAATCCGCATAAGTAGTTGTGCCGCAGTCTGCGTAAGTTGTCGTTCCGCAATCAGCGTAGGTCGTTGTGCCAGCAACTTCGATCGAATGTTTGATGTGTCGTGTGATAAGGGGAACATTCAGATCACCTGCGGGATTCGCCGGAAGATGCTTGCGCTGCTCTTCCGTGAGAGTAGCGCGATACTCAGGGCTCTTCCACGCTTTCGCTACCATCTCGGGTGTCAAACCGAAGCTTGCCGCTTGCTGCATGAGCATCGTTACGGAAGCCGTAGCTAAGATAATCTTTTTCTTTCCCTCGTTAGCATTCTTTCCATCATGATCGGTCGGACACATCAGCCATCTCCTCGCGGGGCAGGGTGTTGGATTTTGCGTAAGTAAATATTTTTGGTACGGCAGTGTGTCCAGGAGTTATTTGTCGCTAATCCTTCGCTTTTCCGAGCGACAAATTCTATCGCGATGAGCATCGAAATTGATCAGTGGCAGAAGGAAACCGATCGCATCAATGCGGCGAAAAAGTTGTGAGTGAATGAATCGGAATGGCTCGGGTGACACCGGCTGAAATTCAAAAGCTGGTGGCAAATGGACTTCGCTACCTTCTTCTCAGGTGTCTGAATGGCTCCGCGAAACGAACGTCGTCACGATCGCGATCCAGCATGTTTTCAAAAACTTATCACGAAGATGAAAGCAATCCTCAACGAGCCAGAATTAATTTTGCGTTGGATCTGGCTTGAGTGCGCGTTCGAGGATCGAATCGAGAGGGAGAGAATCCAAACTTCCGAGCGCGGCTTCGAGACGGCCTTCTTCACAGAGTCCGCTGATGCCTGCATTTTCATAGCTCGCGAGAAACTGTGATTTCGCTTCGATGATGATCGCAGCGGCGACCGCACGACCGGCTTCGTCACACCGAATGCAATTAAGCTCAATGCCGATGCGACTTGCGCGGCCCTCGGGAGTCGTCACCCAGTCACGAATCGACCAAGGTGGATCGTGACGGACATGTTGGTTATGACCGCATTTGAGTTCTGCAACCCAGTGGTTTTCATTGTCGAGATGGTAGCCTGTGATCTTCTGCTTCATCTGGTCCTGAGTTTCACGATGGCCTCCGCTGAAACAAAGGCGTTGGCCCTATCATGCCAACGATGATCGTAAAACTCCAGTCGAAGAACTGTCACCGGCAAAGAGGTGCCGTCGGATCCTTAGCGCAGAGATATGCTTTGATCAGCTCATTCTCTTTTTCAATTTTCGCAGCCTTTGCTTTGAGAGCTGAGTTTTCTTCTTTGAGCGCATCGACTTCCGCGCGATCGGCTTTGGAAGCAATTTCCCGAGCTTGCGAAGTCTGCTTCGATTCGACTCCCACAATCCGCTCGTGCAGAGTCCGGAGTGCTTCGATGATCGGAGCGACGAGTGCAGGATAATTCACGGATTTGAAGCCCTCATGATTGGTGTCGACGGCTTCGGGGAATTGAGCCTCTACCTCTTGAGCGATGACACCGATCTGCTGACGGTTGTTGAAGTGCTTATGGGGGAAGGCTTCCGTTCGCCAGTTGTACGAGACACCTCTCAAATTAAGAAGCTTCTCGAGCGCATCGTCGATCGTTTGAATGTCGCGCTTGTAGCGGATGTCGGATGTGAGTGCTACGCCCGCCGCGCGAACGGAACCAGAGGCATTAATGTCGCCCGCGACATCGAGCTTATAGTTCGGGCTAGCGGTTCCCATGCCGATGCGCCCCGCCGCGGTGATTCGCATGTGTTCTTGGAGGTACGTCGCTCCTGCGGTGTTCGTACTGAAAGTGAGCGCACCGCCATCACTTCCGCTCGTACCGTTTTCTTTTACGCCAGAGACACTGGCGAAATCAGCGTTGTTGGACGCATCATATCTTCCGGAAAGAAGGATTGTTCCTCCATTGTTGGCTGCCATCGCGGCTGTACTTCGGAGTGTCATGTAAGTGACGGCTTGGCTGCTTTCTACATGAAGCGGAATTGTAGGACTCGACGTTCCGATACCGACGTTACCGTTTTCGTCAATTCGCATACGCTCGTAAGGCACCGTTGCGGCCGACGGTGTTGTGGAGAAAGTCAGAATGCCGGGCGTGCTAGTGCTTGTCCAGTTGTCGGAAGCGTAGAAGGCGATTCTTCCAGATTGTCTTCCGCCTTGAGCAGCCGCGGCTCCAATGTAGCCCACGCTATCACCCGCTTGAAGATATGTCGGCGACGCCTCAGTTCCCCGCGCAGCCGTCAGGAAAAACATGGATTGTTTACCTGTGCCGTAAGCAGCCATATCGAATTCGGCGTGATCGTTAATGGACTCAAGAAGGGCCTGGGCGTAACCAGACTTCGACAGGTGGAGGAGATGTTCGGGAACTGTTGTTCCAATCCCGACGTTACCATTGGAGTCGATACGGATTCGCTCTACTGGGTTACTTCCAGCAGGTCGCGTGTAAAGTGAGACGTATCCACCGTAGGAGTTGTTTGTCGCCGTTTCTTTTCCGCCGCGGATACCGCCAAAAATAGCAGTGGCGTGAGTTGTGCTGTTGTACTCACCACCAAACGCGAGGCCACCGCCTATGTTTTGCGCCATCGCAGCGGTATCGTAGAGTGCGGTATTGAAATAGCTGCCAGGTCCTGAAAGTGCAGCGTTTACTTGAAACATATAACCGGTCGAGTTGCTTGGTCCGACGGCCACAGCTCCGTTCGGCAGGATTGTCATCCTCGCCTGAATGCCTGAGCCATCAGCAGGATCTGTGGAGAAAACAAGTTGGCCAGGAATCCCGTTTGCCGTGTTTACAC
Source organism: Bdellovibrionales bacterium (assembly GCA_005808505.1). Lineage (GTDB taxonomy): Bacteria > Bdellovibrionota > Bdellovibrionia > Bdellovibrionales > JAMPXM01 > SYLX01. The sequence goes on along the minus strand of SYLX01000071.1, from coordinate 1,028 downwards.
CGCCAGTCGCGATAATCGACGCCGGTGATACGTAAGCTGAACTTGTTGATATGCCTTCGAAGCGAATTTCACCCAAACCTTGGTTATCAGGTGTTGCTGCACCACCTGTGTTCGTCCGCGACATTGCGATCATGGGCGGCGCATAACCAGCGGCCTGCGAGGAAATAGCTTCTATACGGGGATAACTTGACGTCATGCGAGCGGTGATGTTGCCCTCAACCTGCAATTTTGAATTCGGGCTAGCGGTTCCGATCCCAACGTTACCAGATGCATTGATTCTTAAGCGTTCAGCGCCACCAGTAGAAAATCCTAGGATGTCGTTAGCGATGAGGTACATGCCTGTGTCTGAATCGCTATTGAATGTAATTTGCGGAAGACCAGGATTGTTCCCTGTTCCGTTTGCAACGAAGCGTCCTGCTCTCGCGATACCCACCACGTCGAGTGGTTGACCAGGTGTAGCGGTACCTACTCCGACGTTTCCGGTCGAGTAATAGATATCTGAACCCGTCGCCGTCCACTTCGAAGCCGCACCCGTCGGCAATAAGCTCGCCGGAATTTTCGCGCCCGCATCGAGTTCAACTAAGTTGCCTGCAGCCGTGCCGAAGTTCTTTGTCGAAGCCGTGCCGAGTCCCGTCACTTGCGTGTTCGCAATCGAAATGTTCGTGCAAGTGAAGGTGTCCGTGAGCGAAGACCAGTTCAGGGTCTGTCCCGCCGTACAAGACGCTGACGCAAACTGCGAAGTTCCGTCCGATTTACGAAGGTCGGTGACGTTGAAGTACTGCGGCTCCCAAGAAGTGTTCGTCGTGTTATAGCGCAAGTACTGACCCGTGACCGGCGTCGTTGATGCAACCGTACGACCTTGCAACTTCGTTACCGTAAACGAACCTGCGTTCGTCATCGTCACGTCGCCTGCAGGCGCAACGGCCGTCGCGACGTTTGATCCGTTGCCAACCCAGATCGAGCCACCCGTGAGTGTAGTGCCAAGTTTATTGTTGAAAGTCGACCAATCGGTGCTCGAGAGATAACCG
>SYLX01000070.1 GCA_005808505.1 Bdellovibrionales bacterium | reverse complement strand
TCTGATCGAGAGGATATGAGCAACCTCGACGATTTGACCTTTGATCTCCCATTTGAGTTCATCTCCGGGATACGAGAGTTTCACCGGCAAACGCACGTCACCAAGAAGCAGTACCATTTGAAGTTGAGCCCAGATTGGAGTCGGCATGTCTGTTGGGAAATCGACTCCTGCCTCAGCCACGACTAAGCGAGGTTCTACTCCGTAGATCGAAATACGATCTGAGTAGAGGGCGAGAACAGCCGCAGGTGCGTTTGCAGTCTCCGTTGGGTAATCGACTCCGGCTTCCGGTTCAACGAGAGCCATCTGTGTGAGTGCCGGGTGCGGGGGAACTCCACCAGTTACGGATGGGCCCGCGAGCGCTATGTTCATCGAAAGAATCATCAATAACATTGCGAATAAAGGCTTCATTTCCAACTCCTGAGAGAATTTAGCAACTGCAGTCGAGCGGGATCTTAAGGGAGAATGATGCGAGATGCTATATCTGCATTATATATTTTGCGGCTTGAACGTTCATGATTCCTATGCGAGATCGGGCTATGAAGTCACCGTTCGAGTTCACGGACTATAAGTCTTACCTGAATGACCTCGTCTACGGCCCCACGGCCAAGCGGGGACGCCAAGCTGAGCTTGCAAAAGCCATGAACTGCCAGGCTGCCTACCTCTCGCAGGTTCTAAAGGCAAAGGCAGACCTCACTGAAGAACATGTCCTCAGATTGGCGCGCCACCTCGCTCTCTCGGATTTAGAAACCGAGTATCTGATGACTCTTCTCCGCAAAGGACGCGCATCAGCTCAAGATCTTTCCGACTATTTGGAGAAGCGACGAGCGCAACTTTTGAAAGAGTCGCAAGAACTGAAAAGTCGCATTGAGGCGGATGTTTTAAAGCTCGATGACGCCGTTCACGCTCGTTACTTTACGAACTGGGTTCCTTCTACCGTTCACATCGCAACGAGCTCGCCTCGCTACCAAACGGTGAAAGCTTTGAGCGAAAGGTTGGGACTTCCTGAGAAGAATCTCGTGGAGACCCTTCAGTTCCTCGAGAGTATTGGCTTCGTAAAGCGCGACAACAATAAATGGATCTTCGCTGGCGGCTCGATCCATCTTCCGCGAGAATCGGTGTTTCATGTTCCGCATCAGCTTGTGCATCGACAACAAGTTCTCAGATCCTTTGCCGCAATCGATGAAGCGGACTTGCATTTTTCTTCCGTTTTTACGATCAACCCCAACGACTACGAGGCATTGAAGAAGCTGTTGGTCGCGACAATTCAGAAGATGCAGAAAAGCATCAGCGCTTCGGGATCGGATGAACTTTATTGCCTCAGCGCGGATCTTTTCAAAGTCGTCTGAACAAAGTTCCTGCAAAATTGTTTAGTTGCGGCGGCTCCTTCGAACGCCGTGGATTCGTATCATCTCATACCAAACCTTTCCGTTGGTCTTTGTCGATCCATTCGATCAGCAAGCGTACAAGTGGTGCATCGGTTCGATGCGTACGCTTCATGCGTCGCTGTCCTAAACTCTTTATTGGAAGGATCTACAATGAAAACTCTCATGGCTCTAGCGTTCACGGCTCTCTCTTTTACGGCCTTCGCACAATCGGCCTACGCCCTAGCACCTCTCGAGGAGAGAGAAGTGAATGGCGTGACAATCGTCGTCGCGGCCAACGGTCTAACGGTCTACACTTTCGACGCTGACAAAACGACAGAGTCGACTTGCTATAACGCTTGCGAAAAAGCGTGGCCGCCTGTTGTCGTTGCCTCGGCTGAAGGGATCCAGGCGCCTGTTGGTGTGACGACTCGTAAGGATGGGAAGATTCAGCTCACTCTCGATGGCAAACCCGTTTACTTCTACATCGGTGACGAAGCTCCCGGCGACATCAACGGCGACGGCGTTGGCGGCGTTTGGCACTTGATTAAGCGCTAATCGGAACTAGGGGGAGCGAGCCAAGGTAGGTCCGCTCTCACGCTGCGACTTATATAGTTTCAGTAAACGAATCAGGTCCGTGATTAATTCTAGAGATATAGAACGCTCGCATTGGGCGGTGTATACCTTGGCGGTTGCTCAAGGAGTTCGCGTATGAAGTTCGCATTGTTGTTTGCTTTTTTGCTCAGCCCGGTTGCCTTCGCTGGCCCTAGCGTTAGCGGCGGGTCCGATACCTTCGTTAATGCGGTGAAGGGCTTGCGTCCTCTGGGGCGGGTCTACGAGACGGCTGAGAAAGGTCTCCAGGCGCAAGGCTACGTGGCCGAGCGGGAAGCGGCGGTTGAGCACTTACCGACTGAGAAGGCCGGCATCGAAATTTTCAAGATCCGCCAGACGTTTCAAAAGCCTAGCTGCCAGACGTGCGGTTCGGTTGTGATCGAAGTCACGGGTCAGATGAGAAACGATCCTCCGCCGCCCGGTGAAAAGGATCTTTTCCAGGTGGATCGGGTGGAGATTCTTCAGGATTGATCTGCTGAGGTTAGGGTACCTAAAAAGTTCATCTGTTTACGGGTAGGCCGCTGGGATTCCTCTCGAACTGGCGCACTTTATTGCAGTTTTGTGACGTATTTCTCCTAGCGTCGGCACCCGTAAGTCGCCAGAATCTGTGGCAAAACCCCACAAAAAACGCTCTCGCACCTCGCGAGATGCGAACGGTCATCTGCAATTAAGTGCGCCACTTCGCATGTATTCCGGGACGAGATAACAACCATACAAATTCACTGCTTTTGCGATAGATCAGCCTGTGGCAAAACTCTTTTCGAACGCTCACGCAGCCGAAGTCCTCCGGACAAAGCGGTCGCGAGCACTTAATTCGGTTTTGAATTTGAAAGGAAATCCCATGAAAGCCCTGATCTTGCTCACAAGCCTTCTTCTTCCGCTCAGCTCGTTCGCTGAAAGTAAATCGTCTTCGGTCTACACTAGCGTTGCCGTTAAAGACTGCAAAACCATCGAAAGCAGCGAGAACGAAGCCGAGCCCGAAATCGACTACTACACTGGCCACTGCGAAGGTAAAAACGGCTACACGGTGCAGATCAGCGGCGGCGATATCCGCTACTCCCTTTCATTGATCTACGGTGGTGAACAAGTCGAGTTCACGCGCATCGGCGCTTTCCACGATATGGGTTCCGACAAAGTTGAATGGCGCGGCAAGGTCAACAAAGATGGTTCAGTTACAAAGTTCCACTCGCTCATCTATCGCCTCAATATCCATGGCTACGGCGAAAACTATGATGAGAGCCGCGATTCTCTTTTCGTCGTGCGTCTGAACGGAAAAAAGAGCTGCTTGATCGGCCAAGTTGAGCAGTCGAAAAACATGAACGCTGAAGCACGCAAGATTGCTGACGACATGTCGAAAAAGTGCATCCCGCTCGATTAATGAGAGCATTGAGTTCAAAAGTTTGATCGCGACCAAAGCCGCTTACATGAGCGGCTTTTTCATTTTCCTGATTAGCCCAAACGGCGAGTTCGTTTCCTCTCGGCTCTTGGAAGTGGAAACGGGCGCCGCCCAGGATGGCAGAAGGCGCTTAAAAGCTTGCGGCCAAGCCGCTTACTTCGCCTCCAATTTTTCAGCTCTTCGATCCAACTTACCGTAAATCTTTCCTTCGGCAAGCTCGCGCGTACACCGATTCTGGTTGGGTTTTGCCTCCTTCAGTAAATTCGCGTAGAGTTCACGCCGACTCATGGAGAGATTATGGTCTCAGACGACCGCCAAACGGTGTTAGAAGCACGCGAGCAGTACTTCGCAATGAGCGGCTTTAATGCCGACACGTACACGGACAACTGGGTGCGGCTTCCTATTCTAGGCTTTCAGTTACGGTTACCGAATTTTAGCGCCAGGAAGAAGGCGGTTCCGCTTCACGACATCGATCACATCCTGACCGGCTATAAAACCGATTGGAAGGGAGAGGGTCTGATCAGTGCCTATGAGCTTGGAACAGGCTGCGGACGATATTGGGCAGCATGGGCCATCAATCTGCAGGGGATTTTGATTGGACTCATTCATTCACCTGCAGAAGCTCTCCGTGCTTTTGCTCGCGGAAGACGCTCGAAAGGTGTTTATCGTTTTTCGTCGTATGAAGATCTTCTGTCAAAGCAAGTCACGGAGCTCCGTCGAGACACAACTGCGTCAGCGGAAGTCAGTATCAGCGTCAGTGATGTCACCTTATTTGCGGGAATTGTTCTTTTCTCGGTTGTCCTGCACGTCGGGGTACCGCTTCTTTTAATTTCTACTTTGTTCTAAGTTTGAGGGATTCGATGGAAAAGCTTGAGTGCACGACTTGCCGATCGCAAAAGACAACTCTTCGCTGCGGAATTTGCACAGAGCCGTCTTGTAAAACATGCGCTCATCTCTTTACGGAGGATGCGTTTTCGTTCCTGCCGAAAGTTCCCGAAGTGATGACCAAGGGTGTGTACTGTCACACCTGCTATCTTGCAAACATCGAAGAACAGGCTGAAGCGTACGAAAAGACGATGGAAGCTGCGCGAAACATCGATGTGTACTTCGCGGATCAAGGGAAAGAAACCCGTCGAATCAAGAGAACGCAGATCAAGTACAAGATCGCATCTTGCGAAGATCGCGATGAACTCATTCTCCGTTTTGCTTTTCTTGCCGTGCTCGACGGCTACTCAACTTTAGTAGATGTCGATATCGTCGCGGAGAAAAAGCTCGACGGAACTCGGCAGAAGACGAACTACCGAGGTACCGCAAGTCCGGCGAACCCTCAGCCGGGGCATACTCCTAAAGATCGTAGTATCCGTCACAACCCGAACTGATTTTGTTGCCGTCACCCAGCTTGGTGATAGGCTCCTCGTATGGATTTCTCCGCCTCCGATATTTGGGTCGCCGTCGCTGGTCTTTGGTTCCTGGTGCTTACGGCAAGAACTTGGAACTTTCACCAAGCCGTTGGGCTTTTGCGAGACGTTGAAGTTGATGCTTCAGCCTATCAGCCCAGGGTAAGCCTGATCATTCCGGCTTGTAACGAAGAGTCCACGATCGGCGAGGCTGCACGATCGCTCCTCGCGATGACCTACCCGGCGCTCGAATTCATCTTTGTAAATGACCGATCGACTGATGGTACCCGCGACGTTCTCGAGCGTGTCGTAGGGCAGGATCCGCGCGCGAAGATCATCGATGTCCATGAATTGCCTGACCGTTGGCTCGGGAAAGTTCACGCACTACACCGGGGGTCAGAGGCCGCCACGGGTGACTGGTTTTTGTTCACGGACGCTGATGTTCATTACGGTGAGAAGAGCTTGCAGAAAGCAATTGCGCACGTTCGGAAACAAGGTCTCGACTTTTTAGCGGTGGGACCTGGCTTTACTTGTTCTTCGGTGATGCTTCGAGCGATTCTTCTGCAGCTCTTTCATCTCCTCGGTCTTGGTTATTCGAAGAAGCGCTTTCAAAGTCCGCACGCACCCGATGCCGTCGGAACAGGAGTGTTCAATCTAGTAAGTCGATCTGCGTTTCAGAAATCTAAAGGTTTTGAAGAACTCAGAATGGAAGTTATCGATGATGCAGGTCTTGCGTGGCTCATCAAGAAAACAGGAGTGAAAGTCGATTTCTTGAGCGGAGTCGGGGAGCTGAGTTTGGAGTGGTATCCGAGCTTTCAGGCGTTCGTTCGAGGCGTCGAGAAAAATAGTTTCGCCATCTTTCAGTATTCGTTTCCGGCGGCCGTGTTTTCAACGATCGGCGCATACATCGTCTTCTTTGCGGTCTTCGTGATGCCGCTTGTTTTTGGGGGTTCAAACTTCTATTTCTCGAGCCTCGCAATCTACATGATCACCAGCGGATTTACGGCAGAGAAGACTTTGGGGTTATCACCTTGGCTTGGCTTTACGCTTCCGTTCTCGTTTGTCGTTTTGCCAGGCATCTTTCTGCGAACGGCGATTTTGTGCATGAAGCGCGGCGGGATCTATTGGCGAACAACGTTCTACCCGCTCAACGTTTTGCGAGCGGGCCAAAGGCTAAAGACTCTCGATTTCGTGTTCAAAAAAGTTCGCTAAAGAAGCGCCGTCTTTGTGGAGACCGGACAACCTGCTTATTGGAACTTCCCGCAGTTGGGTTTGATGTCGAAGAGCGCTGCCATGAATGGAGATCCCGTCGTGCCACCTGCTTCTTTTGCGACCGCAAGATCACGCCGTTTCGTTTCTGTGTAGGCGGCAGCGACTTTTTTGCATAGCTCTTTACTCTGCATTTGATAACGTTCTGCAAGCGGTGCCACTTGCATCCAGAAAAGATCAAACGTGTAAGTCCGCTGAGCTACGACACGACAAGACGCTTCGGTAGCTCCGCCTTTCGGGTAGAGGGAATTGTAGTCGGCCGACTGAGGCTTACAACTCATCTTACAGATCGCCTTATACTCAGGGTTCGACGCATTGGCGACGTTGCGGCAATAATACATGTCGTAAGCACCACGTAAGCCTATTGCATCGAAATCGGCGTGTTCAAGCGGCAAGGGGTTCCGTCGACGGAAACGATTGATCGTTTCCGAAGTTGTGAGTTTCGCGAGAGGTTGATTCTGTTGCGTGTACAGGAGTTCCCCGCCGCCAACGGGATTGAAGTGAACTAAAAACGGTAAATAAAATTTCAAGGAATCACGGAGCCCGACGCCTAAATCATCGAATTCGAAGAAAGTGACGTAGGTTTTATCGGCGCGTTTTAAGAGGTCTCCTTGCATGGTTGCGGCTTCGGCAAGCATTGCGAGGCCGCCGAGATTGACGAAGGCGTAATCGAGTCCACGAGCCACGCGCCGTGTAGGATTGCGTCCACCTTCAACCTGATTGTTGCGGTAGCGATCCCAAATTTCTCCGTTTTCAAAAGAACGGTTGGGATCGGAACTCCTTACGAACGAAGTTTGCGCATCTGGAGATTTCTGTTCGCCACCCCAATCGGGCGATTGCTTCATGATCGCAAGTTTTTGCATGCCGATATAACCGCGAGGGCGCAGCGACTCTTTGATTGTAGGCATGCGAGGCCCACCGATCCGGTTTGCGTTTGAACTCACCGCGTACGTTTTCAAAGCGTAGCTTAAGTCGCGCCGATTGTTCGCGCGCAGGGCAGCCGCACCTACGTAGATCGCATTGTTGTGATAACTCTGATGGTTGTTGCCGCTGCGACTCCAGCCGATCTGCTCGTTGGGATCGGACTCACGCGCATCACCCTGAACCCATCGATCGTGCACGCGTAAAGCATTTGCCGTGACCTGGGTGATGAAGTGAAGAATGCGTCCGTGGCGATCGTCGTTTGTCGTAAACAGTTTTCGTTCAAGACCAAGAGTGTAAAGGTCATAGGCTTGAACGTAGACGGCAAACGGCGTCCATTTCTCCATTCCGACGTCGCGTGCATCGACCTGCGGGTTTCCGACAATCGCGACGTAAGAACCGTCGCGGTTTCTAAGCGACGTTACTGCGAGAAGCAGGTCCTCTAGATCGCGAAATAGCGTGGACTGATTTTGTCGAGCCAAATGAGCGAAGACTGCAAAATCCCGGATCCGATTGGAATGCTCGAGTTTGATGAAGAAAGGTGGCGCAACTTCTCGTTTCGATGCCTTTGCGGCAGCGTCAGCACGCGAGTCGACGAGGGCGCGACGAACTTCGCGAGCCGACGAGATCAGATGGGTTGCGGCCAGCGCTTCAGATGAATTGTTGTCGCGAACATATTCGATTCTTCTCCAAAGTGGATCGTTGGTTGCGACGTTGTCTTCAGCGTCCACGTTAGTTTCAAATGCAATCCCGCGCGGAATACGGGGAACGGCCGGTGATGAGACCGTATCGAGAAGCTGAGCAACACTAACTGACTCGGGTTGAAGGTTTGCTTCATTCAGATACTTCAAAACGACTGGCGCGGCGGAATTTGTCAGCTTCTCTTTGAGCCTATCAAGACGTTCGCTTTGAAGGTAGACGCTCACCCGACGTGTTGGGGGTGCCGCTTTTAGAGGAAAATTGTCGAGCTGCCGAAGCATCGACGCTACCGACATCGGATCGACGGACGGAGAATCCACGGTGAGAATGTCGCCCTGGAAGCGGCCACGTGGATAAAAGAATCGGATGTAGTCGATGCCGATGGCAGACGGTGCTTGAGCGCTCGCACCGAGCGTCTCGCCTGGATCAATGCGGATCTTGCGAATGCGCCCGAACCAGAGAGGCGATTTATCCACAGGAAGTTCGTACTCGCGATAGGCATCCTCGGTCGATAGCTGAATCGAAACACTCTGCTGAGCCGTGAAGCTTTCTTGACCCTCGTTCGCCCAGAAGAAGCGAAGAGTGCGGTCCGGTGTGGGCGCGCGGCTGACGCGAATTTTGATGACGCGAACATCGTCAGCATTGATATCAACGGACTCGTTGATGAGCTGTGGGTCATTCCCGTTGACTTGTGCCCAAAGGATTCCGGTCCCTTCGCTGGAAGTTTTCACGCGGCCATCGCTAAGACCCTTTCGCGTATGCCAATTTTGCATGTTGCCAGGATTGTTGAACTCGAACTTGAGCGTAAGCGGTTCGCCGACATCGGCAACCGAGACGAAGGACCGATCGATATCGAGTGAAGGATGGCTATTGAGTTCTAAGTTTTGCAAAGATTCGAAGTTGCCGCCGCAGTTCTGGTATCCCGCAATGATTCCGAGGCATGCAAAAAGACATGCAGCTACCCATAGCTTCTTCACGAAGTGCCCCCGTAAGATCGGCTCGCTTTTCCCCAATTTCGACGCATTCAGGATAAATCTTCTCGAACTGATGCGACAGAAAGGAGAAGTAAACGTCTCGTAATGAGATCGAAATTGTGTTCCGAAGGCCTCCAGGACCGGTCAGGTAGCCGTCAATACGTTAGTCTACATCTTCGGCCACGCTTTTGAGCCTGCATGCATCCCTGGTAAAATGGTCGAGTCAAACCCACGGGATAAAAGATGAAATTTCAATTTCCAGCTTTCGTTTTTCTCGCGCTTCTACAGACGGCTCTTCCTGGATATGCATCTGAAGAACCCAACGCATGCCTGCGACACAACATCAACGATCCTGAAGTCCCTGAGTGTCCCGCCAAGGGGACTGAAGTTTTATCTGATTCGTATCCTGCTCTCGCTGTAACGATCTCTGACGTCACCGGTGGCACAGCCTGGGTTAAAAGCTTCGTTGAAAACGTCATCAAAGCGGTTCCCGATAAACCTCCCCAATTTATGATGAACGTCACGCCGGAGACATACTCAGCCGTGAAGAGCGCCGTCGAAAAAATGGAAGGATCGCCCGAGCAAAAGAAGGTTTGGTTATCCTCTTTGAGCCGTGTCGAGGGTGGCATGGGCTGGAATTGGCAGCAGGATTTCATGCAGGGCGTGGTGAATAACGGAAAGCCGCTCGTGCGACCAAACGGAACCTACAATCGCGCGGCTGCAGCGCGAGACGCAACGATCAACAAGCTCGCCGAAGTTTGCAATGTGCCGTCGGGTCAAGCCTTCGCAGAAGAGGAACACGGCGAAGATGGTTATTCCGGCGGAAACATCGAAGGCGGACCGGAAGGTCTGTGCGTGATCGGTGATGGCGACATCGGCGGATATGCTTGGAAGGCATTTGCCGATGATATCTGCGGGAAAAGCTCACCAAAGGTGAGAGCGCCGACGTCATTTCTGAATGTAGGTCACACGGACGAAATTTACACGACAGTTCGAACCGGCCCGGGACTTTGTGACATCGCGGTTTTGGTCGCGAATCCGAAAGTGGGCCTCGAAGCGTTGAGAAAATCGCCCAACGGCAACGCGCTTCCGCTGCTCAACAACGCAGCGTCTTCAGAAAATCTCACCAAATACTATTTGCGACTTTGCGATAGCCTCTCAAGGCGTAAGCAGCAGCTTGAAGATAACACGCGAGTTAAGCCGAACAGATCAGTTGCCGGAATGCCCGCTTCGCGCGAGCCAGCATCAGTGAAGAGTCGAGTTTCCGATAAGAACGACGAATCGGATCAATGCTATTTGGATCTTTCAAAATTAACAAACGCGCAGCTCGTTGACTTGATCGAGAGTGACCCCCAGCTCAACCTCACGAATGAGGGAGCTGGAAAGCTTTTAAATGGTTTCAAAGGTGATCTCGAAAAGAAGCTTGGGAAAGATGGCTGCCCATCGCCAAAAATGGTGGAGCTTCCAATGCTTTTCAAAGGTCTCGTTACCGACAGGGGAATCAAGAATGGTCTTCGCGACCTGAAAGTTTCCAAGGCTGGCGGAATTTTCCCTAATCCGACCAACTTGCAACAGTTCGGTGATACGGTTTTGATGTCCGACCCTGGCAATGAATCCTTGCGCGCGGATCTAAAAAACCGAATTGAATCTCTGAACGGAAAACTGCAGGTGAAGTTTCTTGATACGAGTCAGATGCATGCGAAACAAGGGAACTTGCATTGTTCAACGAACACGATTCGTTACTGCCGACCCCAAAAGTAACTTCTCGATAGGATAAGGACGCGTCATGAATAAGTTTGCGGTGGCTTACTTGGTTTTCTTAGCGGCGATCGATGCGTCGGCTAAACCAGTCTCGGCTCTACAGTTCAAAAATTTGAAGTCGACGAGCAGTACTATTTTTGAATGTCGTTACGAGTTCACGTCAGAACGCACGAAGGAAACATTTTCCGGTGGTCTCCGCGTCAGTTCAGTTGGCGAAATCTTCTTAGCTTCAGAGCGAAAGGGCGAAGCGGTAAACGAATGCCCTCTAAGCTTACGAGACTTTCAGTATACAAATACAAATGCCAGCAACGAGATTTCACTGAAAGCCTCACGAAGAGAGGCGTGTTCTCCACGGCTATCAACCTCATTCAAAAAAAGGCTTGATGATCAGATCGAAATCTTTCTCGACCGCGGGCAACTCGTGAAACCAGCTTCTCAACGAATAGCCGAAGTATCCGTCATCTATCTTGAGGGTACTCAGCCTTGTTATGTCAGCAAATGGGATGATAAGGCTTTAGCTGTCCTCGCTAAGCGGTTTGAAGCGGGCTCCGTGAGCGTTTCTTCGATAGCCCCCGCTGAGCCGCTGGACATCACTGATGAAGTTGCCCGACTCAAGCGGGAAGCACGCAGAAATTAGGTCTTGCATGAATCTCATCCTTCGCGAACTGACTGCGGCTGACGAACGAACCTTTTTCGACGGTTTCAAGGAATGGGCCGGTGAAGATCCAAGCTGGTATACCTTTTCTTGGAAAGAAGGCATGAGCTACGGCGAGATGCTGGAGATCTTGCGCAAAGAGGCCCTCGGCATTGAGCTTGCGCCAGGTCGCGTGCCGCATACGATGTTGTACGGATTTTTAGACGGGAAGATCATCGGACGCGTCAGTGTCAGGCACACGCTCAATGATTATTTACGTAAACGCGGCGGCCACATCGGTTACGCGGTCGCACCGAAGTTTCGAGGTAAGGGTTACGCGTCAGAAATGGTGCGGCAAGCTTTGGAGTTCTGCAAGAGTCTAGGCTTGAAGTCCATCATGATCACGTGCTCAGACACCAATGTTCCCTCTTGGAAAATCATCGAACGCTTCGGTGGAAAACTTGAAGACCGAATTCTGGATGACGAAGAAAACGAATTGATGCGTCGTTACTGGATCGGTGAAATTCCCTCACGTTGAAGCCTTTATTCATTTGATGCTCGCAGGAAAATGCGTCGGTCGATTGAAGAATGGCAAACTGATCGACTTAAACTTATCCAATGGTATTTGGGCCATGATGGTTTTCCGTTAGATTCCCTCGTCAAAGAGGGAGGCCATCATGGTCATGCGTGTTCTTATTGTTGTGTTGTCATTGACGTCGGTTGCTCAAGCGGGTCCCGAATTTTGCTACAAGCGTGGTTACACATCAACCACTACGGATTGCCAATGGGCGAAGAATCTCATAAACAATCAATTGGGTGTCGAAGAGCGAACCGCTGAAGAGGATCTTGAACGGGGTAGTGGCCAAAGTTACACCTGTTCCGCCAGGACTTCGGGGCATGGGTCTTGTTCTTCCGACGAGTTCGGCAATAAGGTTTACTCAATCATGGGAACGATGTGCTGCCGTCAGGAGTAAGTCTTTAGGCCCTGCGTGTGCAAATGCCACCTTGGTTTAGAATTCGAAAAGCCTTGCGAAATCTTTGATCTTCCGTTTCGAAGCAGCTCATCATGACCGGATGGTAAGACCTACGTACTCGGTGCATGGGTCTGTTAAACGTGATGGGAGAAGGTTATGCGTTTTCTGTTCGCATTGAGTCTTGCTGCATTTATGTCTGCGCCACTAGCGCAGGCAGGTACGATCTCTTGCGGAGATCTCAGCGGTAAGGTCTACGCAGGCAAGGAAAATCAAGGTGGCTCACCGCTAGTTGGCTGCGAGCATTGCGAGATCAATGGCTTGATCGCATTCCGCGATGCTACGAACTTAGAAGTTGTATGGCCTTCAAACTACACGGCTGTTTCGTGCTCCTACGACGCTTCAATTTATCCCACGACCGTGACTTGTGAGCCGGGAGGGGCGCGCGAATTCTTCTTCTCTGAAGATTGCAATACGATCACTTGGCGCAATTTTGAATTCCATCTCCGCGCTGAAAACTAAAGTCTGAGCTTGCAAGATGAGAGGTCCAGAGTGCTACGATCGCAGCATGATGGATCAGTCAATGACTCTCGAGATCACCGATCTGCAAGAAGGTACGGGCAAAGCTGCCGAAAAAGGCGCTTTGCTCCTTTGCCATTACACGGGACGCCTTGAAGACGGAACAAAGTTTGATTCGTCCCATGATCACGGGCGTCCCTTTCAATTCGTAATCGGCTCAGGTCGGGTCATCAAAGGTTGGGACCAAGGATTGATGGGCATGCGAGAAGGCGGGAAGCGCCGGCTTTTCGTTCCGGCGCATCTTGCTTACGGTGAGAGACAAGTTGGGCCCCATATCAAACCGAATTCAAATCTCATCTTCGAAGTCGAACTCATCGAAGTCCGACCGCGCGAGTAGACGGCGAAGCCGCAACGGCACGCAATTAATCTATGCGCTCACTTTCAGAGCGCAGAACAAAGTGCCACTGATGTCCGGGCGGTGATGGCTCACCTTGCGCGCGACCGTATTTTTCCCAGCGCTTATACGCGAGGTATCCGTCGCGATCCCAAACGCGCGCTACCTCAGCGCCTTCGAGAGTTTGGCTTGCGGTCATCAACGTGCCGTAAGTTCGCTCGTAATAATCATCAAGCTGACTTAGTTGATCTCTCAAAACGTCGGAGACGAAGTAGACCTGCACAACGGCTTCTAGAGTTTCGTCCGAAAGAGCTTCAGGCACCATGTTCTTTACGAAACCGTCAAAAAGCGGCATGTGGCGAGTGATGTAGAGGAGACGTGCAGTTGCTTTCGTCTCAACGCTGCTGCGGTAGTTGTAATTAAGGGTGTCCATCCACTTGAATTCGCTTTGGAGCGCAGCTTGTTGCTGATGCATGAGGCGAGTACGTGCTACATCACGCCACTCGGCCAACATTTCAAACTGCGGGTCAACATCGATATCACTCGGCGCGAACGCAACACGAGTTTTAATTCCGAAAGCATCGAGGATGTAAGGATTCTTCATCGCGATCTTGGTGGGATACGGCGGCAAAGTCATCGATCGCTTGAGCTCAGATGCTGCGAGCTCAAAGGCGTAGCTAACGACTTCCGTGCAGAAGAGCTTCGAGTGATCTTTTAGATTCATCGTGAAGTCGTAAGGGATTGCGTGGCCCGACCAGTCCGCTTTCGACGTGATATCAAAAATCCGCTTAGAGGCTAATTTCGCAAGATTTGCGTCACGATGACGGAAGAGGCCTGAGCGTCCTTTCTCATCGGAGAGGTATTTTTCAATCGGGGCGACTTTTACGCCGAACTCAGGATGCGCTTCGATCGTATAAGTCGAGCCGTCGGTATCGACGTGGACGATTGCCATGTGCGAAAACGTGCCGGAGTCTTCGCCCACGTGAGCGATTGCGGCACTTCCGTAAGCCATGCCGTAGGAAACAAGGACGTCGCCTGAACGAAGTTCCACCTTCTTAATTGATGGGCTAAGGACGAGCGAAGGGAAGCCACCGGAGAAGACAGGCGTCGCGGAAGGATTCTTCCACGCTTGTTTCTCAAGGAGGTGGAGGCCAACGTATTCTTCAAAATATCTAAAGGTGCGGAAGACGTTTCGAAGTGCGCTCACGCAAGAGGGCGCGATCACACCTTCACGGCTCATCTCGATCATGCTCGAGCGGATTTTTAGACGCGACTTCCAAAGGTTCTCGATAATCTTGTGACCGTCTCTTTTGAGATCGTCGCGACGAAAATCTTCCGCTGCATAAGAGTTCAACTGCTGGCTATAGCGGTTCAGAAGCTGGGAGCAGTTGCTGCGATTGAGGCTCGCTGGTTTTTCACTCGACACGCGAATGCTTGTTGAGATTTTTCCGAGATCGACAAAGGCATGCGCTTGTGTCGCGGCGAAAGTAGCGAATGCGGCGATGGTTGTGATGAACTTCATGGAATCCCCCAGTCCCTCCAACCATCGGATTCCTGGCCTTCCATCGCGACGGACGTACGACTAGATCGAACGGGATATCAAACTTAAAGGGTTGGCGAAATCCGTCAATCATCGAGGGCGTGAATCAAAACGTGACGAAACATGATTCGTTGATCTTCATAAGCCGATTTTCTAAGATGGAGCCGGACCCGACTGACTTGCTCCACGAGGAGGATTCATGGCCCACTTGAAAATTGATCGAAGCAGATCGTTAGATTTACGAAGTGATCTTCTTGGTTCGGGCTACTTTTCTCGGGAAGAGATAAATCCTAAATCAAACCTTGTGACCGAAGTGGATCCGTCAAAAATAAAGCTCGTTTCTGTTCTTGGTCGTGACGTTGTAGATCCCGCACTCGTATCAACCACCATTGAGAAGAGACTCAACGAAATTGATGCTAGCGGTGCGACTCTCCTCGATGCGAAAGTGCTTGAAGCCTTGCTCGCCAATCAACAAACGATTCCCAGTGAGTGGGCTTCGATTGCGGACCAGAGTTGGTACGGCGATGAATCTGGTTCGATCTGTTTTTATGGATCGGTCTTTCATCAAATTAGTAGAGGTGAAGAGACGGTTCTTCAATTGTGTTTTGAGCGGGGGCACTGGTTTCGCATCTACGCGCCCGCCCGCTTTTCGAAAGCAGAGCTCGAAAGATTCACTCAAAGCGGTAAGTTTTCATATTCAAGAATTCTTGCTGCCGTCATCTGACGACAGCCGGTTTTAAAACTCCGCGATGATCGGTAGATGATCGGAAAGCGGGAGTCCGCCGCCGAAAGTCCAAGCAGGACTCTCAACGAATACGGGCGAAAGAATCGTATCTTCGGCACCTTTGAAGTAAATGTGATCAAGCGAGTTTCCGGCGACGCGGTCCAAGTTCGATGAGTTTGGAATTTCGCAAAGTTCGGGGCCGAGGGCTTTGCATTCTCGCCCAGCGTGCTGAACTTGGAGGACCGTTTCAATCACCGAAGCAGCGGGTTCTTGACTCGGTAGTCGGTAGTTGAAGTCACCACCATAAAAAAGGACACGACCCGTTCGTTGTCCGTGGATAAATGAAGCCGCAAGCTGCGACTGGATGTTGCGAATCGAGGCGTTCGCAACGCCAGCTTGTTGGTGCGTGTTTGCGATATCCATCGTCAGTCCCAAAGATGCGACCCGAATTCTCGTTAGCAGCACGCCCTTATTAGAAGCGCAGTCATCAATTGTGCAGACGTCGCCGAATTCAAAACGCTTGACCGCTTCGATGGGATGTTTCGAGAGGATCAAGAGGCCGGAGCTCAATAGCCCACGGATCTTCGATCGTTTTTCGAAGATGAGATTCCAATAGTCATCGATGCCTTCGCCGATTCTGGCCGGTGAACCCCAAGCGTGATAAGGGTACCCGCTTCGGCCAGGGATGGACTCGACAGCCGAATCGTCGAAGATCCAGTTCTCAGCGGTAAAGGCTTCTTGCAGAAGGATCACATCAGGTTCTTGACCCTCGGCTTTGAGAGTTTGGAGTCGCTGAATGAGTTCCGCGACTCGTTCACGCGTGGAGCGCGTAAACCCGTCATTCACGAGTGGGCAACGCTTTAATCCCAATACAGAGCCAATACTCGCGACGGCATTGTCACCAAGGCAAGGGATTCCCTTAATATTGAACGTCATGACCCGAAAGCCCAGGCTCGGAAGAGGTGTTGGTGAAGGAGGTGGCGTCGGAGACGGCGTAGGCGAAGGTGTTGATCCCGGAGTCGCTGTTGGACTTGGTGTCGGTGTCGGATTGTTCCACCAATCATCGCCATCCTCGTCATCTGATGCCGGTGGAATTACGGCACTCGAATTCTCGTTTGCCCCGAGCTTGGAGTGGAAAGATCCGCAAGCGGGGCCCGCGATCAAAAGCAAAGCTAGTAACACGAAGCTCAATTTCGTCTGACGCTTGCTCAATGACTGATCAGTGCTCGGGCCTTTCACTGGCTTTCTCCTGTCTGTTCTCGGATTCACGATTAGATCTAGCAAAGGCTTGGCCCAAGAGTGCCCGGAAGTCATCGAGGAAAGCGTCTCAAATTGAGACACTAAGCGAGGTCAGTGATCATTGAAGGCTCGCGAAGCATTGAAGCCTGCTGCGGCGACCAAGGACCCGAGAAGATACCAAGCTGCCGTCAAGGTCGCGGTCTTGGCAAAGTTTCGGGTGGGTTGTTGCTTTAGGCCCGCCAGCGGCGGAAGAATCACGGTCAAGACTCCTGCGCCGAGTCCGAAGAGGGTTGCGCGCTTCCATACGGAATTTTGATCGCTTCGCCCCATGCCGTTTACGACCGCGGCGTAAAAAACTGAATTCGAAACCAGATCGCCAGCGAGGGTTGCGAGATATAGATTGCGTTTTGAAAGTTGAATTCCGAGAGGCGAGAAGACGAATCTTTGATTTGCCTGCATCGCGACTTCATGAACATGAGGGGCGTTTGGGATAAATCGCCTAGCCGTTTCGTGAATAAGGTTGAGAGTTCCTGCACCTGCAAGACCAGCGACGACCGCCGCTTTCGTTGATGTTTCCACGAGAGACCTCCTGCAGCTGAGTCCTACCAATTCGGAGTCTCGGCCGCATGAGAGGTCGGTGGAGAATTTTTGCTTATGCACTCACGAAACCCCTTCGTGAAAGCAATCAAGCATTGCGACAAAATGGCATGAGTCCCTATCTTGCTTGCGGAGTTCAAAATCAATTCCTGCGCTCGGCTTTGGTTAATACGAGGTATGAATAATCATTCACGGCTGTCGGCAAGTTTGATAGCCATTAATGCGTGGACTTTTACCTTTCGGAGCTTCAATGACTAGATCGCGTAAGCGGCAAAATGATTATCAATGGATCGTTGAGTCTTTGGAAGATCGGCCCTCATTCACGCAAAAGCAGATGATGGGCTGTCAGTTGATTGGACTGGATGGAAAACAACAGCTTGTCCTCGCCGATCGCGAGCCGCCCTTTAACGGGCTATTAATTTGTACCTCTGTTGAGCACCACGAAAGTTTAAGGAGTGAATTTCCGGCGCTCAGACCGCACCCCGTTTTGAAGAAGTGGGTTTATCTCGAGCCTCAGAGCGAGGACTTCGAACAAACAGCTTTAGCGATCACGGAGAAAGTCCTGAAAGGGGATCCGCGCATTGGAGTGATCTCAAAACCAAGAAAGCGGGCTTCTAAAAAGAAAGCTTAGTCGATGAGGAGTAAACCAATGACCGCGCCGTTGAGGGCGGCCTGTTGCTGTAAATTAGAAATCTTCGCCTCCAGTTCAGCTTGGTTTTTCCGAGCGTCGTTGATGAGTCTCTCAGCTTCGACTTGGGCTTTTTCAAGCTCGGACTTTTGGGGAAGCCTTGAGAGTTCATTGGGATCGCTCCACAAGAGCTGACACTTCAAACAAAAATCGAGTTCAAGTCCGGGATCA
The DNA here is from genome assembly GCA_005808505.1 of Bdellovibrionales bacterium. GTDB lineage: Bacteria > Bdellovibrionota > Bdellovibrionia > Bdellovibrionales > JAMPXM01 > SYLX01. The sequence goes on along the minus strand of SYLX01000070.1, from coordinate 48,860 downwards.
GAACCGGGAATTATGAGCGCGGTCATCGCGTCTACGCATGTCGGGCAGATTCGGTCGGAAGGTTTTCCCTCTTTTTTCACAACGTCGATGCAACGTTGAAGATAACCAATCGGGCAGACGTGATTGAGAAGCGTGAATGCCGTTAATGTGCCGCCGCACTGATCGCACATTCTCGCTACATTGAGCGGCACGCGACATTTAGGGCAATCTACTTTGCGCATAAGCTTTTCCGTTTCCATCATGATTTGTAGAGCTCCGCAGCCGGTTTCGCCGTGCGAAAATTCGTTTTCAGTTTGAAGTTTACCAATCTGGAAGGAAGAATTTCAACATTCCACCTGAAAGGCTCGACCATGATTGATCATATGGGTGTTCAAGTCAGTGATCCGAAAAAAAGCCGTGAGTTCTATGAAAAAGCACTCGCGCCTCTTGGCTACAAACTGATGATGGAAATTCCAAAGCAGTTCACGAACGGCAAAGAGGTCCTCGGTTACGGCGTTCCGCCGAAACCTGATTTTTGGACGACCGAAGGTCTGCCAAACGAGCCGCGTATCCATGTCGCCTTTCGAGCCGACTCGCGAAAGCAGGTCGAAGACTTTTACAAGGCTGCGCTCGCAGCCGGAGGAAGAGATAACGGTGCTCCCGGGCCTCGGCCCCATTATCACCAGAATTATTTCGGTGCGTTTGTTTTCGATCCCGACGGCCATAATGTCGAAGCTGTCTGTCACGATCCGGAATAAAAAAAGCCGATCCTCGCGATCGGCTTTTTCGTTTTCGACGAGGCGTTTTTAGTTACCGCTTCGGCCTTCGTAGATGCCGTATACGATGTAGTGTTTAATGCCCTCGCGATAGTTATAGCCGTAAGCCGCACGGAGATCACCGTGATTAGCGAGGTAGTTCGGAGCTGAGAAGGTCTCTTTTGCACGGCGACCTTCGTTTACGCCGTACTCCAGCCAGTGGCGCTTAAGTGCCTCGACGTCGCCGGGGAATGCGGCTTGAAGATCAGGATGAATCGCGTAGTAGTAGTGAACATTCCAAACTTCCGGACGAAGAGCGAAAACGCCCACTCGACCCTCATGAACGCCGTGGCGGATGTAGTGGTCAACTAAAGCTGGTCCATTGGCGCCGAAAGCAGCTTGAAGGTCGCCATAGCTTTGCATGTACTCCATCGATGAGAAAGCGCGAGTCGCCTGACGGCCTTCGCGGATTCCGTAATAGAGCCAGTGCGAAAGGGTGCGGCTGGGTTCACCACCAAATGCGTTCGCAACGTCAGGATTCAGCCTAACGTACTCGTGGTGATTCCAGACAAGAGGGTGGATCCAGTTGTTTCGGACTTCGATGTATTGTTGAGCCGAGGCGCGGCCGCCGTTACTATCCGTGACGTCGACGCGGATGAGATGGCGACCATCCCCAACTTCAGCGGTATTCCAATTCACTGATCCATTTCCGATATAGCGATTGCCAACGTAGATGTAGGCGCTGCTACTGCTGAAGTTGCTGCAATTCGAGCTCGAGCCACTTTGCAGATTGCCTGCCGAGACGCTCGCGTGAATGCGCGCGACTGATACTTGCACGCCCGCAGCCGAGCCCGGGCTTTGAATACTGAGACTTACGGTAGGATCGCTGTAGTTGCAGGCCGCTTCCGCCGAAGTGAATTCCCCGATAAAAGCCATAGCTAACAGGGCTGCGCGACCGAGTACGTTTGATGCCTTCACCTGAAACCTCCCGTATTTGATGTTCCTGCCAAAGAAGATTTGCAAGGATCTGCCCAATTCGACCAGGCTTCCGAACCCTGCGGAAAAAGGCGCAAGTTCGAAGCCTCGTTTCAGGTTGAAACATTGCTCAGGGTCTCGATGAATTGACCCTGAACGATTTGCGCATGCGCATTGACTGAAGCGTCGACAAGGCCCATGAGGCCGATGTGGGAAAACTGTTTCAAATCGGGACGCGAACCGCCATGACAGCTTGATCCATGAGGTAAGTACGGGCATGCCTGAGAGGCGGAGTGAGGTCGTCGATGATGAAAGTCTTTTTGATTGTCTTGAGCCTGTTTGGATTCGCGTTGCTTCCGCTAAAGCCTGCACGAGCCGCGAGCGCGCTCGATAAGTTTCATTATGTTTTTATTGCCGGTTACAAGAATGAAGAAATCCCGGGATACTTCACGGAAAACATCCGCTTCCTGCGTGATCTAGGTGCCTCGAGCGTGAGCGAAATTCGACCGTCATCAGAAACTGCGGTTTTAAATAACGTCGCGCTGATACGCCGTGAGCTAGCCCGACTTTCGGAATTTGAAAATGGCAAAAGACCACTGTTGATCATTGCTCACAGCAAAGGCGGCTTAGAGTCGCTCCATACGCTTCTTCGATACCCGGAGCAATTTACGAAAGCGCGCGTGGCACTTCTCGTCGTCGTGCAATCTCCGCTTATGGGATCACCGTATACAGATCACGTCATGAACGAATGGGACACATCCATCTACGCTTGGACTCCGGCCTATTGGTACTTTCGAAATCAACATCAAGGTTTTCTCTCGATGATGACCGAGACGGTGAAAGCCGATTGGGCTGCGAGCGCGGCAAAAGTACGGAGTGATCAACTGGCTGAACTCTCATCACGCGTTCTTTATCTTCGATCGCGCAAGCGGTTCGAAGAGGTCTCACCGAGCTTGAAGAAGTCGGGTGGAATCGTCTCGCTCTACGGTGACAACGATGGTCTTGTGCCCACAGATCACATGTTACTCCCGCGCCTCGGCGATCTTACGCCCTTCGGTTTAGACGGGGGTGTAGAAGACGGAATCGATCATTTAGACGGCTTTGCGCTTGGTGCTGAACCTTCACCCGAGCGAATCGAAACAGTTCAAAAATTCACTTGCCGAGTTTTGGTCAAAGCGCTTCACGTTTTGAACGACGCGCCTGAGGAATGTGCGGTCTTTAACGAGCGTTAAACCTACAAATTTTGATTCGGCGAGAAGGATTGTCTGGGCAGCGATCGGCTTTTCCGTTATGACCGTGCCTTCAAACGAAACGACTTTAGGAGGCAATCATGTCGAAACTTTTGTTTGCGGCTCTCGTAATGAGCTTTGGCGCGAGTCTTGTAGCACTTGTAGCAGAGGACGCAGGAGCGAGCGTAGGCGGCGCTGCGGCTTCTTTGGGTTACACGGCCGCGCCTCCTGGCTATTACTATGACCCTCGTCCCGAGCCGATCAAAGCCGCGGAAGAGAAAAAGGTTCAAACCAAGAAACCAAAGCCGAAGAAGAAAAAATAAATTCCTTAAATGGAATAGCGGCAGCAGGTTAAGAACATGACCGGATCAGGCCCATTGAGTTCTTCATCATCAGTGAAACAACCTTGAACACCGTCTTTCTCTAGCCAAATATCCGAGGTCATCAAGCGGCCCGGTCCCGCACTCTCGTCTATGCCAAGTTCTTTATGACCGCAATTCGTTCCAGCGTAGGGGGCCTTGCACGACAGCCCCCAGTGATTTCCGCCCCCTGTATATTCATGAGTTTCGAAAACATCGTTAAAAGTTGGCGAGCCGCTAGCGAAGGTGTGCGCAATCACCGCTGTTCTAGGGAGAGAAGAAGCTTTTCCACGATAATAAGCCGTTGCGCATTCCGCTCGAACTTCAACGGATCCTCGACAAGTCGTGATTCGCTTCGCGCCAACCGGGTCCGAGGGATTCGTCAGAATGAGTTGCTGAACCTGCACGGGCTTCATGTTGTGTGCGAGCGAAGATTGATCAAAGGCGACCTCAAAGCGGCCGACATATTCATCCGGGTTACCGGTAGCGTAGATTCCGCGGAAAGTGACGTTACGCACGACGATTCCGTGCTGCGTGTTTGGTAAACGCTGCGAGCTTCGCGCAATCAAAGCGGAAGTCGTGGAGGTGCCCTGATGCAGAGAAACAAGATTCAAGATCGTGGGGCTAGGTGATGATTCCGTTGTTGATCCGCTGACATCAATCACCTTGTCGTGCAATTGCCAAGAGCAAACGCCGGGTTTTGAAAGCTGCTCGAGCATCAAAGATTTGAGTTCAAGCATTTCTTGTTTTTGATTTAGGCCTTTGATTTGGTTCAGCTGCGTTGTGAAGATACTCGTCACGGCGAGAATGATAAAGACCGCGATACCGCTTGCAATGATGGTTTCGACTAGGCTGAAGCCGGTTTGATCTTTCATAGTGCGCCTCACAACTTTATGAGTGCTTCCTGACTCATCTCATGACCGGAGGCGTGGGACCCCCGGTCAAGTTGGTTCAATCATTATTGTTTGAAGAAGTTGAAACTATCGACGTAGCAGAACCCGGATGTCGCATCCTTCCAAACCCAGACCGAAACGCTGACGGCATTTGGTGGAGCCTTCGCCGAAGCGCGAAGAGTTGAGGTTGCCCATCCTCCGGAGAGTGCGTGAAGAGAAGGCGAGGGTGAGGAGATCGAGCGTCCGTTAGCGTCGCGGAAGGTGAATCCGATGTAACACTGTTCATCGCGTGCACTCGGGACTTTGGCGTTAACACTCAGAACATAAGTTGCGCCCGGTTGAATGCCTTGAACCACTTGGCCGCGACCACCTTCACCAGTACCAACGCGAAGTGCATATTGACCCGAGTGGATGTTTTCTGATGTCACACGGGTGTTGCCCCAGTCAGTCCAAGAAGTTCCGCCGTTCTCAAACCCAGGATTTTTAAGAAGGTTCACTCCGCTCGGAGTCGATTGCGGTGTAGGGGCTGGCGTAGGCTGTGGGGTTGGCGCAGGAGTCGGAGTCGGAGTCGGAGTTGGCGAAACGGTCGTTCCCGCCTCGTAGGCGCCAAGGTCAGGAGCGCTACCGGAGTACGGAAGACCAACGTTGACTCCCTTATTGATCAAATCGCTGCTGGAAGCGAGTCGCAAGAAGTTAGAGGTCGGAAGCGAGCCGTCCGCCGTTCGAGGTCCGCGAAGAGCGGAATCATCAAGCGAGAGAAAGTCTGCATCCGTCACGCTGACCGATAATGACCACGAGTTGGATTGGTCGTCGCCCTTGAGAGATTGGCCACCTTGGTAGCTTAAGTTGTTTCGAAAGACGTCGCCGCTATTTGAAAAGACGAAGTTCTCACCCCAGCTGCCGCCGCCGGGCATGACAGGTCCATTCATGTACGCCGTATTGTTGTAAAGCTTGAAGGCGCCTTGGCCGGTGTTGTAGTCGAAGCCATTTAAAGGATTTCGAAAGGCAACATTGTTGCGGAGCGTGTGCCCGCCCGACGTGTAGCCTGAGTGATTTCCACCGAGCTTAAATCCATTGCCATCACCAAGTCGGTTGAATGAATCATCGTAACCGTTCTCATAGGCGATGTTACCCTCAAGCAAAGTCGGAGCTCCGTTCCAGAGATCGAAGCCATCATCAGAATTCCGATAAGCTCTGTTTCCTCGCAGAATGTTGCCCAATCCACGACCGCTTTGGCGAATGCCGTCAGAATTACCGACGTTCCTCACCGAGCGGTTGTGATGAGAGTCGCAATTTAGAATGAGGTTGTTTGAGCTTGAGTCATAAATAACGATCCCGTTGCCTTCTTCCCAAACGCGGCCCGAGTGGTGAACGTTAAGCTTCTCGAGGATGTTTCCTTGGCCGCTTCCCAAAATCGCGACACCGGTGTTCGAAGCATTGCGGACCTCTAGACCTCTGACGTGGTTAAAGCTTCCCGGGATCTCGAGAAGAGAACGCCATTGCTCGGATTCATTTGTGCCGTCGATAATCGGTGTCTCGCCTTCGTATGCGAAGACGCGGATAGGATTCGCGCTCGTGCCGCTTTTATTCAGTACAATGCGTGAAGTGGGAGAGTAAACGCCACCGCGCAGATAGATCGTAGTCCCCGCCGAAGCTAAGCTGTAAGCTTTCGGGAGCGATCTAAAAGGTGATGTCATCGAGCCGTTGTTCGAATCAGAACCGCTTGGAGACACGAAGTAATCCGCGCAGAGAGCAAGCGAAGGAATTAAAAGAAAACTCGCGATGAAGACGCCGGCAGTAAGCTTGCTGACGTTTGCGATGCTGCCATTCGATAACCGAGGTGACCCCATTTTTCCCCCTTACGTACATGATGGAAATTGTGGTTTGGATCTGTCTCCATCTCACCGCCGTTGGTCGGTCTTTTCGAGTTACATATCTGGTGAGAGGGCAGCGCGTTTCGATTTGCGACGGGGATTGAGCTAAAGCTCCTGTAGGTGCTTTAATGTTTAGAAGAACTTTGATCGTGCCCGTTTTCGGGAGGACCGTGTCTCAAAGCAGAGCATCGCAAAAACTCATTTCACTCGTCGCCGAGTGCGACTCGCTGATCAAGGCCGGAAGAGGTGATCAAGTTGCGAAACGCTTGGCGAGTGAGAGTTTAGCGAAAGCCTCTCGTGAGATAAGGCTTCCTCTCGCAAACATTTGCCGACGCGTTGGCCTCGTCAAGCAAGGCTTGAGATTACTCCATCCGATTGTGCGCAATGAGAAGAAGCTCGACGTGCCGGCAAACACCGCCGAAATTAGCGAGTACGCGGTCTTGCTGTCACGAAACGGATCTGTTTCCGAAGCGATCGATCTTTTGACGGATGTCTTGTCTTCACCAGAAGCGCGCAGAACTCCGGACGCAACACTCTTCATGGGCTTTTGTTACATCTCAAACGGCGACTACTCGCTCGCCATTCCTTATTTAGAAGATTATCTGAGCTCGTCAGCTGGTGATTATTCTAAGCTCGTCGCGCGTGTGAATTTGAGTAGCGCGCACCTTGAGATGGGTGAACCTGAAAAAGCCGCAGCCCTATTAGATCAAACAATCGAGATGGCCGAGCGAGCAACGGCCCATCGGCTTGCTGCAAACTGCTTCGAGCAGAAGGCTCGCTGCTACTTCTTAAATGAGGATTTCCAGCAGGCCCGCTTGAGCCTCGAACAAGCAGCGTCGCGATTGGGAAGTGGATTTTCTTTTGACCATCTTCTCATCACAAAGTGGCGAGTGATCATGAAGTCAATCGAGGAGAACTCGACAAAGCCTCTCATTGCTTTTCGCCAACTTGCTCAGGAGCGCGAGCACTGGGTCAGTATCCGCGAAGCCGATCTCTTCACGATCAAAATAGCGTTTGATCAGTCCCTCTATGATCATCTTATCTTCGGCACGCCGCTTGAGGCCTATCGCGAACGAGTGTTAAAGCAATTTGCGGCGCAACCGAGCGAGAGTTATAGGCTTGGTGATCCGACCGCAGATGTTTACTTTGATCTCGAAACCGGGAGCCTAAGAGGCCGAGACTCTCTCGACGGTAATAAGGTTCATCAAATTCTTACGGCCATGAGCCGGGACTTTTACGTTCCGCAAAGTGTGGGCAGTCTCTTCTCGGCCGTATATCCTGATGAACATTTCAATGTGGAGAGCTCGCCAGGAAAAGTTCGTCAGATTCTATTTAGAACAAATAAGTGGTTAGCAAATGCGGATTTGCCTTGTGAGATTCGGTTCATAAACGGCAGCTACCGTCTATCGATCTTCGGATCCTTTGCTCTTCGAATACCGCTGAAACTCGCTTCCGTTGATCCAATGCAGGCGCGAAAACGAACAATTGAAAAGCAATTTCCAGGCGGCACGTCTTTTACGGCTGAAGAGGCGTGCACGCAAGTTGGGTGGTCGCGTTCGACGTTCCACCGATTTAGCCAGTGGGCGATTAAGAACGGCGAAATCATCAAGCGAGGGGCGGGAAGCGCCATCAAGTATGAGATCGCCTCGAAACAAGGCTCGACCGATTTGAAAGTGGGGTTGTAAATGCTTCGCCTAACGAGTGAAAAATCAAGAAGAGCCTCGCGAATCTTATCGAATCTGCTGCTCTTACTCATTCCTTTTGTCTTCTATCAAAATTGCTCGCTGCCACTGTTTTCCAATCAATCGAGTAACGGTGACAGTGGGGGCGGGGGACATACTTACGACGGAAAGATCTACATTCAAGCTGGCACGTGTTCGGACGGAACGTTCGTGAAATCCAGAATCGTTGTTGCGAGCGTAAGTTCAGCAGTTGTCGTGCGTGAGAACTGTTTGAATCTGCCAACACCGCGAAGTCTGACGGCTGCTGATTTCTCGATCGACCCTATTCGCGCCGAAACACTTACATATAATGGAGAAACATTCGTTGCCGAGAGAATTGAAATTCGTTCTCTCAAAGCTTCTTACATGCAATGGAGCAATACGCCACGTTCGATCCCGACGCCCGTGTATTACTTTGCCGACGGAATTGGATACACGACGGGCGAACTCAATTCAATCAAGAGCGAAGGACATACTTTGATTTGCATGATAACGGCGGGCGTCTACAAAAGTAATGATCCAGACGCCTCCGATTTCAACGCAGGTGATATCGGAAATCAATCGGGCTCAACGAACGAGTATTGGCTGGATACACGCTCGGCTAATGTGAGGGCGATCATGGAAAGACGGTTGGATCTCGCAAAGACCAAAGGCTGCGACGGCGTGCTTTGGGATCAAACGGATGGATACCTCAGCACAAGCGGATTTCCGCTCACGTCCTCGACGGCCATCGATTACGCCCGGTTCCTTGCCCTAGCAGCGCATGATCGAAAGATGATCGTATCGTTAGCGAACACAGGCCTTCTAGCTGCAGATCTCGTGGACTACTTTGATCTTGCCAGTGCCGACGGGTGCTACACGAGCGGAAGTTGCGGCCGCTACGAGCCGTTTGCGGCAAAGAAGAAGCCGGTTGCCGTTTCGGAATCGTCCGCATTCTCCTCTAGCCTTTGCGATCAAGCTCGAACGAATTCCTACACATTGTGGTTCGGTCCTGCGAATCGGGATGGTTCACGCTACGAGCCTTGCCCGTGAGACCTGCGCGTTTATCGTTAGCAAGACATCGTCGGCAGAAAATTGGAATCATGATCGTGGTGATCCTCGTGTTCGCCCTTTTTTACTTCTTCCAGCGGTCAGCTCAGCCTCTTCCCGAAGACGGATCAACTCAGACATCGGCTCAAGAAGTCATTGGGGTTGGGCCGATGGCATCCAAATCGGAACAGGCGGCGTCTAATCCCGCGGAGATTTCAAGAGTTAAGCGTCTCGATGAAGATCAGCAGTTGAAGAAGCAGACCTTGACTGACGAACAGCTACGCGAGCGGCGCTCAGAAGCCAAAATGGCGCTCGCGTCATTTTACTCAGGACAAAAAGCATTCCACGCGGAATACAAACGCTATTCCACCGATCTGAAAGCGATTGGGTGGCGGCCTAATGAGCCGCTTATCAAATATAAAATTGGTTTTGTTGCCGCTTTTAGACCTTCAAGCTATAGCGACTCCGAGGAGTTCCGAGAAGATCCAACTCGCCTAGATACAGATTCGTATATCAACGATGCGGCTAACGAACTCGGCGAGGTTTTTAAATACGATGAGCGCGTTGAGAGCGTACGCCTTTCTGACTACGAAACGTACTGCAAGAAAGGTTGCACAGCCGATGAGACTGGCTTCGAAATTCTTGTCGTGATGCCTTTAGGGAATAGCGGACGCGTTGATGTCTGGAGCATCAACGATCAAAAAGAGATTCGTTTGATATCGGATGGTGCCGAAGCGAACTAACATTCGACGTTTCAAAACGGCCGACCGCCATTGATCGGGAGCGGAACCGTTGAACGCTGACGATCGAGAATCGGGTTACAGATCGGCGTGGGCGGAAGACTGATTCCGCAAGCCTGACCACCTGGAACAGGCGCATCGAGCATTGGAACAAGCGTCCCTTGAATGGCGCCCCGATCTTCGTTTACTTTGACTTCGAAAGAAATCGACATAAAGAAGTCGCCGTGATTATGGCCTGTACCACAAGTATTCCCGAAGGGCGACCAAGCCACGGCAACAAAGCGGTAACCGATGGTGCCGTTTGCAGGAATGATTTTCGTCGTCGGATTAACACCCGTTGCGCCGTTGGCCACGTTACCTGAGTTGTCTTCAAAGCAATGAGAGAACCTCTGATCTGGCCATGCTCCACAGGAGTTCGTTACCGCTCCGCCGTAGCTACCAGGAAGGGTCGTGACGGTGATCGTTTGCGGAATCGAGGAGAGGTTCGTAAAGCTCATCATGTACGAGATCATCGCGCCCATGCGCTCACCGGTGTTACAGACATGGAGCGGAGTCGAATTGTACTCAAAGATGTATCGCACGGGATAGGACGCGACTCGGAGGGTGCGGGCAGCTGATGCTTCTAGCGAAACAAACATCATTGGAACAACTAGCATCGCAAGGTGGACGAACATCGAGAGTTGTCTTGTTGACCTCATTGTTTGACCCCTTCTTCGCGCATTAACTCGACATGCTGAGAGCATCCCCACTCTCTTTCGGAAGTTTCGTTAAGGAATTGTATGTTTTGGGGACGAAGGGGTCATATTCCGAGATTTAAGTCGTTCGCGTTGGATTCATTTGATCCCAACACGAAAAATTCCCCGCGAACTGTCTAGGTTTGATCGACTCAGGCTGAGACATTTAGCTCAACTGAGAGTGACTAAACGGCACATGTTTAACGCGATTTCAACATTCCCGTTTGAGTTTATTAAATACTGAAAAGCCGACTGTGACTACTGGTCATCGAATTGAACTTGGTAGAGGTTCGAAAGAGATGAGCGCAGATTCGGTACTAAAAATTCTAGCCCTGTTTGGCGTATGTCTTCTGATGGGCATCGGTGGCTACACCTTTTTCTACGCCCATGGTGCCGCATACATGACGAATGATCCGAAGGCGTGCATGAACTGCCACGTGATGGCGAATCACTTCAACGCTTGGACAAAATCAAGTCACCACGCCGTTGCGGTCTGCAACGACTGTCACACGCCAAAGGGCGTGGTGAACAAGTATTTCACAAAAGCTCTCAATGGATGGAACCACTCAGTTGCCTTTACCACGGGCAACTTTCATGAGCCGATTCAGATCACCAAGAGAAACGGTGCAATCACCGAGCAGTCCTGCCGTAAGTGTCACACTGATGTTGTTCATCAGATCGATGTGACAACTGAGAATGAACCATTTTCGTGCGTCCGATGTCACAGCACTGTTGGACATTTGGAATAGAAGCTTCGAGGAGTGTTATGGCAAGCATGAGAACTAAAAAACTTGGGCTATTTTTTGCGTTCGGTTTAGCTGGTCTCCTCGCAGGGATTGGAATCATCGCGCTCACGATCGACATCATGGAGAAGAAGCAAGAAGGCAAAAAACCCTTTTACCGCGTTGTAGAATTGACGGAAGAAACCGTTGATCCTGCAATTTGGGGCAAAAACTTTCCACTTCAATATGACAGCTATCTGAAGACGGTTGACCAAGTTCGTACGAAATACGGCGGTAGTGAGGCTGTACCCCGGGCGCCAACCGAGGCTGATCCCAGAAGCGTGGTCGCTCAAAGTAGGCTCGATGAAGATCCACGCCTAAAAACAATGTGGGCTGGTTATCCGTTCTCGGTCGATTTTCGAGAAGAACGCGGGCACTTCCACATGTTGACCGATCAAATCTTCACCCAGCGTCAGCAGGCGGCGAAGCAGCCGGGGACGTGCATTCATTGTCACGGCTCGGTCTACGTCCCCTACAAGAAGCTTGGCGATGGCGACTTGATAAAAGGCTTTGAAAAGATGAATCAAATGCCATTCACCGAGGCCGTAAAGCATGTTTCTCACCCTGTCTCCTGCATCGATTGTCACGACTCCCAGACGATGCAGTTACGGGTGACTCGCCCAGGCTTCATGGAAGGAATAAAAAAAGTGAAAGCGTTGGAAGGAAAGCTCGACTTCGATGTCAATCGCGATGCGACTCATCAGGAGAAGCGCACCTTCGTATGTGCCCAATGCCACGTAGAATACTACTTTAAAGGTCCTGAAAAAAGGCTGACGTATCCTTGGGAAAAAGGGCTGAAAGCAACGGACATCCTGGCCAACTACCAAGAAAACGGCCACAAAGATTGGTTTCACGCGGAGACCGGTGCACCTGTTCTCAAAGCGCAGCATCCCGAGTTTGAAATGTACTCGCAAGGGGTCCACGCGCGTTCGGGCGTTTCTTGCACCGACTGCCATATGCCCTACATCAGAGAGGGCGCGATGAAAATTTCTGATCATCACGTCCGATCGCCACTTCTCAATATCAATCGAGCTTGTCAGACGTGTCATCGCTCGTCTGAAGCTGATTTACGCGCTAAAGTCGACGTCATTCAGACAAACACGTTTAATTTACGGAACACCGCCATGAATGCCTTGATAGATTTAATCAAGGACATCAAGGTCGCCAAAGCAAATGGGACCGGCGAGATGACCCTCAAGGAGGCGCAAAATCATCAGCGCCAGGCGCAATTTCTTTTGGATTTTGTCGAAGCAGAAAATTCAATGGGCTTCCATGCGCCTCAAGAAGCGATGCGGGTTCTTGGCGAGTCGATTGATCAGTCTCGGAAAGGGCAAAATGTGCTCAACGGCAAATGACAAGTTAAATGCGTGGCGGGCCAACTTAACCGAAGTCCTCTCTCTTTGAGCCAATTGAAATGAGCCATGAGCTAGGAGCCTCTAAAGCTGGGACAGTTATAAACCTCAACAAATAATGTTGAGTATCCGAAAAGTCTATATGAAGAGGACATTCGGATGAAGCTGGTTGAAAACAAGTCGTTTCAATATCGGATCATCTCTCTTGGCGGCTTTTCGACGAAACAAGACGAACTTGAACTTCGCAATCGGGCCTACTCTCTATGGCGAGAAGTTTGGTATGCCGTCTTTAAGAAGGTGAATCAGGCTGAAGCCCTCAACCCCGATGAATTCTTTCGCCAAGACATCGCGGCCTGCATCCTCGATCGAAATCATGAGCTAGTCGGGATGCATCTCTACACCTTCTTTGATCTTTCTGCTCGTAGCGACCGGGAGCATTCTTACTTCGCTGGCATTGAAGATTCGGCTCTCCAAAAATTAGCCAATGCTGGATGCATCAGATTGATGAGTATGGAGTATCTTACCGTCAATCCCCAGTGGCGTAAGTCGCTTTCAGGCACCGCGTGGGCCGATATTCTTGTCTCGTTAGGTCAACGCGTGATGCAAGCGTCGGGATACGATGCCGTCGTCGGAACGCCGAGAACCGATATCGGGGTCGATAAGATCGGGGACCGGTTGGGCTTTCGCACGTATCAAGAGCAGATCACGAAGTACGATTATTTTTGCAGCCTCATGGCTTGCTCAAAAGAGGAAGTGAAATCGCATCCAGACGGAGTTACGCGCGAGTTCGTCGATCAGCTTTGGAAAGATCGGATTGATACGACGCAAGTGACCCACGTCCAGACTCATGCACATTCGCTTCAAGCGGTTCAGCCCAAATCTCAAGGAGTTCAAATGAAAAGCGCGACAATGATGGAAATCTATCGCGAAGCCACAGCTCCCTTGCTGCAGAAGCTTGTCGAGTCTCCTTGGGAGGATAAGGAGTTCTACGCCAACTGGCTTTCGCAAACGTACTACTTCGTCTCAAATTCGACGAGGCTGATCTCACTTGCGGGATCTTTATTCCCCGATAATAAACTTCATCATCGCTTTGTGGATCACGCTAAAGAAGAAAGAAATCACGAACTGCTCCTAACCAACGACCTAAAACATTTAGGTATGGAGCTCCAAAGTGAGTTTGCATCCACATCTGGGTTCTACCAATCCCAAGTGTTCTGGATGTTCTTCCGATCACCTGCATCCTTTTTTGGTTACGTTCTTTGCTTAGAGGGAATTGCCGTTGATTACGGGCAAAAAGCTTTCGAACGCGTGCAAGCGGCGCACGGGAAAAAAGCATCAAACTTTTTGAAAGTTCATTCGGAAGAGGACGTTGGGCATTTGGATAAAGCCTTTGAACTTCTGGAAGGTCTGAGTCCAGAGCAGCGGCAGCAGATTGAGCAGAACCTTCGACAATGCGCGGCCATGTACTCAGGAATTTTGGACGAGTGCATGAAGAGGGAGCGCACCATCCTTCGATCGGCCGCTTGATCATTCGCGGGTCCATCAACTCGCCCGTCAATTCGCCCGTCAATTCGCCGGACGTCGGCGGCACACGCCGCGCGGCCGGTTTTCTTTAGATCACGCCAGGGCTTCCGCCGATGAGATCGGCAAAGCTTCAAAGATCTCGGCTTTTTCGACAACGATCGCGCCGAATACTTCCTTGCCTGCATAGACGGGCGTCATGAAATCGAGATCAACGTACATTCCAAAGCGTCGGAAGGATTCGTTTTCACGCAAAACGTGGCGTGGGATTTCTGGTCGTACCGTACGCGAAACTTCTTGGCTGAAAATCCGGCTCCCCCAAACGAAGATGCCGCGAGTGATTTCGTCTTCTCGAGAATAGAGTTTCCACCATTCTCGGCAAATGATGTCTTCAATCGTGTAACTGCAAATTTCAAAGAAGCGTAAGTTGCGGAAGATCTGAATGTTGTCGCGATTATAGAGTTCAACGACGCAGTCACGAGTCATCTTATCAAAGATGTCGCTGGGCGCTGTCAGACCCATCTTGCGGATCATTTTGAACGTAAGGAGCGGAGAGTCCGTGAGGTCGAGACCCTCATTATCAGCCGAGCTTAGAACGTCGACGTAGTTACGCAATAGATCTAAACACTGAACACGTTGATCATGTTTCAGCGCTGTAAAGTGGCGTAGGCTAGGATCGTCAAAGGCAACGGTTCGTACTCCGTGTGCCCGCGTGAGCTGAGTGAGCAGTACGCAGAGTTCACGGAACTCGGCTGCTTGGTCAAACGTCGTCTGAAATGTGGCCTGGTGGGAATTTCCCATCCGAGTTCTCCTCGGTTTGTCGGTGAACAGCCCTATATGACGGCAACGTCTGCTTGGCGTCAATAGGGGTAGATCTCGTCAGGTAGTTCATTCTTGATCGTCAACAGATTAGACAGCGATAACCTGTTATAGAAGCGATTCTCTGCAGATTTGGGTGTCCTAGAGAGAATAGAGCGACCTCCATTAACGGAAGGTTAAAGGCATGTGCCTCCATCGCTTGCGGCTCTTAATCAGTAGAGTTACCTCTTGTTCGCTAAGAAACATGAGGATTCGTGAAGAATGAAAAACCCTCGGCAAGCTGGGATGGGGGCCCGTTGGGTTAGCGCTTGCCGAGGGGAAAGTCTGAAATTAAACGATGGGTCCTTTGCAAAGCGACGCCATGCCGAATGTCGAAGCCTGAACGCCTGAAGCCTGCAAGCAAGAGATGAGAAGATCATTGTTGTTGCGGCCTCCAGCGTCCACGATTCTTCCGCTCATGAATTTTCCACCACCTTGGCCAGCGAGCATGAACGGAACTCCTTTGAGAGAGTGTCCACTGCTGCTCCAGCACTCTTGTCCGAAAACGATCGAGCTGTTGTAGAGAGCTGTTTGCCCGTTTCCGTCGTCAACTTTCTTAAGGGCGCTAAGTAAGCCCGCAAACTTTTCGGCGTAGTACGCATCGACTTTTGCTAATTGCGAAAGGTTATTTGCATGTTCAAGAGAATGATGGGCAGAGTTCACGCCGCGGCTCGGGCTGTATTGTCCGCATGAAGCCCCAGAGAGAGTGAAAGCCACGACCCGCGTGAGATCCCACTGGAAGGCGAGTTGCACCATGCTGATCATCTGGTCGTGAACGGGCGAGAGTTCATCTAAATTTTGTTTTTTAGTTCCGTTTCCGGTCGGGCGCGTGATCGACGGACACATTTGCCCAGAGCCGCCTTGATTTTGTCCAAGGTTGGCAAGTTCAGCTGAAACAAGCTTCTCCGCTTCGCGCCATCCTTCGAGAAGTCCGTCGAGCTTTTTGGAGTGCTCGGAATCTAGTCCGAACTTTGAGCGGGCTTCCTGAATTTCTTTTAACTTCAAATCCAATACGCTTTTTTTCTGCTCCAGCGTTGCGCGAAGTTTTGCTTGATCCGCGTTTGGCTGGTTGGATGATCCTGCGCACATTAAGTTAATTCGCTGCATGAGCATGTCGTAGACTTGACCGGCATTTTGAATCGGCTCGATCGCGTTTCCATAAGTCGAATCCCCCGCTTGCCGGTTACGGAAGGAGATGTAACGCTGCCCGAGGCCTACGCTGTCCGCATCCGAATGCGCGCCGCCGCCTATGTGCAGACTTGAGATCGGCAGACTCGAGAGACCAGCACGCGCTTGGTACTCGCGAGCGATGCGAATATCGATCGATTCAAAATCAGTATACGCGAAGTACGAATCGTTACTTGTGTACTTCAAAGAGTTTCCGGTAACGCAGCCGAAAAGTCCTGCGCCATGCTCCTCTTGATAAGAGGCCTTCGGTGAGCCGCCGTGGATGTTCATGTTCTTAAACAAGATGAAGTCATTTGCGTGCGGCTGGAGGGATGCGAGCGGAGTTCCCGCCATGGCCGCTAGGCTCGTCGGCATTTGCGATGGCTGAAACGCAGCACCTTTGAAGAACATGACGAAACGAGGTGCGTTCGCGAAAGGTGTCGAAGCAGCAAGGGCCATACTTCGTAGGAGCGGATGCATGATGAAGGCAGCAAAACCGAGTTGTTTGATCAGATCGCGACGGGTGAGAAGTGGTTTTGAGTTTTTCATAACTGCCCCCTTATCGATTATTGAGCCGTGAAGAGTTCGCCAAAGTCTTGAGCGCTGCTAGAACGTCTTGCTTGTCGTTTGCGGTAAACGCGAGAAACATCTCCTTAAGAACCGGATCGTCAGACGCAGTCTCGGCGCGACCCATATAGAAGCGAAACATCTGACGGATAAAACATTGTTGGAACATCATGGACTGGCTTAATCCTTTGATCGTTTCCACAGGACCATCGGTGTGGAGCGAACCTTCATCAAGCGAAGTGAAGTTAATGCGTGCGTCGACGTTTAGCCCGTCTTCAGTCGTCCGCCACTTGCCGCTTGCGGAGTAGCGCTCCTGGAAAAAGCCCATCGGGTTGAGCGCACTATGACAGCTCATGCAGCGCGAGTTATTCGTAGCTGCTTCGATTTTCTGGCGAAGCGTTTGCGCACGGTTATCGGGCAGAGTTGTGTCGACATCGGGAGGAGTTCCCGCGATCGGGATGCACATGACCTTGCGGGCGAAGAATGCTCCTCGTTTCACCGGGCGGGTCGTATCAGGTCCTGAGTGCGATGCAATGACGGCAGGTTGCGAGAAAATGCCGAGACGCTCAGCCGGATTCAGGTTGACTAGTGAGTTGCCCATGGGATCCGCAGCACTCACGCCGTAAATGTTCGAGAGGTTGGCATCTACGAAGGACTGAGTTGCGAGCGTGATGTCTTTGAGGCTGATTTGTGGCCGAGTCACATGGTGATTTAAAAACTTCTTTGTCTCGTTCACGGCCGAAGCCGCGACTTGCGAAGTGAACTCAGGGAAAAGAGAGGGTGCGAGGTTGTACTCACTTGCTTCTTTGACTTCCAGCCACGCGAGGAAGAAGCGCGAAAGTTTTGCGCGAGCTTCTGGTGTAGAAAGAACCGCGTTGATGGTAGCTGGCTGAGCTGAAGCACTGACGTAACTAGCCGCATTCAGCGAATTCATTGCGAGCTTCTCAGGTGGAGCATCGGCGAGACCGTACGTGAGGAGCTGGAGTTGTTCGGCAGGAACAAGTTGTGCCGTGCTTGCAGAGATTTCGTACTCCTCCCGAAAGAGGAATTGCGGCGAACTAAGAGTAATATCGACTAGATCACCGGTTGCCGTCGCGAGATCCGTTTTAGAAAAAGCCGTAACATAAAAGTTCGTGAGTTCCGTTAGCTTCGCTTCACTCACGTCGCCGCGAAAAGCTTTGACCAGGAAAGCCCGCGCTTGAGTTTGAAGACAAGTTTGCGAGTTGTTCATGGAGGTGCAGTTGATAAGGCCTGCGGGATTTGCTCGCACGGCAGCTACAACTTGATCGAGCCAAGTTTTAAAAGGAGCAAAATTGGCAGCATTGAAATTCAAGACTTCCGAGTATTCATAATTAGTGATGAGCGGATCAGCCGGTAGCGCATTCTTTATGGAAGGAAGCGGATAGGATGAGAAAAGAGTTTTGATTGTGACCTCGAGTTGATCGCGGGTGAGGCGCGAAATTCTCTTAGGTGCCTTCTCACGATCCGGAAGCGGGAAGTATTTTGCAGCCGCTTCGGTAGGGGTTACGGCCGCCGAATTCTGCGAAGGAGCAAGGGCTGCCGCGATCAGGCTGATTTCGTTAGTCGTTAATTGAATTGGCTTCATCTGCGGAATCGAAGAGAGGGCGGCTTGAATTTGCTGCGCGACTCGACCCATCTTCGTCGAAGTCGCAACCGGCCCGTGGCAAGCTGCGCAGTTGTTGGCGTAGAGAGTTTTTCCGTCAACCGCGACCGTTGTTCCACCGCCATCGAGACCTGCATTTGAAGGAAGGGTCAGTGTCGATACAGGTTTGAAGTCACCGGCACATCCCTGAAGAAGAAGTGCCTCTGCGAAGAGCGAGATTCCCAGGGTCACTTTTGCGAGTTTTGATTTCATTCCGTGCTCCCCCTACAAACTCAGTTTCGCGGAAGGGAGGAGGCAGTAGGAGTGACATCTCTGGTGCGAATCGAGCGCCGTTCGTTTCAATTTGAATCGATTGGAGCCAAAGCCCTACCGATTCGAATGGCATTTCAGTTGCTTTGCCCTTGGGCCTGAAGGTGCGTTTCCACTCTAAGTCGAAAATCGGGGCCATTTTGGAAGCTACCGGTCACCTACACGTAACTAAACGGGGGATAAATGGGATATCAAAAATGGATCTTGAGCTTATGCACGGCCGTGATGATCGCGCTTCTTGCGATGAATATCGCCTTTGCACAAGACGGTGACGTTTCGGAAGCACAGACAACACTTCATACGGAGCAAACGCAAAGTGACGTCGAGCAGGATCAAATCTCAACCGGCTCCCTTCGCCAGATCTGCAACATCTTTAAGCCTTGTCCCTTCCCGGCGAGTTGTAAGAACGGTCGCTGCGTAAAGAGCAACGGTGATGGTGTTGAATGCGATGTTTTTAATTCTTGCCCGTTTCCGGCGAGTTGCAAGAGCGGTCGCTGCGTGAAGAGTAATGGCGACGGCGTCGAATGCAACGTATTTAAAAGCTGCCCGTTTCCATACAGCTGTAAGTCTGGCCGTTGTGAGCGGAATTGATAACGTCAGCCGATCTGAAATCTGAATTTCCGGATCGACTCGTTGACTTTAGGGACATGCGTTTTCTCGAGAAAATCGATCTGACCGGTCGAGCTAATTAGCAGAACCGACGACACGCGTGTGCCGTAGCCAGGCATTTGGATAAAGATTGGGGAGATCAGCTTCTCGATCTTCCTATCAATGCCAGTATCTGGAAGAGCCTCGTCTGGTGCTTGAACGCTATTTAAGAGAAGCTCGGTAAAATCCTCTGGAGCGGGCTTTCGCTGTTGCTTGAGGTAACTTTCAAACCACGCTCGACCGATGCGAACCTTCATCCAATCTGTATTCAGCAGATGATTGCTCAAGCCGTAGAAGCCCTTCGTGAGCGTTTGAATCTCGTTAGTCACATTCGAATAGTAGCAGGTCTCGTTCCGATCACCGATCAGCAGATTGAATGGGTTAAACTCATCTTGACGAGGCTGAACGACTTTTCTCAAGTATTCACTCGCTGACGTGGATCCCTTTAGAAATTCCGAGACAAGCTCCCCACGGCTCTTTGCGTGCGCCTTAACAAGCTTTGGGTTTCGATAGTTCGTGAGAAATCCAAACCGTCCTTTTTTCGAAACTCCTCCCCACGTTCCAGAAGAAGAGAAGTCCCGGCCGGCAAGGACGAGTGGAGCATCTTTCCAGAAGTCAGCTTGCGCCGCTTCGCGGTTGTAATCTTCGTCTCGGTTGAAAGCCGCGATGACCGGGTAGTCAGGATGCAAATCTTTGGCGAAGTAGACGATGCACATGGAAGAGTTTCACTTTCGTCGGCTAAATAACAACGTCACGGGCAGAGTCAGGTTTCAGATTGGAACCGAATCGTGACGGTTCTTCAAGTTTTCGCGCTGTCGTTTGACTCAATGGCAGAAGAACTTGCTGCAGTGAGAACGTTAAAAAGACGCTCATGACCGCTACGATTAAGGGCGATTGGTCACTCGTTGATGTTCTCGTAACCGAGATACTTCCATTTACCGGCAACTTGCCCAAAGAAGAAGATGTTTCCATCGCAGTCTAAATACCAATCCTTACCGTTCTCATCGAGCTTGAGCTCATTTACGCGATGACAATAGCCGGGTAGCCCTTCTTTGACCGACGAGGCGAATTCAGACTGAGATTTCTTAGGTTGATCCATATGGACCGCATTGCGAAGCGGGAAGCGACTCATTGCGCTTGCGGCTTTGATATCCTTTTTCTTGATGGCTTTTCCGAACTCGCTCACCAAGTTCACTAACTCCGGAGGAGCTTTTTGATTCGCTTTATTAGCTAGCGCATTTGCCGAGCAAATCAACGCGGACACGGTTAAGAGAATTGCATAGAGACCAGTCGTTTTTGCGTGCAGCATAGCGAGTCCTTCCGTTGGACCAAGCGTCGCTCGATCCAACGTTACTGGTCAAAGACTCTCTTGGTTTTTATTCGCGAAAAGAGACGCGAAGATCGCGCACTTTCAGAGCGCTTGCGCCATTCTCCAACGCACGCGTTATCGACTGAAGAAGGGTGGCCGTGTTGAAAGGTTTTTCAAGATACTCATAAACGCCTAACCGCCAAGCTTGTTTTACGATCTCAGTTCGACTCTCGCCGGTAAACCAAATCACCGGAGTATTAAGCTCCATGTCGGACAGAACTCGCGTCAATTGAGCGCCGTTTAAGGTTCCGGTCGCGCTTGGAATATTGAAGTCAAAGAGCACAAGGTCAATTTTCACTGAGGTGAGCAGATCGAGAGCCTGTTCACCGTTAGACGCAACGTGAACATCGTAGAACTCTGCTAGAAGCGCTTGGAGTGTTTCTCTGAGATCAAGGTCATCTTCAGCTAAAAGAATTGAAGCGCGTCTCATGAATAAGGCCTCCGGGTCACTTTTAAGTCACTTCAGACTCGCCAAAATCGCCGACTCCAACAATCGAAGGTTCCGAGCGGCTAACTCTGGACATAGAGCTTATCGGGAGCACTTTGGTGATGTTGAAAGGTTCTTAAATGACGATTTCAGCACGTCATAAACGGGCGAGATTTCAGAGACTTGGGAGTTTCTTAGGTGTGACGGGATCGCGATGTCTGCAGCCCCGTACCTGTAAATAGACTTTGATTATTTGGTTCAGGCCACGTTAACAAACGACTAAGGCTTTAGATCTAGCGCCGTCATTTCGGTTAAGCGATCGAAGGCTTGCCGAAATTCCCGATTGTTCGTGAGAAGGTGCGTGAAATCGAAGGCAAGAGTTTTTCGAATATTGCCCTTGATGCCCAACATACGCATGTAAAGCTTTGCCGTTTTCAAACGGAAATTTTCGTTCAGCTCGTAGGCGTTTGCGAAAAGCTGCGCGCCCATTTCGCGATCTTTTTTCGTGATTTTATCTTTCTGCAAAGCAAATTGCAGGGCCGATTCAAGTTCTTCTGTCGACACATCATCGACAAGAAAATTCGCGAAGAGGTAGGATAACCAAAGAATCCGGAAAAGCGCCGTTGGTCCCCAAGCGACGAAAGCCTGCTGACGTTCGTAGGCACGTTCCGGAGTCGCGTAGATATAGGAGTTGTGTTCTAAAAAGAACTGCTGAATCTCGTCGTCAACAAAAGTGACGGCCATAGATTCAGTTGCGTTTGCGTAGCTCTCACAAAGCAAGGCGGATAGCACTTTCTCCCGCGCCGACTTCGCCTTCACCGGTTTGAGGACAGCGTCGGATACGCCGTGAGCCGCTTCGTGGAAGTGATAGCTCGTCAGATTCACAAGCACATCGATCATGTCTTCATCGAAGTCGTGATCGCGGACCAATCGAATCAACGTTGGAACCGAGTCATTGTAGGGAATCATTTTTTTCTTGAGAATGATCGGTAACTCAAAAAGGGATGCACGTTTATAGTTTTCCCAAGCTGGAGCAAACCGGTAACCGAAATTGAGTGCTAGCTCACGAGTGCGTGCATACATGGCATTTCGTGAAAGAAGATACCCGTCTCCTAGAACATCTTTGAGAGCAAGCTTTGGGTGTTTCGAACTATGAAGTCGGAGGGCGCGTTTCAATTTCATCATTTTTTTTAGCGCCATCTAACTAATCTTGCAACTCATCGGTCAATCATTGTCTCCACAATTGATCATGGGCTTGCTTTTAGTGAGACCGAAGCGGAGGTCGATGAACTCCGCTTTCGCTAAGAAGAAGCTACTGGGCATTTTCTTTCAGTGAAGTGTTCAAGGCCTTCATGATCGGATCAATCTGCGCTTTCAGAAGTCTAAAGGCTTCTTCTTGCAGCGGGCCTCTCTCGTGGCGGGGTGCGTGTATCGCTTCCGCGCGAAGTTCCAATGAGCTCCCTTTGAGACACGCTTTTACGTCGATGGATTGGTAAAGATCCGTCACCAGCTGGCTTGAGCGTTCCAAATCAATTTTCATAACGAAATTCCGATCACAAGAGCCCTTTGCCGGCTCCGTGCTCATGTCCGCGTTGAGATCAACTGTCTGACAAATAAAGAGCACGCACTTCTCAAGGCTCATGCTCATCGTCGGCTCGCGACGCGAACCTTTGATCTGAAGAGGACGTACGACGCGGGTGTCGGCATCGAGAGCTGGCTGATATTTTTCAAACACACTTCTCAAATCATCCGTCGTTCGTTCGACGGTTTTGATGGGGTCAGCTCCGCTGACTTTCAGTTTCTTTTGCGTGATGAAATCCGATCCCGCCGCTTGGGCCACGGATCCTGCGAGTAAAAGCGCGATCGGAAGAAGAAGTCGATTCATCCGTAATCCTCCATGAGGGCTCCCATGATAGTGGGAACTTCTTAAAAAGGTACGGATTGCCGCACAGGGCGCGGAAAAACTCGACTTCGATCCAGAGAAATGGCTCTGGGAGCGGATCTCCAGTCAATTGCCTTGGTTAATCTATCGCATAACGTGCTTCAGCTTGATCGTGAGTTATTTCGCGTTCTCGCGCAGAGTTGCATCAAGTGCTTTCACGATCGGATCGATTTGCATTTTGAGCATTTTGAAAGTTTCTTGCTGAACCGGACCCGTTGAATACTTCGAAGCGTGACGGGCTTCGGAATTTAGATCGAGAGTCTTTCCATTCAGGCAAGCTGTCACATCAATTGATTCGTAGACATCAGTTAGGATTTGGCTTGAGCGGTTCAGATCCACTTTCATAATCATGTTGCGGCTGCAACTTCCTTGCGAAGGTGTGATGTGCACATCCGCATTGAGATCGACCGTCTGGCATACGAATAGAACACATTTTTCGAGAGTCATGCTGAGGGTTGGTTCGCGGCGCGTGCCTCCAATGAAGAGCGGACGAACGATACGGGTGCCGCTATCCAGTGCGGGTTTGTACTTGTAAAACACAGCTTGGAGATCTTCTACTGTTCGCTCAAGTGTCTGCGCCGGGTTTGCTCCCGTGATCGTCAGGCGCGTTTGGTTGATGAAGTCAGAGCCTGCGGCAAACGCGAACGAACTCACGAGCCACGTCGTGAGACCAAGTACTAGGTGTTTCATCGTATTCCTCCCGGTTTAAACTGTCGGTCGAACGGTGAGGTGAGTGGAGTCGGGATGTAGCCAGAATCTGTTTAGTTAGACTCGATTTTCATCCAGGTTTTGAGCTAATATTGAATTTCTTGAGGGGAAGATTGTGACATTGAATCAAGGAACTCTGAGCGTAAATGACATAGCTCAACGCGCGCAGTTTCCGAGAGCTAATTACTTCACCGATAAGATTTGTAAAACGGTTTCTATCAACGAGGGTTGCGGCCGAGCTGCAGGTTTCGGCGACGGCTGGTGACGATTGGAAGAGAATGACGTCTGAGTGGGAATCGACCCGCGTCGAATAAAGACGAGAACAACACTCGATGATTGCTGTTGAACGATCGTTTCCATAACTCTTCCTCCTCTTACTCAGAGTACTGGTTCGAGTTCGGATTTTATCGCTATATATTTGACGCGATTCCGGGCCATTTTGTTTCAGGTTGAAACGAATCAGCGAAATTTCGGATCGAAATGAATCAAGTTCTCCGAAGAGCGGCTTAGACTCAGGGAGATTCTTTGCGACTGACGTAGAGCTGGTATTCTCGACAAGCTTCGAGTTCGTCAGGAGTGAGCTTGGCGTAAGCTAGAAGAATCTCCCGATTTTGAAAGCCACGCTCGAGATGATTTAGGATCTTCTCAACCGGAATGCCTGTCATCTTCACGACGGGTCCGCTTGGGCCTTCCTCGATAAAGTCGCGCCAGCTTGTCGTGTTTGGAAGATTCTTTGCACTCATACTCTTCAACGATTTTAACCGAGGGCCAAAGCCGCCGTGAATGAATTCAAATTGTGATCGAATAGGACACTTAACCCGAACCATTGTGACCGTCTAGTCGGCGCCGTGACTTTTCGCAGTTTGGTTTCATTATTCAGCAAGGTCGCTCAATTTTAGAGTTCGTTACTTTAGTTTATGGAGGCCGGTCAAACTCACGGTGACTCGCAATCTAGCCTCAGGAAGAATAGAGTTTCGACGATGGGCGATCATGAGGAGAGGGATAGAGCGATGAAAACTTTGAGCCTCTTTTATCCCGGCTGCATTGAATTCGAAATCATGCTGGCGTGCGAGCTTGTTCATAAGACTTTCCCGGTTGAGATTGCAACGCCGGATGGGTCGGACCATCAGGGTTCAAACGGCATGATCATCAAAGCTCATCACAGCTACGACAATGTGCAGGTCGGTGACTACAGACTGATCTTGGTTCCCGGAGGAAATCCCGACAGCGTTGTCGAGCTGCGATCTCTGCGCGAACTCCTGCAGAAAAGCTATCATCAGGGGTGCATCATCGGCGCGATCTGCGCCGGGCCGGTGCTTCTTGAGCGTGCAGGCTTATTAAAAGGCCGACGAATTGCCCACGGTTACAAAGATCGGCAAATGGCTTTTTTCAAAAAGCATGGAGTGTTTGCCGAAACGGTCCTCACGGATGAGGCTATCATTGTTGACGGCACAATCGTGACGGCTAAACCAAACGCATTTATTGATTTTGCGGTTGAGGTTGCTCGTCTGAGCGATGTCGTTGAAGAATCTCGGGTAGACGCATTGAAGCGCTACTACAGAGGTAAAGCGTGAACGTAGTTAGTTGACGACCTTGGCGCCTTTAATAGGGGCCGAGTCTGATTTGAGATAAGGTCGACCATGTACGAAAGGTTCAAGCTCGCCACCTTGAACGCCATTAAACGTTTTGAATTCTTCAAAGCAGAGCCGAACGTACTCGGTATCTTCATCGGCACACCGAGCGACTTCAGGATGAGCCATCCTTGGATCCGCCATTCGGGGCTGATATTTATCGTGATTCTTCTCATTGAGAATACCGACGTTACAGAATGCCGCAAGTTTCCAGCTGCCAGGCCCCCATCCACCCCAATAGTGTCGAATGACATCGTAGTTTTCTCCGTTGGAGCACCGGAACTCTTGCACATCCAAGATCGCGATTGATGCGTGGGCAGGCGAGGCAGAAAACGCGCCGTAGATGGATAGGGAGAGTAGGAACAGAATTTTGAAGATCGTCATCTTCGCCTCTTCTTTGGGCTTCATTGCTACGGTTAGAGAATGCAGCCGGGGGACCGGGCCTTTGAGGGCTGAATGCGTTTTTAGCTCAAAGCCATGCGAGTCGGCGAGAGTTCGTTGAGCAGACGTCCAGATGTTTGACACCTTAAAGCGAGACCCCTTTCAGGTTTGGAAAAACAGATTCACGAAATCTTTCGAAGAAATCTTGGTTCTTCCGACAGACATTATGCAGATAGATCCGGTCAAAGCCGAGATCGACGTTTCTTTGCAGCCATTCGCGATGTTCCTGAAGATCATCGGAAACGCGCACGGATTTTTTCACATCCTCTTCGCGTACGTACTTCGAGATTTCGTCGATGTCTTCTGGCATCGCCGTGTCGGCGAGGATGGTGCTTTTAAAAACGCTGAAGCGCCACTGGTCATGCGCTTGCGTTATAGCGTCTTCATAGGTCGGTGCGTAAGCGATCTGCTCTTGAAGAAAAATCGGTTTCGATTTTCCGCCGCCCCGTCGGAAGGCTTCGATAATTTTCGCGAGGACATCGTAGTCTTGACCAATGGTCACCAGTCCATCGGCCCAAGATCCCATCCACTCGGCGGTTTGCGCCGTGATTGCGGCTCCGACAAGCAAAGGCATTGACGCTGGCTTTGTCCAAAGCTTGGCGCGATCGACTTTGATGTGACCGTCATGGCTGACGGTTTCGCCCTGAAGTAAGGCCTTCATGATTCGAAAGCTTTCAAGGAGACGTTGGTTCCGCCGTGATTTTTCGGGCCACTTTTCGCCAGTGACGTGCTCATTCATGAGTTCGCCGCTACCAAGTGCCACCCAGACTCGCCCGGGAAACATTTCGGCAAGAGTCGCAATTTTCTGCGCAAGGATGACGGGATGATAACGTTGGCCAGGAGCCGTGACGGTGCCAAATTCCAGCTGAGTCGCTTGCAGCGCTGAACCAAGCCAGCTCCATGTGTAGCCAGAATGCCCTTGGCGCTCGCTCCACGGCACAAGGTGATCCGAGCACATGGCCAGTGAGCAGCCGGCTTTTTCTACGTTTTGAGTCAGTCGTAAAAGTTCGCTCGGAGCGTACTGCTCATGCGAAGCGTGGTAACCGATTCTAGTTTTCGACATAAGCCCCTGCTTTGCTGGTCATGGTGGACCAGCGGTTCAAGTCCGTATGAATAGCAGGGATGCTGTATCGAGCGATCAAAGAATTTATGATCAATAGCCAACGATTGTGGTCAAGCCGGCACTCGGTAGGCCTTAATTCCGATGGGACGGTGGTGATTCGTCTCCTGTTTGCATCATGATCACATCGTTGGTTGCTTCATCAATACTCTGGCCCATGTAGCGATCACTCGAGGGAGCAGTCTTATCGTCGCTGCGATGGACGAAGATCACGAGCAGAGGACCAACGAAAGGGACGAGAGCGGCGAGCAGAAATTGAAGTTTCTTTTGCTGCGCTGTCGAAGGACTTTGGACAACAGCTTTAAACGCATAGGCGAGAATAAGCAGATCAAGAAGCAAAAACACTATGTACGCTGTTTTCATGGTGGCTCCATCGTCAGCGTCGATTTGCAAAAACTCGAGTTGGGAAATCGAACTTTTCCTGACTCGAAGGAATGAACTGAGTCGGAGCAAGCACCCGCTTGGCGTCGAAGATGATTTGGTAGGCGAGAGTCTCGCGAGTGACTAAAGGCTCTATGATGCTTTGAAGTCGACCTTCGGAATCAAAGATCACGATGAAGTCTATGCTCTCGCAGATCTTAACTGCAAAATCAGCTCGAGGGTTCTTCGGATAAAGAAGTGTAAAAGCTTTCAGCCAATTGGCTTCAATTGATTCTATCGAATGGCTTAAGGCCCAATCTAGAAATAGACCGGTCGGTCTACCTTCAAAAAGCGGAGCGTATGAAGAAAAGGTAATGTCAAAAGCCGTGACGGGGATCGATCTTTTTGAGGCTTCGGCGCGAGCGACGTCGAAAGCTTTCGTTAACGGCGAGGCAAACCATGCAAAGCGAGCCTTTTTGTCCAGCGCGATTGTTAGAAATTCTTCGGTTTGCAAAGTGAGAGCACCGTGGTCTCTCAGACGCACAAAAGAATCGGAATCCATTCCTGCTCCTTTTTAAAAAGATCTCGTCACGCGATTAGCGTACAAGCATCGGTCATCATTTATCAACCGCAACAAAACGAAAAAGGCCTCGCGGGAAAACGCGGAGACCTTTCTCGTGAAACTCAATTCGATTTCGAAATTACTGGCAGCGGTAGAGAGCTGCTTCCGATTGAAGTCGCTTCGCGAACGCTTCATCCGTTGCGGGATCTATGTCACAAGCTCTCAGGTCAAGCTCTTGCGTCAATACGCCTTTAGCGATGAGCTCATTCATTTTCAGATAAAGGGGCGTCACGTTCGCGTGAACGAGATCGATAACGAATTGGGGTTTAGTTGGATCAGCTTCCGCGTAGCCGCGCGTGCACATCTCAGATTTGAGGGCCTGATGGGGAGTCACACCTTCAAAGAGAACGCGGTAGAGTCCCGCAAGATAGCCAGTGCGGTCTTCACCAACTGTGCAGTGGAAGAAAAGACCTTCGCCCGGAGTTTTAAGTGAATCGCGAATGATACGAAGTGCTTCCACTGTGTTACGGCAATGAAGACCGAAGTCAGAGAGATCTTTCCACGGAAACTGGATGTTAGTGACATTGCGGATACGCGGATGCTGGGCAATCAATGCTTTTTCATCTGCAATCCCAGTTTCACCTGGTGAATCAGCGCGGAAGATCAAGATATGATTGATCCCGATGTCAGCGAGTTCTTTCACTTGTTCGGTAGTAAGGGGCGTCATCCCGCGGAGAACAAAACCATCCGCACGCGCCACTTCATGCGTATTCGGGATGGATACTCCTTGGACAGTAGGCGCAAAAGGGGACAAGATGATCTTTGGTTTTTCGTTAGCTTGCACTTGCAAAGACGTAACGAGTGCCACGAGCGCGAATAAATGCGATTTGAGAAGGCGCATCCGAGTCTCCCTTGGCCGACATTGGCCGCAATCGGTGAGTTTTCTTATTTCAAACGGATGACGTATCAAGATCCGGACCAACAAGGGCCAAACGGCGGAAGCAAAGGCGGTAGGATGAAAATCATTTTAGGTTTATTTGCGATAGCCATTCTCGGAGCGGCTGCATTTATTTTTATGTTTTTATTTAGCTCCGGCGGCGAGCGGAAATTGAGAGATGAAGCCCAAGATCTCGCGAAGCTTGCCGAGACGTCGAGCGAAGTTCTCGCCGTGTTGAGAGCTGATCTTGGGTCGGTCGAAAAGGCAGTGTTGGAACTTAAGAGTGGTGAAGTCGTGCTTGCGGATCCGGATGATAGTCCACTTCGTTTGGCTCGACCTTTTCTCCGTATCCACTTCAAGAACTTAAAAATCACCGAAACGTTTTTCGGTTCGCTCTAAGTTCTCAATCGGAGGACTTACATGGTCAAAGAACCTCGCGAGACGTAGGTCAGGATCCTTCGAGATCGCTTGCGCTGCATGAGATTGCTCCGACATCCTAAGACAAACACTGTTTTCAAAAGGATTTCGGCAAATGAACGGACCCAAAGTCATCGTCGTTCCCCACATGAACATGGCTCAACATAAAGTCTTCTTCGTTCAATTCTCCAATCAAGAGAAGAATGCTCAGCTCCTGAAGGGAGCAACGCTTGCAACGAACATGGCGCAGGCGACGATGAAGGTCTTCATCGTTCAGCACATGAACATGGCCGACATCTTGATCATGGAAAAGAACTTTCCCAAGGCTGGGTAACCTGTTAGCTGCCGAACTGGCCCCATAGGTTATGGGGGCAGGCGCGATCGTTTTTCCGCGGAACACGGATGATGACGTCATCACCGAAAACGTCATCTCCATCGCCCCAACCCATCCAAATATGATCGGGACCTGCGCTATAAAATACGTCGTATCTGCAATCGCCGACCCCGAACTCTTGCTCGTTTTCCTCGAGCATGAAGGGGCGGCCCCAGGCGTCGCGCGGTACGCTGTCGAATCCTATTCGAGCCCAGCTAGGAGCTGCATTCGCGATGCTTCCCCACGTGGCCGGATCGGTGTTGAAGGCGGCGCCCATCGTACAAGTCGAACAGACTTGGCCGGTGAGATCGATAAGGGTGACGTCATCTATTTCTCGAATACCAACGGCTCCGGCTTTCGCCTGGCTCAACGTAGCCTTGGCGGCGTTTACCTTAGCTCGGTCTACGAACTTTGTGTAATTGGGTTGAGCGATGAGGCCCAAGATGCTGATGATCGAGACGACCACCAGCAACTCCACGAGGGAGAAGCCGGCTTGTGGGCCAGACTGAGACGGTAGGGTTCTCTCGGTTCGAATTGAAATCAACGGCATTTGTTTGAATTTTAAAGTGTTACCAGGCGACGAGCAAGAAAGTCAGAAATATTGCCTAGTTCGGTCGGTATTTAGTCCCGCTTCAAAACGGCTGGCGCCAAACGGGATGTCGAAGTTCTGATCAACTCGAGTCGCTTCTACAAGAAGTCATGAAGCGTTTTATCTCTCTCCCAAGATGATGGTACAAATGCGCCATGAAAAGATTTGTGCTTCTCTCGACCATTGCGTTCTTTCCATTCGTTTCTCACGCCAGCAAGTGCGCGGAGATCAAACCACAAGACTACCTCGTGTTCAGCCGCGGTGAGATCAGCTATGCAAAAAGCGACTTCCAAGGGCTGACGGGTGCACAAGGGGCTTTTACTTTCGAACGGTTCGAAGTTGGTCCGGTAAAGAGTGGTTCTTGCCCTCGTCTCGTGACAGGCGGCAAGACGACCTTGATCTCTGGACACGTAGCGGGCGGAATCGAGACGACGGGTGCTCTCACGTTAAAGAAAGTTTCCGTCGCCGGAAAAATTGCGAGCGAAGGCACAGTCAAGATTCAAGAGAGTTCGTCACACGGTCGCGTGAAGCAAGCGCCAGCGGCGAGAAACCTCGCCAAAGCAGGTGAGTACTTTCTAGATCAGTCGT
Source organism: Bdellovibrionales bacterium (assembly GCA_005808505.1). Taxonomy (GTDB): domain Bacteria; phylum Bdellovibrionota; class Bdellovibrionia; order Bdellovibrionales; family JAMPXM01; genus SYLX01. Next base: position 18,280 of record SYLX01000070.1, on the reverse strand, counting down.
CGCGTTTAGCGCGATTAGCACCCACGGTGAAGGCTTCTCTCACTGACGGAGTCCTCGAAGTCGCTGCGACGCCTGGAGCCTACTCAATCGCGTCTCTTACAGCTTCGGAGTTGAGTGCGGCGAAGGTCATTCGTCTCAAAGGCGATGACGTCTCGGTCCTCGTGATCAACGTTTCTGGTACTGAAGCATCGCTTGAAAATTTAGATGTCCAGTTGAAGGGCATTCAAACAGGTCGCGTGCTCTTGAACTTCTTTGAAGCCCAGACGCTTCGCGTGTCAGCAAGCGGATCGAAAGAACTCGGTATCGGGGCGACACTGCTTGCGCCGTTAGCTTCTGTAACTTTCTGGAACGGCCTTGTAACAGGTGGTCTTTACGTCGGTAGCCTTTGTGGCGACGGCCAAGTGAACCCCGGCCATTTTGTCGGCTGGCTCCCCGAGATCGTTGCGCCGCCAGCGCCGCCGATCATCTGCCCGCCCCAGGGCGCGGCGTTCTTCTCACAAAAGCAGTGCGTACCGACTCCGGCTAGTGCTGGCGCATAAAATAATCTATTTAAGAATCAAACCTTTGGAGGAAAAATGAAAGCACTCATTCTCGTTGCGGCGTTCGCTGTTGTAGCCTCGGCGCAGTCGGCTCACGCAGGTTCTCAAGTCTTCAAAGCCGAAGCTTCAGCGAACAAAAAGAGCAACTTCGGCGAAGGCCTCAACCCCTTCAATGAGTTGGAGCAAGCGGGGATGGAGCGCATGGCCGAGCGCAAGGCAATGGCCGATTGCGCGGAGGCTGGTGCTATGAACTGCGTGATCACGGGCGCTTCGCTGATCACATGCAACGTCTTCAATGAAGAAGAATCGAACCTCTACTCGACGTACACGCTTTGCCGTGCACGCGCGACGGTTCGCGGAGAACTCTAATTACCGCTAGTAGCCACTTGCTGAATACGCGGACCAAATTTATGCTCAAATAAGTTTGGTTTGTGATTGTTGATCGACCGGCATAGAGGATCTACTTGTGAGATATGTCCTACTCATCGCAACGGCGCTGGTGATCGGCGCGTTGTTCGTCTATGTTCAAAATCCTGAAGTTGTTCACGACTTCATTCTAGATTTTCGCGCGGAATCAAAAGCGAGAGAGCTGGCAGAAGTTGAGCGTCAGCGATGGCTCGCTGAAGTGCAGACGCACGGCCCTTCAAATCTTCCTCCTCTCGCTCGAGAACAAGATTGCAAGCAAGATGAAGACTGCATTCTCGTTTCGAATAGCTGCAACAGATGCTGTGGTCATACAGCAGTATCGATCGTTGCAAAACCAGAGTTTGAAAAACGATTGCAGGACTGCCGAGAGAATTTTCGCGGCGGTATGTGCAAATGCATCGTTTATCCAATGGTCGCGCGATGCCGAGAACACAAATGCCAAGCAGTTCCGGTTGCTCAAAAGGGCGTCAATCAAAAGTAGTTTCGAAGTATTTGGTATCGTCCTTGCTTGATCCTTGCTCTAGACGAATCGTAGAGCGATCGAATTAGCAGAATTCGTGTCAGAAGGAGTCCGAGCGCTTACAAAATGCGCGGATTCTGGTGTCAGCTTTGTTCAAATGGAGTTGATTTGGCTCCATTGCGACTCGCGCAATTAAACACTCAGCTTTGTAGGACGGTCGCATGAGGCACCCGCACTGGTGCTCAGCCTGTCTTTGGGGCGACTGCCGGAAGTGGTAGGCAAAACTAATTTAGTACCTAGTGGGGGATTTACTGTGAATTTGCGAACTCTTTTGTTGTCGTTGCTTTTTTCCATCCTCGCGCTTTTTGCGTTATCGGGAGGCTCTGCCTTCGCGCTTGAATGTTTGAGTCCGGCGGAGATCCGGGAAAGTTACAAAGCCTGCATGGATTTTCTGAAGCTATCGAAAGCCAAGCAGCAAGAGATCGTCGACAACACAGGTTATACCCTTGAAGAAGGTCTCTGGGCTTGCAAGCTCCAAAAGAAGAAAGGTCTTGCATCCATGCTGAAGAACGGGCGCGAAGTCTGTGACTACTTGAACGGCGGCGGTGGCGGGGGAGGTAGCTCTCACGATGACGACGTCAAAAAGTGTTCAAGCAGTGTTCAGTGCTCAGGGCTCCAGCATTGCATCAATCGCAAGTGCGAGGATGTGAGCCGCCAATCTTGTGATTCGGGCGCACACTCTTGCCCACCCGGTGAAAAATGCATTTCGGGCAAATGTAAGTAAGGCTTCAGTCAGAGTCGCATTCGTTCAGCTTCCTAACTGGAACACTTCATTGCAGATTATGAAAACCTGCTCCCGAGGTGTGGGTAGCGGGTTTTTCGTTTAAATCCCCAGGTTCTGGGGGCTTAGCCTGTCTGACGCTAGGGCAGGCCACGCAAAAAACTGCAATTAGGTGAGCCAGCTGGATCAGATTTTCAATCCCCAAACTTCGCATTGCGAAGGTATCGCCAAAGCACTAAACCGTCTGAGCCAATCAAATCTTGGGATCTCCGGCTTTAGCCTGAGGTGAGGAATACATGAGAAAACTTTTTGCTTCTCTTTTGATAGCTCTCGCTACTGTCGTTGTTTCGAGCTCAGCCTTTGCGGCTGACGTTTGGGTGAAAACACACGTCACCGTAAATTCATGCGGATACTACAGCTCAACTACGGGCCGCTTTGCCGTCTTCTTCGGTGATCAACAACTTCCGTGGGGAACGCGTGTGACCCTAATTCACGGCTTAAACGGCGTAAAACAGGCCCACGATAATCCTGCAGCACTTGAGTGGCAGATCCGCCAGGAGACCCAGATGATGTCTGCAGCACCATTCACGTGGCACACAGAGTTCGATGTCACTCTCGCACAACGTTCGAGCCCAGAGCGCTTCGATCGGTTGGCAATGGTCTTCCGCGTGGAACTGCCGACGGGCGAAACTTACTTCGAAAACGGTGGAAGCGAGTGGGGCTTTTACGAAGCAAAGGTCGGAAATATGAGCACCGTGAATGCGTGCTCGCCGTCACCTGATTATGAGACAAGCGAAATTGGCGTGATCGTTCGCTAATTAGCGAATTGATGATCTGCATCCTGCAAGGAAAAAAGCCGCTCCCAAAAGGGGCGGCTTTTTTTTGATCACTTCGAGTTCGACAAGCTGCCGTGAATCTCCATCGGTGCCCCCATGAGCCGTGTTATCTTATTTCGCGGTCTTCTTTGGAGCACCGTTCGTCTTTGAGCGACTCGCAATTAAAGTCGCACGAAGCTTTTCAATCGCACGGTAACACGTACGCTGCGAAGGGGGAGACATCTCAAATTTTTGATCTTCAACTTTCGCAAAGAGGCAGGAGAATTCCTTCTCCGTTGTCGAGCCGCCGATCTTCGCTGTACGAGCGCAACCGGTGTTTTTAAAGGCCTCACCATTACCCGAGACTACTTTGCAGCTCTTCTCAAGCGATGCGAGATTTTTTGCGCTCAAGGGTTCGCGACCTTGCTTGATCTCGCTTGCGACGTATGGACGCTTTCGATCATCTTGCTTCATCTTGTTGTTGTCGTAGAGTTCAGCCAAGCAATCGACGAGCTCGCGCGTTCGTTCGGAAGAACGACATGCTTTGAAATCCTTGTTCGTTACTTTTGATTCAGGCTTTGCGACTTTCTGGGGACAAAAGCCGACAGCCCAGAGGAGCTCGGTGTTGTTCTTTCCTGACTTGAGTTTTGTTTTAGGATCCAAAAGCAAAGTGTAGTCTTTGCCGTTGGAACAAGCGTAGCTAAGGGCCTGGGCACCCGAATCTTTATCGTCTGATTGGGGCTTCCCGTTCGAAGGTTTCTTTTGCGTTGCGGGCTTCGATGCATTTACCGATGTGGGCAGTTTACCTGTGCTCGGAACAGCGGGTCCCGTGGTGCTTACGCCACCTTTGCCACCGGCTCCGCCGGAGCCGTCGGCGCCTCCAGGTTGACCCGCTTCACCAGGTACGACACGGCCTTGGGATTCGCGGATCACTTGCTCGCGCCAAGCCTCGTAGGAGCGATAGGAATCCGATGTTTTATCTACCTCAGGCATTGCGTAGGGACGATTCATTTGCGAAGCACCGCTGGCTCCACCAGCTCCGACTCCGCCACGGCCCCCTTGTCCGCCGGGCCGTCCTGATTGCGGCTCAGGAGGATAATCAAATTCATCAACTCGCGGGGCGTTCTGATTCATCATCTCTGCCGAGGGCGGATAGCTCGCAGGTCCATTGCTACGTCCTCCAGCGCCACCGGCTCCGCCTTGCCCACCTCGACCTGGCTGACCAGGCTGGCCAGGAGCATAGCTGGATGGAGCATATGGATAGCTTCGATGATCTTCGTAGCTGACGCGTCCACCGGCACCGCCGGCTCCACCTTCAGCACCGGAGCGTCCCGGTTGTCCCGGTGTCGCTTCATAAGCAGGCGGATAATCCATTGGCGGATAACTATACGGGGAGTTGGCAAGCGCGAAAGTCGGTAAGAGCAAAAGCGCGCTGAGCTGCGGAACTACTTTACTGAATTTGAGCATGGCGAACTCCCATCCGCACGAAACACTCCGTGCTTGATGGGATGGTTCTGCAAGCCTATGACCGGCTCGCGAGCGTAAGATTTGGTTCTGACGCTCGTCTCTACCTGAAGAAACGCAAAACGTTTGACACCCGAATAGGCTTTGTCTGGAAGTTGATCACGTGTCTCGATTTGAGACGCGTGAGTTCGGTTTCTTAGGCGCAACGATGAAGGTGCCGGTGCGAGTTGGTAAAGAAAATTCCAACCTTCCATCGTCCGAGCTGCGATTGATTTTCATCATTTGATAAAGCTTCGATTGTCGACGGCGGTAAGCCAACGGAAGTGTACGAGATCTTCGGCTTCCGATCGCATATCTTTTGTTCCACGGCGAATGAATTCGCGCTCGAGATCCTCGAGGGCCGCTAAGAAATCAGCATACGTCTTAGGCTTAATCTTGAAATAGCGAATGAGGAAATAGGCATTCGGCGGGGGCTGCGGAGAAGCGACCGTACGCACCAACTCCTGGGACCATTCACGATAGATCTTCTCGACCAGCGGCCCTGTTCCGGCCCAACGAATGAGTTGAATCGGTGGCAATTGAACGCGGCCTCCCGGAAGAAGTTTAATCAACCGATGTTGATCGAGTTGCCGGAGAAGTGAAAATCCCGACTTCTCCGAAAGGTGAAGAGAGGCGATGGACTTCTCAACGCTATCTCTCTCGTAAACCAATTTCCAATAAAGCGCGAAGGCCTTCGGCGTCTCAAGTAGAAATGTTTGCTGTTTATTTGAGTAATGGATCGGACGAACCGTTTCGGTTGTGCCGCTTAAAACATCCGAAAGTGTCAGACCAAGATAGGCGCAGATCTCATTGATTCGCTGAAAAGATCCATCGCGTGCGAGGAAGATCTTCTTTACTCCCGACTCAGAGAGCCCCAGCCCCTTTGCGAGATCTCGATAGTTCATCTTTTGGCGCTTTAATGCCGTTTTTAAGTGGCTCATCACGATCATGTAGTCTGTTCGGTCCGATTTCATGGCGGAATCCTCCAAAAGGGACCCATTTTAGGTCCTTTTCACCTAAGAGTAGCGCGAAAAAGGACCCTAAGCCATGAAGGAGTCGAACAGACGGAGGTTAAGGTGCAAAGAACAACTCTCAATCAATTTGCTCTTCGTGGACCACGGGCGGATCGCTCTCTAATGCTCGAAGATGTGCTACTTACGTTGGCAGCTTATGCTCTATTTGTTGCCTGGCACGCGGGGTGGATCACCTATTCCATCTTTTTGGTCGGCATGATCATCGCGGTTTTTCGGGTCTTTAATATCCGCCATGAGCGTGCGCATCTTCCGCACTCAAGTCACTCAAAGCTCCGCGCTTTCCTCACGACGGTTTGTTGGGTCTTTCACACGCCTTATCAAGAACCCTATCTTGATAAACGACGCAAACACCTGGCGCACCACAAGGGTCACTTAATTGCGCGACCTTTGACGACTGCCGAGAATCCGCATGAACTCCTCGAGCAGAAAAGCTTTGTGAAAAGTATTTTCACGGCCATCTTTTACGAAGAAGTGATGTTCTATCAGGACTGGAAGTTCAACAAAGGTCTTTCCGCTTCGCGACGCCAGATGATTCCGATCGCAACATTAGTAATCATCGGGCTTTGGCTTGTCTTTGGAGCGGTGAGCATGATCGGCTTGATCTTGACGTATCGCTTATGCATGGCGCTTGCTTGGTTTTCGTTCTCCAAGATGCTTCATCTCAAACTCTTCTACGGCGAGCCTCTCTTGGAAAGGCTTCCTGTATCGGTGAGTCGGGGAGTGGAGCTGTTGCTAGGCTCAGGCGCTGCGACAGCCTTGTTGGCGCATGAGTTTCATCACCGTGTTCCGCTGAAGTTCCACCAAGTTTTGGGGAAGATCGAAACAAAAGTGGAAAACCTCAGCCGGGCGGAAAGCGCGTGACTTCGTAGCGGCATCAGCCGCCGAACTGCCCGTTGATGTTGTTAGGGCAAGATCGCTTGTTGTAATAAGGAACACGGATGATGATGTCGTCGCCGAAGACGTCATCTCCGTCGCCAGGTCCTTGCCAAATATGATCAGCGCCCGCGCTCCAGAGTGCATCGTGGCGGCAGTCGGTGAGTCCGCTTTCTTCTTCGTTTTCATCGAGAACGAACGGTCGCCCCCAGCCGTCGCGAGGTGTGCCGTCAAAACCTATCCGGCGCCACGAATCATCGCCTAGAGCCACGTTCGTTGCACTCAACGGATCGCCACCGTAGGGCATGCCTTGCTGGCACATCGTGCAGCCGTTACCGGTGATCCCAATCAAGTTTCGTTCGTCAATTTCACGCAAGCCTTGAATGCCGGCTTTCGCTTGGCTCATGACGGCTTTAGCCGCGTTCATTTTCGCGCGATCGGCGAACTTCGTGTAATTGGGATGCGCGATGACTCCCAGGACGCTGATGATCGAAACGACGACCATGAGCTCAACGAGTGAGAACCCAGCCTCTGATCCATTTTGAGATGCGACGCCTTTCCTGGCGTGTAAGTGCGGCATATGTTTAGAGGTTAAGCGATTCGTTGGCCATTCACAACTTGCCCATCGAAGTTTGTAAGCGTGTGCCGTGGGAAAGTGATCCCTTCAGATTCGAATCCCGTTTCGAGACTAGAGTCGGGTTCACGAGTCAGCGTTGAAAGCGCTCATGAGTCCTTGCCCTGATTTACCTAGGGTGGGAAGCTACCAGGAATTCTCCCTTGCGTGAGTGGGATAAACGGATGAACTCTAGTCACTTGCCGTATCTGATTTTGGCTTTTGCGAGCCTCGCCGCAATCCTTGAGGTGCGAGCCATCGCATCTGCACTGATTTTGATCGCAGCTGCTACGGCGCTCGCCGTTTCAAGCATCGAATGGTTGTCGCTTCTGTGGATCGCTTTTCTTTTTGCTTCGATGTGGCTTAGCGAGAACGGGCAGCTCCCTCGCGTTTGGCGTGGACTTGCGAGCATCGGGTTTGGAATTTTAGCGGTTCTTCTTTCGCAGCACCTGCTTCCGGGATTCAACAACTTGATTGTCTTCGATCGCGTGCAGTTTGCGCAGGACTCGGTACCCTTCACGATGTACCTGAACTTTGATAAGCCTCTGGTGGGTCTTTGCGTGTTTCTGTTTTTCGTCCAGAGGAAACAGGCTGCGTGGACACCAAAGAAAGCCTGGCTTACGTTTGGATGCTGGGCCTTCATCACGGTTCTTCTGATGCTTCTTGCGCTCTCGGCAAATTTCGTTCGTTTTGATCCAAAGTGGCCTAAGGATGGTTGGCTGTGGGCCGCGAATAATTTCTTCTTCGTGTGTCTAGCAGAAGAAGGTTTGTTTCGGGGTTACATTCAAGGCGGCTTGCAGAGACTTTTTCCAAAGAATCGGATCTTCGCTTTTCTCGCTATTTTCTCAGCGTCTGTTCTCTTTGGACTCGCGCATTTTCGCGGTGGGGTCACGTACGTCTTGTTTTCAACGATTGCCGGTTTTATTTACGGTTTTACGTACTGGAAAACGCAACGACTCGAAGCCGCCATGCTTGTGCATTTCGGTCTCAATGTCGTGCATTTCGTAGGCTTCAGCTATCCGGCCCTCCTGATTCCCAATCTGTGAAGATTTATTAGTTCGTTCGCTTGTGACTTTCGCGATTCATACACAACGTTGAAGAGAGGTTGATCGACTTCGAACATGATGAACCTATGGGGCCCCAATGTTGGTCTTTTCTTTGGTTCTCCAAGGAGCTCATCTTGCGCCTAGGTTTTAAGACGACAAAAGTGTTTGCCGCGGTTGTTGCTTTCACGTCTTTCGCTATCTCGAGTGGAGTTGAAGCCGAAGAAGAATTTCGGACTACATGCTACGAAGAAGAGCTGCCGAAACTTCCATTTTCGACAGGCTTAAATTCGCGCGTCTGGTGCTATCGAGAAATGGAGAACGAGCGTCTCGTCTTTTCACCGGAAAACAATGGTGAGATTCGGCCAGAAACCGCGATGCTGGTCAAAGCCGATGGGAGTTTAGAGTTCGCGTCGCGTGTCCGCGGCAAGGTCACTTTCCATCGAGCGCCGAAAAATTCATTCAATCCTCTTGGGGTTCCGCTGGATCCTGAGTCGACGCCGCAGTTTCGACGCCTTCTCAAGCGCTCGCGAATCAAAGGTGTGGAAAAACTTGTCGGATTTTTCCACGAGCACGGAAAAGTAGATTTGAATCCAATGAAGCTTGAAGCCGGCGTCGCAAAAGCGAGCGTGCCTGCGGCAGCCCTTCCTTGGCGTGGCTACTGGTGGCCTTATTCTGCGGGTTTGCTGCACACCGGAGCGGAATCACCTCTGGCAAAATACGATAGCTTTGTGAATGCGCGGGCCCCCTTTCGCCGAGCCGAGTCTCAGCAGTGGGAAGCTGATCATCAAGGATCAGGTGTCACATGGGCCGGTCATTGCCACGCGTGGGCCGCAGCTTCAATCCTTGAGCCTGAACCGAAAGCGCCGGTCTTCGATGCCGTGACGAAGCTTGAATTCAAAGTCTCCGACCAAAAAGCTTACTTATCCATTCAGCAGTCTTGCCCGAAGATTGCTTTTTTCGGGACACGTTTTGACGGAGATCCTGGCGACGTTCGAGATGATGTTGATCCGATCACGTTTCATAAGGTGTTGACGACATTTATCGCGGGGCTGGGCAAGCCGGTTTTGGTAGATACGATGGTCGACCGGGCTATTCAAAATAGCGTTATATCCGGTTACACGATGTCAATTGTCGAGCTGGGTCCTGGTCGGTTCCACGTTTCAGCGGACGTGACTCTCCATCTCTACGATCATGAGCGGATCGAGGAGCCTGGCGTCGCGCGGACAATGCTCACACGCTATGCGTACTATGTCTCTACGGATGAAGCAGGGGAAGTCGTGAGCGCGAAGTGGTCATCGAAGAATCCGGATTTCCTCTGGGTGCCGCTTGCTCCGGGTAACTGCGAAGATCAGAACCCGTTCATCGAATCAAGGTGGACAAACGAAATTCTAAAACTTCCGAAGGCGATGAACGATCCGGGTTTCTGAGTTTTCGCGTTCGCCCGGCGCTTTGCCTAGGCGACCGCGTGTTCGGACCCAAGGGTCGGAATAAACCCTTAGCTCAATGCAAAAGATCTTTCGGCACCCGACCGCCGTTTTCGGCGAGCTTCTCCATGACTTTTTTGTGAAGCCAAATATTCATCGCGGCCGAGTCGCTCGTGTCTTGGTTATAGCCAAGTTCACGCGCCAACTCTTTGCGTGCGGAAATACTGCTGTCGAGATTCAGAAGCTTCATCAAATCTACGATCGAGTGCTGCCAATCGAGATTCTGCGAATTGTTTTGCGCCATCTTAGAAAGAATGGCCGATACGTCCACATCCTGATTGGCCGTCTCATCTGCGGCAATCGAAGGTGGTGATGAGAGAGTTGCTGAACTCGTGACGGTTTGCTCAGATTGCATGGGTGAAGCGAGAGGGCTCGCGTTCGCTACGACTGCCGGGTGAGTTTTAGGAAAGATTTTGCTCATGATCGAACCAAAGATGCTCATTCAAACCTCCTCATGGATGAATCCATGTCCGCACATCCTAACGAATGTTAGTCCAAGCAGAAGTTGAGAGCAGGGGGCTGTCGGTTCAACCGAAGCGAGCGGACTTGTCACAATTTTGTACCGGGCCTCTGCTCAGGCCAGCGTGCGTGTTTACTTCAGAGACCATTTGGCTTTCTCAAAACCGAAGTCGTATTGAGCAAGCGTCAGTCCCGCAATAGGCCCGATGCGGATCGCAAACGATTTGTTTTTGGGTGCAAGAAATAAGTAATGTGCGGAGCCCGTCGTTGACGTTGCCCATTCATGCACAACTCCCCAGGCGAAACTTCGATTCGAGGCTTTTCCAAACTCCATGGACTCAGGGGAATAGAGCTTCTTTAAACTTTCAACGGTTTTCTCTGAGGAAAAAGTTTCGATGTACACTACGGGGACTCGCGACTCTGTATCCGCGACAAATTGTGGATGCTTGAAGAGTAAACAGCCAAGTAAATTTTCGTCGTTTCGATGGGCTTCAAGAGTCGCTCCGTGGCGGCGCAGGATTTTGTCTCCGCAATCTTGCATGCCTAAAAGCTCATCCGGGCCTTGTTTGTTCGTCCTAGTAACGGAAAGTGTAACCGAGCCTGCTTTGTTTGGGAGTTTGAGTTCGATTTCTCGCGGGCTTCCGAACGCCGTCGCAATCATGAATGCTCCAAAAATCAAAATTTTCATTTTGCTTCCTCAATTGTCGCGAAGATCAACTCTATAAACTTCAACAGAATCTTGATCAGGCAGGAGTCTCAGCGGCAAACTCTGAGGGCCGCGACAAGTCTGCAGGCTCAACGGATCACCTGCAAACTCAATTTGTTGTATTTCCACTTCTTGCGAATAATCGCGCAGGACATGGAGCTGAACGATGAGAGTTTGCGTAGCTTCGGACCAAAAGTAGCGGTCGTCCCGATCCGAAAGACTCTGGCTTTCATCTTCGGTCATTGATGAAATCACGGACGGAAGATCGCATTTCAACTTACCCACTCGAACGGGCAGATAGCGTGGCGAACGAGTCGCGTTAGTGCGTAAAAACCAGATCGTCGTTTCGGAGTCGACTTCCAGATAGAACGACCAATTTGTTCCGCTGGGAGTTTTGATTTGAGGAGGCCGCTTTTGCATTGAAACTCCGCCGCCGAAACTAGCTTGCGCGAACTGAGCTGTTCAAGCTCTCATCATCTATCGCGCGGAACCGTTTTCTTTCGTGAGCAGCGTAGAGGTAAAGATCCGCGCCAAAGACAGCAAGATGAGCCGCGTGAACGGAGAGGATGAGGGAGACATAACCAATAAAGTAATAAACCGCGAAAGGCGATTTAGAAAACAAGAACGGAATCGTCGTGAGGTAGAAGAAGAAGTAAATCACTCCGAAACCAAAGGCTCCGACAGCCTGCGCGCCCCAAGTTGTGCTTACAAGCTCACTTGATTCATCAAGAGCCTTCAATGGGTTTGCACCTTTGGCCGCCATGATGGGCAGGACAAAATACGCCGCCGCCGACCAAGCCACAGACATGAGCGTTCCGGCGACTCTTCCGAGAAAGGAATCGGAATCTTTAACGAATCTAAGGAAGACTCCCACCACAGTTTCGAGCACGCTCCACAAAAGAATCGAAACGGAGTTCAAAATTCCGCTGAGCAAGGCGCCGATGAGCGAGCATTCGTTTTTGTCGTTAATTTCCAAGAAGCAGCGGATAAGGACGAACGAGATAAGGTTTTGCGAGAAGTTTCCCGCAATGGCCAGGGCGACAGCAGCGCCGAGGTGGATGAGCGAGTATTTTGAGGGATCAAACGAGTCAGGTATCTCGAATCCAAGTTGATCGGCTCTGAGATAAATTTTGTAGAAACAAAGGACTAGGGCCAGCGTGCCGGCATAAGAAAAAACCAAAAGTTTTTTGTGCTCCCAAAGAACGGAGAACGCATCACCAATTTGTGAGAAGACGTCGCCAATTGAGCGCATGTTTACTTGCCTCTTTCTTTGAGTTCATAGCGGATCATCTGCTTTTTGTCTGGAGAAAGCCCGCCCGGGAGCATCGCGTGCCAGTGCTGATCGGCCGAAATTTCTAAATATTCACCATGCCTGTAGAGGCGGGTGAATCGCGCAAACTTGATCGAAGCCCAGGGAATATCGAGATAGTCACCAGCGGGCTGTGAACCATCGACCGCGTTTCTCAATAGGCAGCTCGCGCAGCGAAGACCTTCGTCGTTAAAGATCAACGCACGAGAGCCGAGTCGTTCAAGAGGCACCCAACGGCGCAGTTCTTTGCGGATCGTGAGCTGTGCGAAAGAAATAGCGAGACCTGCTTCAATGAGGAGGGCAAGGGGATCCATGCTCCAGACGCCGTCGGCTGTCGTCGTCTTTTTAAAATATAGACTGAGAAGAACGAGCCCGAGTCCAGCGGCAAAGAAAACGATGAACCATCCCAAGTAGATTGCAGCTCTCAGCAGTCTCGGAAACATGTCTTCCGGTTTGATCTCGATCCACGTAGTTCTGGTTTCGTCCATTCGGCGAGTCTTTCGCTCTATTTCAGCTTAAGTTGACTTCTCTTATAATGTTTCAAAAGATCACCGGTGGGAAGTCGAGGGAGAATAATATGGTCGCTCGCAAGTTCGATCCGCGCTCATTTGCCGTTCAAGCGCACGGTGATCAAAGGTATGGAGATCATCCTTACGAAGTTCATTTGGATCATGTTCAAAGAGTGCTGCGTGAAGAAGGCTTTGGAAACGATGCTATTCTCACCGCGGCAGCGTGGTTTCACGATGTCGCGGAAGATACGTCAGTAAGTCTCGAAGAAATCGAGAACGCGTTCGGAAGAGAAGTACGGGACATCGTCCACAGAGTCTCAGATGAACCGGGTACTAGTAGAAAAGAGCGCAAGGCTAAGACGTATCCCAAAATTCGAGGCCATCGAGGCGCCACCGTCGTCAAACTTTGTGACCGCATCGCAAACGTCGAAGCTTCAGCAAAAGTTGCTAGGAAACTCGAGATGTACCGAACCGAGTATCCAGAGTTCAAGAATGAGCTTTTCGTGCCCGGGATCGCTGACCATCTGTGGAGTCGATTGGATCGTCTTTTGGCTTAAGCCGCTTGTTTAGCTTCTTCGTTCCTGCGGTTTCGGAGCACACGTCGAACCACGGCATAGGTGCCAATCAGGATCGCGAGAGCTACAGCCCCGATTGCGGCCAAAGCGATATTCATCAATGTATCGGGATCCAGCTTTGTCATCAAAAGCCATCGGTAATGGCGATCGCGCTCCTGCGCTAACTCCTTCCGCGGTGGTTCGAAGCTCAGTGCTAATTCGCTCAAGGGCTTAGCTGCTTCGACCGTTCGGTGGAGAGCTACAAGATTCGCGAAGTCGAAAAGCAGATCGCCAACGATCGCATCTGGCGGTTTGACGAACGAAAGTCGTTCGCGAAGTTGGTAAAGCAAAGCTTTCTCGACGGCCTCGACTCGCTCGTTGCCAAAATTAGCTTCTGGCCGCCTCGGCTTTTTTCCGTTTCCAAAATCTAAACCGAGCACTGAATTGGATTTCCACCATGTTGGATCTGCTTTCGAGGCAAGTTTGGCTTCCAGAATTTTGACGTGAAGCCACTCGGTTCCCTCGTGAGATGACGGATCAAGTTCCATGGCTCTTTTTATCCAAACAAGTGCGTCTTCATCACGACCGGCGAGTTCATAGGCGGTGCCGAGATTGGCCGCAAGAATGTATTCTTTTGGCTGCGCTCTCGTGAGTCGCTCTAGAGTTGTCACGCTTTCGGCGACTTTGTTAAAGCGAAGGTTTAAGACGGCAAGATCGGCTTCGTGGCGCCACTTCTCCTCAGGATCCGCGCTCGCCAGGCGAGCTTCCGTTTCTTTTAGTTCCCGATCCCAATGGGTTGTTTGTTTGCTAGTTAAAATGGTCGCAAAGTCCGGTGCGTCGCCGCCGGCGAGGTCCGAGACAAGCGAGCCATCGATCCGCGTAAAATACGTATTAACGCAAGCGAGGGTAGGTTGCGCAAACGTAAGAGCTGCAAACAAGAAAGTCGCGGTCTGTTTTTTCACTCTCTACTCCATTTGAAATTTGGAACACCTTGGTCACGAGGGCTCGGTAGAACGGCCTGTTCGTCGGCCTAAAGTAAAAACCGAGAAGAGACTTAAAGAGAAAGGTCCGAACTAAACTTCTTTATGTGACTAGAAGAGTTCCAGTATTTGACTGGGTCTTTGTACGCTCGAAAATTTTAGGTCCGATTTGTGGCCTAAGGTAGCAATTCTTCAAAATCGAGTCTGAAGGTCTAGGTTGCTGGGTCGGGCGTTCTCGAAAGGAGAGCAGGGAGTTTCGTCTCATATGAACGATGAACGAATTTAGTTTTCGTGTGGACACACGAAGTGAGTTGGTTTCCAATAGGGACATCTTCGTCTTTATATTTTCACGGAGTTCGTACGAAAATGCGGGACGGAGCTATTATACAACGACAAGGTCAACTTGTTAAAAGCAGCATCACCACGATGGGAGATAAGATGTCGAAGTTGTTCGCAGCACTCGTTTGCTTGATGATGGTTTCTGGCGCTCAAGCACAAAGCTTGAAGCAAAAAAAAGCTATGGCCGCTGACGCTGAAAAAGCAAAAGAAGAAGTCGCAGAAATCCAAAAGGTCTGCGGCTGCGCGCCCAAGTTCACGGTTAACTACGCTGAGTTGACAACTGACGAAGATCAACTCATCCCCAGCCGCACTCGCGGTCAAGTGAAGAGCGCACTCGAAAACCTCTGCAAAGACGCTGAAGGTAAAAAAGCTGTCTGCGCGAAGCTCAAAGAAGTCGTAGTAAAGAAGGGTGAGCCCAAGCCGTCTACATTCAAAGGCACAACTCTCACTGTTACACGCCTCCGCGACACATCTCAGGGCGATATCGAGACAATTCTCGAGAACAACCTGTAATTTGATAAGTCAGAATTTTTTCTGAGGAGAGAGGCTTCCATGAGGAAGCCTCTTTTTTTGCCAGCGAGTTGCAAGTCGTACTTTCGGGAGAGAAGTATCGTGGAGCATGAGAGTTCAACAAGTCTCGGGCAGATCGTTGTCATCATTTTGTTCTTCGGCTTCGTCTTTATCGGTATTCCGCTAGGTGGCTACGTTCTTATCAAAAAGATTCGACAAGCCGACCGCGAGCAGAGGCCTTTTTCACCGTTTCTGGTAAAGCTGGGAAAACTTCTTGATACGAAAGTCGGAAATCTCATCTCCGCACTCATCTTTGTCTATCCTGCGTTCGAACAGATTTACTTCTATGTGCAGGGCATCCCCAAAATCACTGTCTTCTCCGTTTTCTGGAGCAGTTGTCTTTTTATCATGGGTCTCACGTGTCTCTCTCGACTCAAGAGTCGATAATCGTTACTCGCCATCGCATCGTCGTCACCGTTCTCGATTCGAGTTCACTGAGCTAATCCAAAATTCGAGCCTTTCTGATTTACGAAGCACAGATTTCGTTTATGCTTGGATTCGGACCCAACAACATTTGAAATCTCAACGGAGTAACGAATGAAAAAACTGAGTTTGTTTTTGTCCGTCGCCGCCCTCGCCGTCAGCGCGTACACGCCTGGAGCTTCTGCTCTTAAGATCGTGGATAAGAAGTTGATCTTCGAAGATCTCGACGACACAAAAGAATGCATCGAGAAGTTTCACTACAACACCGGTGATTGTTTGAAAGCACTCGATGTTTGGATGAAGAAGAATCCGAATGCGAGTTACTTCCAAGCCGCTCAGATGGTTCAAAAAGGCTCCAACAAATACAACGCCGTTCCGTTCTACAAAGCCGCTTTCGCAAAAAAACAAGGTGACTGCAGCAATACGGATGTCCTTGACGCTGTAGTCGCAGGATTCGAGCTTCCGAGCGACGCCCCACAGGTTGCCGACGGCAAAGAGCTTGCGTTCAATACCTGCTGGAAAGAGTGGAAAGACGATCTTGCTGGGCAAATCGACGCGAAAAACTCCTACTACCTCAAAAACACTTGCGGAGAACTCGCAAAGAAAAAAGCCCTCTCGCCAGAGCGCCAGAAGATTTGTAATTCTTAATTGAGCCGTTTCATTAAATTCGAATGGGAAAATAAAAAATGTTTAAAACCAAGATTTTTTCGGCCGTATTCGTTTCAGCATTCCTCTCCGCTTCTGCCTTCGCAGGTGTTGCGGCTTACACGGGGCCATCTGGAGAGCAATTGTTCATCGAGCAAGCTCCTTCGATCGGCAAAAGCGCGCACGTCATCAAGTTTGAAGGACCAGCGTCTGCATGGGCGGGAAAGCCGATCGTCACCGAGCTCCAAGAGCGCCCGAGCGCTAACCGTTACGCGTTTGAATATGAGAAGAAAGTTGGCTCGCGCACGAAAAAACAGGAGTATCAAATCGTTGTCGATGACGGATTTGAACTGGTCAACGGTTCGCGCGTGAAGAAGGTAAAGCTCTATTTTCCTGAAGCGTCTGGTAAGCCTGTCGTACTAAAGCACGACGATGCGTTGACGAAGTCTTCTCAGGCGATCAACCTCGCGGGAGAAAGCACAAAAGCCCCTTTTAAGCCGCAGGTCCCTTAAGGCTACCGGGAAGATGCACATGTTTTATCGAGCGCGCATAGCGGGCCTTTTTTGCTCGATCTTAGGAGCCGCGAATCTAGCGGTAGCCGATGTTCGAGCTTTCTCCGGGGAATCTGGGGCCAAGCTCTATATCCAGCATGCACCGGCTCTCGCGGCCGACGCTTACATCGTTAAATTTGAAGGGCGACCTTCGGCCTGGGCCGGGAAGCCGATCAAAGTTCAGCGACAAGAGCGTCCATCCAGCACGCGATACGTCTTCGAATATGAAGAAAAGCGCGGTTCACGGATGAAGAAACTCGAGTACCAAATGATTCTCGGTGAAGGTTGGGAGTTGTACTATCCCGAAGCGCCTCCTCACGAGAAGCCATTGCGGTTCCATCGCGACGAGAAGCTCACCGAGCAGTCGCGAAAGGTCGATCTCGTCGGTGAGTATAAGAGAAGTCCCTACCTGCCCGTGGTTCCAAAAAGTCCTTGATCTTCGGGCCGCGTCCTCTCTTGGAGAACGCGGCCTTCTTAAGACGTTCGCACTGAATTGCCTAAATTGATTTACGAAATTTGTTTATTCCGTATCCTGAACGAGGCGCTTTTAAGGGCGAAGTCTCGCTCGTGGTGAGGATTCTGTTTCGTATGACAAATCTTTTGAGAAACCTTCGAATTCAGGATGCCGCAACTCTTCTTCGCGAGATTGCTTCATCAAACGAGAAGAAGACGGACATGGTTGATGGGCCGATCACCGACGTCATGGTTGGGCCACATGTCTACACGGGGATTCCGGTAAAGGTTCAACATGCGGCGGGAGAGCCTTGGCTTGCGCTTTACAAAACAAAAGCAGGGGAGCGAGGGTTAGAGGCCCTGTGCGTGCTTCCGCTGAAGCTCGTAACCGGCGTGACGGTTCACGAAGTCCGAAAGCATATCTCCTTTGTAACCACCGCAGGTGCATTTACCGTTGCTGATGGTGAAGCTCCTTCGCGCCTGGCAATCGAGCGCTTCAAAACGAGTCTGATCCCGCTTTTTGAATCCATGGCCGGCTCTGGAAAGCCGATCGACCTAGATTGGAACGGCGGAGAAGACGATGCGAAGCCTCGTCTCTTTATGCACACGCTCCTCAAGCAATTCGAAGACTGTTTAAAGACCTTTAAAGACGACGCGATGGCCGTCGAATCTTTGGCTGGCCTTGCTTTAGTTGGTTTCCGCTTCGATCCCGAGGCATCTCTTGAATCAAATCGAGAAGGCGGAAAAATCATCTTCAGCTTCGGCAACAAAATGGATTTAAATAATATAAACGTCACTTTTCGACAGCTGTTTGAACAACAACTCTAAGGAGAGCAAATGGGTTTGGCGCAAAAACGCATCATTCAAGAGTTTCAACAAACAAACTTCCAGAAATGGAAAGAGGACTTCGACAAAATCGTCGGCTTCCCCTTGGAGATGGATGTGAAGTGGGACACGATGCAGAACGAAGATTACAAAGAGAAAGATCAATATTTCTCGTGGTACGAAATGGTTTACTTCCGTCCATTGAAAGAAGTCTTCGAAGGTCTCTGCGCCGATGCGATGGGCAAAGAAGCCGTAAAAGCCTCGGTTAAGAAGATCGTTATCGACGGAACCGATGGTGCTCATCCCGAAAAATCGACGTTTGAAAATGGCGTCTTCACGCTTCGCCACAAATTCAATTCGAATGTCGACCAACACGAGGAACG
>SYLX01000069.1 GCA_005808505.1 Bdellovibrionales bacterium | reverse complement strand
GCCTGCGTAGTGAAGAAGTTCGGCCAAGAGTTGCGTTTAGAGCGCGGGTTTGAAAACAAGATTCACTTCATCGGGTCGATCGAGAAGAACGCTTTCGTTGAGCCGATGACACCAGCGATGGATTCCCTACGTCTCTATTGGGGTGAGCGCTGTTTTGAATGGCGTGCCGGTGAGCTCTCCGAAAATGGCAAAGTACTCGCCCGATCTTGGAAGCCGCGTTTCGCCTACGGCAAAACGCTCTGTGCGTTTCATCCTGCTTTGAATCTTGATCTTAGGCTTTTCATCTTGGCACTTGTGCGCGGTCATCTGGCAAGTCACTTCGAAACATCGGGCAAGTTGCGATAGTAATCAAAGAACCATTCTTTAGGGATCGACTTGCCCCACGCCTTCAAATCGCGACCTGCGTATTGGTCCGAATTCATCCAAATCCAACCACCTACGAGAGTGGCGACGATAAGCCCGGTTGCGAAGGTCAGTACACCTTGGCGATGCGAGGTGGCCCAAGTCGAGAGCCCGCGCATCGTTTTGCGGAGCGGACGATAAGTCGTCTCTGCGCGGTAGAGAGACAAAGCCGACTGCAGATGATGTGAGCGTCCTTCATCGAAATCGATGAAGCGCACGCCGAATTCGAATTCATTGTTCATGCGAACGATGCGCGCGTGGCCGCGAAACACTTGGAGGCTACCAGGAAGAGTGAATTCCAAACGGAGAAGGTCTCCTACTTGGCTTTCAACGGGTTGGCGCGAAATCAGACGCATCCCCGTTAAGGACACATCGGCAAATTGCGCGGCTCGTGGTGCGGGCTCTGCTCCCGTGCGAGAGTACTGAACGAAGTTAGGGACTTCGCCGGGAAGTCCTTTGAGACGCGGACTGCGTGAAACAAATCTTCTTTGGCCCGTGGTCTTCTGGCCAGACTGTTTCTGAGTAGCGGCGTTCATTAGCTCTCCTGATTGTCGGTTGAACTTAGAAGGTTGCAAGGCCTCGGCCATGTCGCATTCTGCATCGTCTCGGATTGAACCGATGAGCGCGAAATGATGAGAGTCTGATCGAGCGATCTTGAGAATCTGAGGCGAGTCGCAAGGTTGTGGTCTTTGGTCCTGTCAGGATTCTCTGCAGTCAATCCTCGCCAGTCCTCTGAAGTCACCGGATTCAGGGAGAAATTGATGAACTGAACCATTCTGTGCAGGATCGTCGAAAGATTAGTCGCTTCAAATCATCGACCGAAGTCCTCCTCTCGATTTAATCTCAATTCATGCAGCAAGAGAGACTAGAAGAAATCGATGAATCCCATGAAGCCGCGTGGCTCGCAATGATCGAAGACTACCGAAAGAACGATCCGAAAACGTTTGAAGCGGCTTTTAAACGTAAGGTGGACTGGACCTCCGCTGAGTTTCGGAAGTTTGCCAAAGAGGCTCAAAAAGAGCGACTTGATTGGCGACCGGGAGCCAACAAAACATCCATCTCTCGTTACGTCCTTCTCGATCGCGCGGGACGCATTTGCGCAACAGGATTGATGCGTTTTCCTCTGGACGAAAAAACTGAGGTCGATGGCGGCAATCTTGTATGCGAAGTCCCACCGTCGTTTCGGGGACAGGAATTCGGGGCCGTTTGCCTTTCACACATGCTCTTCGAAGCTGTACGTGCAGGCTTGCGGCGGGTGTTGGTCACATGCCCGGCGGACCAGGCGTCAGCTCGCAAAATGGCAGAGCGGAATCGTGGCGTGCTCCAGGATGTCGTTGAATCGACACAGCCTTACCGCAATGGAATGAAAATCGCGCGTTATTGGATCAACTTCGGATGAGTCGATTTCACTCATTCAAGTGAGACTGTTCATCACAAACTTCGGGCGTCTGATCGTCATAAGAACCTCTTCACGGCTCCATACAATCTTCATGCATTGAATTGTCGAATGCGGTTACTGAACTCAAGTCCTGAGGCCTTGGCTCAAGAGGACCCATAACACTCAGGGAAAAGGAGATTGAGTATGGTAGTCGGTGAAGTGATGAATAAGAACATCCAAACAATTAGTCCAGACGCTTCGATTGTTGAAGCCGCAGCGAAGATGCGTGACGGCGACTTTGGCGTTATGCCGGTGATGGACGGTCAAAACCTTGTGGGCATGCTCACGGATCGCGACATCGCCATTCGTGTCGTTGCTGAAGGCAAAGACCTACAAAAATGCACGGTAGAAGACGTGATGACTCCCGAGATTCTCACTTGTAATGAAGACGATGACCTCGAAGAAATCGCGCAGATGATGGCCGACAAGCAAGTTCGCCGTCTGCCCGTTTTGGACATGAACAAAAAGCTCGTAGGTATTGTAAGCGTTGGTGACCTTGCGATCATGGATCAAGACCAAGCCGGCGAAGCTCTCGGCGGAATCTCCGAGCAGCGCCATGACGAGCCCGGCGCTCAGCTGCACCAGTAAGCCGGTTTTGAGATCAATTGCGAGGTGTCCTTTTGGGGCCCTCGCCTTTGATCGAGCTTTTGACTCGGTTGGTTCCGTCGAAGGGGCCTCGCTCTTAGAATGGAGTCTTATATTCCATTTTGAGTGAGGTCGTCAGATGGCGGGACGAGTTTTGAAGTTCGTGCTTCTAGCACTCTTAAGTTTTGTGCTGGTCACGGGATGCGTACGTTCGCCGCTGAAGTCTCCTGATCAAGCGATGCGACCTATGAAGGCGATGCCTGAACTCGTCGACGATCTTGATTTTGCCACACTAGCGGATGCGCTCGAAGCTAACATCAAACAACTTCGCTCCCAAATCAAACCAGGACGCGAAAGTCTGTTGAGCTTCGGACCTACTACAATAAGCAAGTCCGACTACCTTCGCGCTCTGGAGTTTCTTCTGGGCGTGGCTCGCATGGATTCAAGCGGCGCCACCTTTCGCAAAAGCTTAGAATCGTTCTTCCAGCCCTACGAAGTATACGGAGGAGAAGGTTGGGGTGAAGTCTTCATCACCTCTTACTTCGAACCGGTGCTGAGTGCCTCCCGCGAAAGAACGGAGCAGCACTCGCAGCCTCTTTACGCCATGCCTGAAGAGATGAAATCAACCATTCACCGCACGCTCGCGTCGGTGCTCGATCAACCTGAGCTACGTCTCGTGTCGACACTTTATGACCGGGCCAGGATTGATGACGACTTGGTCTTGCAGGGACGCGGACTCGAAATCGCCTGGGTCGACCCGATCGATGCGTTCTTTTTGCAGATCCAAGGCTCGGGTGTTGTGCAGTTTAACGACGGCACGCAACTTAATGTCGGCTACGCGGCTCAAAATGGATTTCCGTATGTTCCAATCGGTCGCTTCCTTCTCGACGTGATTCCAAAGGAAAAAATGAGTCTGCAACAAATCGAGCGCTATTTGCGCTCGTCGCCCGAGAGCGAACGTCGTCGTTTGATGAACATGAATCCGAGCTACGTTTTTTTCCGTCCGCTTGAGACCTCGGGCATCACTTACTTCGGCACCGAAGTTGTTCCCGGACGCACGGTCGCAACCGACAAAAATCTTTTTCCGAAAGGGACATTGGCTTTCTTGGAGTTTGAAAAACCTCGCTTCGCGAAAGCTGATTCCGAAGAGCCAGCCGCGTGGGAAAAAGCTTCACGATTTGTTCTGGATCAAGATACCGGAGGCGCAATTCGTGGACCTCACCGCGTCGATCTTTTCTGGGGTCGCGGTGAAGAGGCAAAGCAAGCAGCAGGGGTGATGAAAAATCCAGGCCGACTCGTTTATTTTGTGCCGCGCCCGGATCTTCTTGCGCGTCTGCGCGAGAATGATCCAAGCTTGCGGCAAAGTGCCAATCAACTTTCGAGCACGATCAAGTAAGTGCTTTAAGCATTGAGTCCTTTTGAGTTCGTTGGAGCTTCGGCGCGCGGTTGATCCGCATGGAAGAGATCCGAAAGTTGCTTTGCGTATTGCTTTGAATAGTTGATGAGCTCGTTCTCGTCGTGACGAATCGCAAATTGCTCAAGCAACATGCGCTCGTCATGCTCTTTGAATTTTGCGACCGTATCTTTCGCATCGAATTGATCGAGGCCGATTCGCACCAACAAATCTTGAACGGTCTCGAGGCTCGTACCGAAGGTCTCGCGGTAGATGAGCTGAATTCCCAAAGCCAAAAGTTCGTAGGCATGTTGTCGATTTCTTGCTCGAGCAAAAATCGTTAAATTTGGGAAGTGTTGTTTCAGGAGTCGCGCCACTTGAAGCGAGCCTTCGACGTT
Source organism: Bdellovibrionales bacterium (assembly GCA_005808505.1). GTDB lineage: Bacteria > Bdellovibrionota > Bdellovibrionia > Bdellovibrionales > JAMPXM01 > SYLX01. The sequence continues at coordinate 1,437 of SYLX01000069.1, read as the reverse complement.
GTCGATCGCGAGAACGAAAAACTTCGCCTTCGCGGCTCCCGCAGCCGTCAGAAGATCGAGGCGAGTCGCGTCGCCGTAGTAAACTTTATTGCCGAATTTGCGGAGGACGTTCACCTGCTCTTGATCGTGATCGAGCGCCGTGAAGCGTATGCCTCTCACGCGCAGAATGCGGCCGATGACCTGACCGAATCGCCCGAAACCCGCGATGATGACTTGGTTGTCTTCACTTTGGATCTCGTCGAACTTGGGCACATCTCCGGTTTTCTTCTTCTCCCAGTAGTCATTGAGCATGACGAGGAACGGCGTCATGACCATCGAGATGGTAACGACGAGCGTGAATAAATCGGCGAGTGGCTTTTCGATGATCTGATTGACCACCGCGACACCGAAAACGACGAACGCGAACTCTCCACCCTGGGAGATTGTGAGCGCCATCGCCCGAGCGGAGGGTTTTTTCAGTCCGAAAAGAATTCCGAGAGTGTAGAGCACAAGCGATTTGACCAAAAGCAAACCGAGCACGGCACCGAGGACGAGGAACGGCTTCGACAAGAGAAGTCCGAAGTTCACCGTCATGCCGACCGAGATAAAGAAGAGTCCCAAGAGCATCGCTTTGAAGGGCTCGATATCGGCTTCAAGCTCATGACGATGTTCGGAATCCGCAAGCAAAACGCCCGCGAGGAATGAACCAAGAGCCATCGATAGGCCAACGGACTCCATCAAAAGGGCTACGCCCAGCACGATGAAGAGAGTTGCGGCAGTGAAAATCTCCTGCATTTTCACCGCCGCTACTTTTCGTAACACCGGCTGCATCAAGAATCGTCCCGCTAAAACCAACGCGACGATCATTCCGATCGCTTTTCCAGCGCCCACGTACCAAGCTTGGCTCGATGCCGTAGCGCTCACGCCTAAGAACGGAACAAGGCCGATCAGCGGGATCGCCGCCAAGTCCTGAAGCAGCAAGATGCCGAATGAGGCCTTGCCGAATGTCGTGTTGAGTTGTTTACGCTCGCCAAGGACTTGAAGGGCAAACGCTGTTGAAGAGAGCGAAAGGCTCAAACCTGCAACGAGCGCCGCAACCCAATTAAGGCCTGCGATCAACAGGAGCCCCGCGAGGATAAGTCCAGACGCAAAAACTTGCAGTGACCCTAAACCGAAAACTACTTTACGCATGACCCAGAGTCGCTGCGGTTTCAGTTCGAGGCCGATGATGAAGAGAAGGAACACGACGCCAAGCTCGGAGAACTGCATGATGCGCTCGGGATCCGTTACGAGCCGCGCGCCCCAGGGCCCGATGAGACTTCCGGCAGCCAGGTATCCGAGCACGGAGCCAAGACCTAGTCTTTTGAAAAGCGGAACCGCGATGACGGCAACGCCCAAGTAAATAAGTGCGGTGGTGAGAAACGAGTGGCTATCCATATGAGGGCGACGCTAGCACGG
>SYLX01000068.1 GCA_005808505.1 Bdellovibrionales bacterium | reverse complement strand
GTAAAGCTGAGCCGCCAGCGTTTTGTTCGGTGCTAAGATCAACGTCGGCAACTGCGTTTCTTGGATCACGTTCGCCATCGTAAACGTCTTACCCGAGCCCGTAACGCCAAGAAGAACTTGGTGCTGGGTTCCGTCGTTGATATGCCCGACGATCTCCTTGATCGCGCGCGGTTGATCGCCCGAAGGTTTGAAATCCGTTTTCAACTTGAACTGGCCAACGGGTTTGCGCATGGGAATTACGGCCAAAAGATACCTCCCTGAGGATTCCTAGATGTTCGTAGACTCATGATGCTGATGCGTTCTCTATAGAGCGCTCAAAAGAAGCGCATTCAGCGACCGATAAGAATATCACATCGATCTAGACTTAGGCCCGGGATTTCTTCGAACCCCGTTAGAACCGAACTCAGCGATCCGAAAATCGGCAGTCCGGGAGGTCCATCAGTTCATTTTTTCATGTCTCAGATCGAGATCTGACCCCTCGGGCACGGGGCGCATGGGTTATGCTGAATGTATGTGGCAGATAGTCGTGCTCGCCGCCATTTTAGGGCAATCTTTTCTCGTCTACGCGAAAACTCCCGAAGCGCGTCGCGACGAAACCGCAGCCCTACGCGAAGCGATCAAAGAGTACCGCTCGCTCAAAACCTTTGGTGAATTGAAAGCGCGTCGCTACCCTGCGCTCAGCAAGGCGGATCAAGAGGCGTTCGCTCAATCGACATCGAAAATCTCCGCGCAAGCTCGCCTTCCTCGCGTCGATCTTGCGGGCGGCGGAGGCGGTGGCGCGCTCATGTTTCGCCACAAGCGCGCGGTCGTCTCGGTGCAGTTAACGTCTGTCACCGAACGCAAATGGATCATCAACCATAAACAAGTCAAGTTTGAGGAGTTTGAACCATTGCGCGTTCGCTTGGATAAGATCGCGCGCCTTCTTCCTCGTCCAAGCGCCTGGAGACTTTTCTTCGACGAGGCTGTTGCGGAAGATGAGGAAGACTCCGGCGGTCCGCAAAACATCGCGGAGATGAACGCCGCTTTGACCATGGCGCTGGCCGCCTTCACGTCAATGACGGAGTCCGCCTGGACGTGTAAGCGCCTCGATCAAGCTCGCAACACGTCTTGTAACAACTTGCCGATCGGCCTGCGCGATCCGGAAAATTTAGATCCGAAAATCAAAACCGATCTCGCGTCAAACTATTGCAAGCTCTCCCAGCATCGCGACGATCTCCGCGAGGACCGCAAACAAGCTACGGCGGCAGGAAGCTCGGTCGATGAATGTCGCGTTGGAAAATCTCAAGTGAGTAAACGCGAAATGCTGGAGGAGTGTTACGACAATCTTCTTCAGCTCAGCAGGAATGCTTTGAACCGTAACGAAATGAATTGCGGCAGTGGTAGCGGTCCTGGTGGTTCAGCGCCAAAGACGGCCGATTAAGGGTACCACTTTCCTTTTGCAGAAGCGCTGCGCCGGCGCCGCGCTTCTGCAAAAGGAAAGTGGTACCATCACTTCGCCACTTCCCAGATCGAGCCTTGAGGCGTGTCCTGAACGGCGATGCCCATCGCGAGAAGCTTGTCGCGAAGTTCGTCCGAACGCTTGAAATCCTTCGCGGCACGTACGTCCGAGCGCTCGCGGACGAGTTGGTCAATCTCCGCCCGATCCAGACCCTTTTGATTTAAGAGCATATCGTCGAGGAGGCGCAAGTACTGCTCCGGCGCTTCTTGGAAGAGCGCGAGCAAAGCGCCCTGCTCCTGCATCCATGAGCGGAAGGCCATCGCGTTCGCGAGCACATCTGGCGTCACTTTCATTCCTAAGCGCACGCCCGTGTTGAACGTGCGGATCACGCCGTACAACGCAGCAAACATCTCCGGCGTGTTGAAGTCATCGTTCAACGCCGCAGCCACCTGCGCGCTAGCTTGCTTCAAGGCTTCCGCGAAAGCCTTTGCAGGCTGCGCTGAAGCCTGAACGCCCGAAGCCGCGCCCGCGGCGATCGTCTTCTCCGCAAGATTTAAAGCCGAATAAACCTTCGCGAGACCGACGACTGCGATTTGCACCGCTTGATCCGAGAAGTCGCTGAGCGAACGGTAGTGCACCGAGAGCATCATGAACTTGAGAATCTCGGCGTTGTACTCTTCCAAAAACGCGCGCGCCGTTTTGATGTTACCCAGCGACTTCGACATCTTCTTATCGCCGAAGGTCAGCATGTTGTTGTGCATCCAGTACTTCACAAACGGTTTACCGGTAGCACCTTCGCTCTGCGCGATCTCGTTTTCGTGGTGAGGGAAAATGAGATCCGCACCACCGCCGTGGATGTCGATGCTGTCTCCTAAGATCGACTGAATCATCGCGGAGCACTCGATGTGCCAACCGGGGCGCCCATCGCACCAAGGTGACGGCCACTTAGGCTCACCGGGCTTTGCAGGCTTCCACAAAGCAAAGTCCATGGGATCGCGCTTTTTCTTATCGACTTCAACGCGCGCACCCGCTTGAAGATCGTCGATGTTTTTCTTCGAGAGTTTTCCGTAACCATCGAAGCTCTTCACGCTGTAGAGAACTTCGCCGTCGTCGGCGACGTAAGCTTTGCCGCGCTCAACGAGGGATTTCACCATGTCGACGATGGGACCCATCGTCTCCGTCACCTTCGGGTTGCAAGAGTGGGCACGCAGGCCCAAAGCGCGGAAATCGGCTTCGAACTCGCGGATATATTTTTCCGCAACTTCCTCTGAAGTCGTACCTTCTTCTTTCGCGCGGTTGATGATCTTGTCATCCACGTCCGTGTAGTTATACGCGTACGTGACTTTGTAGCCGTTCTTCTCAAGCCAGTTGCGCACGAGATTGAAGAAGATAGGGCCACGGAAATTTCCGACATGGAGAAAGCCGTAAACGGTCGGACCGCAGACGTACATTTTCACTTCGCCCTCTTTCAAAGGCACAAAGGCTTCTTTGTTGTGAGTGAGAGTGTTGTAAATCTGCAGTGCCATAATCAATTCCTTCGAAACGATCTGTTAAAACAGAATAACCGCAATCAACGAGTTTTAGCGAGAGCCTTCTCCGCCCGCGCGATAAGCGACGACTTCGGAAGAAGCGGGACTAAGATCTTGAGTTCTTGTCCTTGCGGCTGTCCGATCACGGCCACGCGAATCGGCTGGAAGAGTTGTTTCCCCTTCGCTCCTGCCGCCACCTTCACGCGATCTTGAATCGCATTGAACTCAGGCTCTGAAATGCGATCGCCCGGAAACTTCTGAAGCTCCTCTTTCCACGCGTTCAGGACCTTCGGAGTTTCGGCCCAAGTGAAAACTTCTGCAGCCGCCTCGCCGATCTCGTACTTAGAATCCGCGAGCGGAAGGAAAAGTTTTTCCGCATCCGCAAGAGTCGTCATGTAGCTCTTAAAAAGCGTCAGCGCTTGATCGCGCCACTCGGCACTCTCGGCCATCGGGAATTCAAGGCCCGCTTGTTTCAAAAATGGCTGGATGCGCGCCCAAAGCTCCTCGTGCGGGAGAGCACGAAGATAAGTCGCATTCATCCAATCGAGTTTCACCGTATCAAACACGGCAGGTGCCGCATTGAAACGCTCATACGTGAACTGTTCGATCATCTCCTCGCGGGTCATGACTTCCTGACCTTTTGGAGAGGACCAACCCGAAAGCAAAATGAAGTTGTTCAAAGCTTCGGGCAGATAACCTTTCAAACGGTAGTCATTACAGCTCGTAGCTCCGTGACGCTTCGAGAGCTTTTGACGATCGGGCCCCAAGATAAAGCTCAGGTGACCGAAGCGAGGAGTTTCGTATCCGAACGCTTCGTAAAGCATCATCTGGCGAAGCGTGTTCGAAAGATGTTCCTCCGCGCGGAAGACGTGCGTGATCTTCATCATGGCGTCGTCGATCACGCAGCAGAAGTTATAAACCGGCATGCCGTTCGAACGAATGCAGACAAAGTCGCCCACCATGTCAGATGGGAATGTCACGTCTCCGCGGACGAGATCATGAAGAACGTAGTCGCGAACTTCGGAGACGCGGAAACGAATGGCGCCCGGCTCCCCGTTGGCGATTCTTTTCTTCGCCTCTTCGGGTGTCGGAATTACCGCCGGAGGACCTACCTGCGGAGAGCGACCCGCCGCGATCGCAGCTTCTTTGATCTTGTCGAGTTCTTCGTCCGTGCGGAAATCGTAGTAAGCTTTCCCTGCCTTCACCAGGCGCTCAGCATGCTCCATGTAGATCTGCTTGCGCTGACTCTGACGATAGGGACCGTGAGGCCCCATGTCTTGAATTGTCTCGGGATTGGGGCCCTCATCCCAGTTGAGTCCGAGCCACTTGAGATCGGCGATCTGCATGCGCATTGACTCTTCGGTTGAGCGTTCGAGATCCGTGTCTTCCACGCGCAGAATGAATTCACCGCCCGTGTGCTTAGCGTAGAGGTAGTTGTAGAGCGCCGTGCGCGCGCCACCGACGTGGAGGTATCCGGTGGGACTCGGAGCGAAGCGGACGCGAACTTTTTGGGATGCTTGTGCCATGGTCAGACCTCGGAAAGTGGGAAACCCCCAAGGTACAAAAGTGGAGTTGGCTTTTCACCATCAAAGGTGACCAAGCCGCATCGCAAAACTGAAGGAGCATCACTGAAGAGTCAGAAGCACCAGCGCAATCAATGCAGGAAGAGCTTGTACGAAGAAAATGCGTTTATTGACCGTAGCCGCACCGTAGATTCCGGCGATGCCGACGCATCCTAAAAAGAAGAGCTGAATCTGCACACCAGCTTCGGGCACAGGATGCAGAAGGCCCCAGATCAGGCCAGCGGCAAGAAACCCATTGTAGAGCCCTTGATTGGCGGCCAGCACCCGCGAGCTCTCGGCTACCTCCGGCTTTTGCCGGAAAATTTTAAGGCCGATAGGCTTCGTCCAAAGAAACATCTCGAGAACCAGAAATCCGAAATGCAAAACTGCGACGACCGAGATCAGGATCTTCACCAGTAACTCCATCGGCAGTCCCTCCCCTTGATTCAGCTTGCCCCGAACCAGTCGCACTAGTCGCTAAAAAAAGAAACCCAGGCCGAGGGGACAGCCTGGGTTAGATCCGAACTCCGTTCGAGGGGATTAGAGCTCGAGATCGCAGGAAACAGTGCCAAGGTAATAAGCAAATGGCGGCACCGGCAACACGGGTGCGGAACCTGCCAACCACTTGATCAAAAAGCCCGTCGTCTTTTGGGGACCGGCTTTCAATTCTTGAGCGAAGGAGAGAATGTAGGAGAAACCCTTAGGCTCGTTCACGTCTTGGATCACGATTTCGCGCTCAGCGAGCGTTGCGATCGTGTACTCAGCGACTTTCTTCGCTTCTTTTTCATTCGTGAGGAGCTCGAGACGACCCGTCTCCGCGTTCAACGCGTAGTGTACGGTACCGAAAGAGTTCTTCGCCTCGCAATTCAGAGCCTTGAGCGCGGGAGACTCCGCGGGAGCTTCTTCAGCTTGCGCTGCGGTTGTTTGCAGGACGAGCCCAAAAGCGAGCGCGAAAAGACCAAATGCGAATTTCATGGAACCCTCCTCCATCGATGGCCGCAACACGGCCAAGTATTAACGCCGGCAATAGCCAACAAACCAATTCTGTTGAGGATTACTGCGGACTAGAGCCGTCGGCAAGGAGGAAGCGTAAATTGACGTGGAATTTCAGCTACTTAGATCATTTGCTCTAGAGCATTAACTCGAAACGCAGAGTTTGATGCCCCGTGATCTTGAGGCAAAAAAAAGCCCGGATCTCGCGACCCGGGCTAACCCCAATACTAAACACCCTAACAGAACCCCGGACATTTCGAGGTGCCTGCCCCCGCTGAAGCGAACCCCTTCGCTCGGCGAAGCCTATGGAACCTCTGGTCTCTCGAAAGAGACTATCCAAAGATTGAATCCAGAGAAAATTAAAGACCGAAGATAGCTTTCACTTCTTCTTCGTTCGAAAGCTCTTCGCGGCTTGTTGCCAACGAAAGTTCTTTCAACAAGAGCCCACGAGCCGTATCGAGCATTTTGCGCTCGCCGAAGCTCAGCTCTTTATCGACTTTCAACAGGAACAGATCGCGAAGGACTTCCGCGATTTCGAAGACGGAACCCGTCTTGATCTTTTCCATGTACTCGCGGTAGCGGCGATTCCACGTCTGATTGTCGATCTTTACGTTGGTTTCTTTGAGAATCTCGATCACCTTCGCCGCTTCTTCGCGCGAGATGATTGGGCGCAGACCGACGGATTCCACGTTGTCTTTGGGAATCATGATCTTCATGCCGTTTTCGAGAATCTGGATCGTATAGAACTCGTGCTTCTTGCCGAAGATTTCTTTGGTCTCTATGGCCGTGACTTTTCCAACACCGTGCCCAGGATAGACGGCGTTGTCGCCCACCTTAAACGAAGCCATCAAGGACCTCCTCACGAAAATACGAAAATGCTTGGCTCAAACATCGTTCAAACACGTTGCCTGAAGACTCCACCCAAAGAAGCAACTGAACCGGTTTTGACCGGGTCAGTTTGCAAAGCACTTTAGGTGAGCAAAAAGACGACGCCTCTGACCGAAGCGGCGTGGTTTTATCATTTTTGACACCCGTTATCAATCAGAACGCTTCGCAAAGGTGAGCGAATCGAAGATTTTACAGCAGCGCATCATAAACCAGATCTCGAACAAATGCGGTGAGTTTGGGCGATCACCTAAAGAAATTTCTACCTGCCGCGAATGTAAAAAGGCCGATGGGAGCCATCCCACCAGCCTTCAAACTTTTTGAAAGGCTTTCGCAACTGAGCGAAATCTCGCGCCTTACTTCACGGTAACGATGAGGGCATAGGGCTGCTTTCCGCCCGTAATCCCTTGGGGTACGTTCGCGCCTTTGATGCGGATTTCGTAGCTCCCGCTCGCAACATCGGCTTGGATCATCTCGCTGTTGTTCACGTGATCGTTAATCGAAGTTTCTTTGCCACCAGCATCAACGAGCACGAGATCGAGGTCGTTCACCAGAGCTTTCGCCGCATTCACAGCTGCGGGGGCATCCGTGTAGACCAAAGTTGCCGTAAGCCTCGCCGAACCAACGACCGAAACCGCATAACGGTGAGCTTCACCGGTCGCAAGACCTTTCGACTCATCAATGATCATGGCCGAGGCGAGATCCGTTGCGGCCGCAACGTCGACACGTCCGTAGCCTTCGTCCATATTCGGCCGGCGCGTGAGAAGCTCTTGTCCACGAGCGGCACCCACTTCACCGAATTGCCCCGGAAAGAGATCAAACGCCGTGTGCATGAGCACCGCTTTGATCACGGCTGCCGAAGGCGTTAAGTTTTTTTGCTCCACGAGATACTGACGAACAACCGCTGCCGCACCGGCCGTCAGTGGAGTCGCCATCGACGTACCACCGGACCAGACGTAATCGCTGTTGTACGCACCCCACAAAAGCTCGGCGTCTTTATGGCGCGATTTGTTGCTGAGGATGTTTGTTCCCGGAGCCACAACTTCAGGCTTCAAACGTCCGTCATCGGTTGGACCACGCGAGCTGAAGCCCGCAATCCCCTGCGCATTCTCTGACATCATCGAACTCGCTAATGGCTCAACTGAAAAGCTCTCCGCCAATCGGGTTTCTTTGAGCTTCTTCTGCATTCCACCTTTGAGGATGTAGTTCTTCGAAGCACCGACGGTTAGAACGTTTTTCGCGGTGCCTGGAGAACTGATCGAGTCTGCATCGACGCGCCCGTCTTTCGAAGTGTCGAGACCACTGTTACCCGCAGCAAAAATGAGAAGCATATCGGGATGCGCCGCCATGTATTCATCGGCTTGTTGCGAGAAGCTGTCGTAAGAGCCGAGGTTTCGCGGCGAGCCCCACGAGTTCGTGTGGATTCGCGCACCGGCTCCGTAAGCTTTCGTGAAGAGATCCGCAAGACGCGGCGGAACCGTGAGGTTTCCGAGCATCGGGCTCCACATACCTTGGGGAACCATCTGCGCATCGTAGGCGCCGCCGCGGAGTTTTCCGCCGCTAGCAGCTCCGGAGCCCAGAACGGAACCCGCAACGTGCGTTCCGTGACCCATCGGATCTTCCCAGCCTTTCGCGTAAAGACCGAAGGTGAACCCTGTCGGGATCCGGGCTGAGAAATCCTGGTGGATCGTCGCCGGATCACCGAGATCGAGACCTGTATCCGCCATCGAAACGATCTGTCCACGACCGGTCAGACCGCGCGCCCACGCTTGATCGAAGTTCATCAACTTCGTGCCAGCTTCAAAGCCCGTGAGGTCCGAATAATCGCCATCCGCGAAAGCCTCAGGTGCTGAGTTGTCGCGGAAGTGCATCGACTCAAACTGGGGATTTGGCTGGATCCATTCGACACCCGTGACGAAAGCCATTTCGTCGATCGCGGGCCGAGTCGCGCGTGCGATGATGGAGCGGCCAGAGGGATTGAGAATTTGAACTCCGTTGATCGCGCGAAGTGCGGCGAGAGCTTGCGCTTCATTTTCCTGCGGAAAGAGTCGAACTAAAACTTCTTCGAGAGTGCGAGCCGAGAAAACGCTAGAAGGCGTAAATTCAGGGCTTGTCTTCCAGGAGGAATCAAAAGGAACAACGGCGTGAACATTCGGAGACGAACGGCGTAAGTTAAGGGCGTCTTTTGCCGTGGCCCGAACGACGAGTGCATCATCAGGCAAGTAGCGCACAATTTTGGCGCCGAGAGTGGCGACGTTGCGGCGGTCTTCATCGCGGATAGCTTGCTTGAATTGGACGACGAAGTACGCAGGTTGATTCGACGGTCGGATCGCCTTCATGCGTCCTTCGATCGCCTTCGTGTCAACGGTTCCGGTTTTAAGTTGAAGCTTATCCCCGGCTAATCCGCTTGAGCTCCATCCCACGATCGCCAAAAGTACTGCCGCGGCGACGCCAGAACGGAAGCCTTGATTTGCAAGCCTTTGCATTCGGTCCACTCCTTTGAATCAGTCATTGAGAATCAATGGCAAAGCAGATCACGAGCCTGCAAATAGAGAAAGAGTTTTCTCCTTTGACTTGCTGCTCTAAATCGCGCGCTACGGCCAAACCTATTTCGATTTGCTAACCAACAGAGGCGAGCGCCGTCCCGCCTCGCGTGCGTAGAATTTCGTTTCGCAAGGCTTCGTGTTCGCCCGAGAGCAGCTGCGGATCTTGCTCGAAAACTTCAAAGGCTGCCGCACGTGCCTCTTGAAGAACCTTCACGTCACGCACGAGATTCGCCATCTTGAAGCCCGTAAGACCTGATTGGCGAGCACCAAGAAATTCACCCGGCCCTCGAATTTCGAGATCGGCCTCGGAGATTTTAAATCCATCAGTTGTCTTTTCCATGATCTCGCAACGCTGACGAGATTCATCGGAGACGGCTTTCCCCAACATGAGAACGCAGTAGCTCTTGTGTTCACCCCGACCGACGCGACCACGTAGCTGGTGAAGCTGCGATAAACCAAACCGCTCTGCGTGCTCGATGATCATCAAGTTCGCGTTCGGCACGTCGACACCGACTTCGATGACCGTCGTTGCGACAAGGACTTGGAATTCGTTGGCGCGGAAGCGGCGCATGACTTCATCTTTTTCGTCGGGCTTCATCTTCCCGTGCAGAAGTCCGATCGCGACTTTCGGCAGCTCCGTCTTCAAACGTTCGTACTCGGTCATCGCGTTCTTAAGATCGATCTTTTCGCTCTCTTCTACGAGCGGGTAAACAACGTAAGCTTGCCTCCCCTTTTCGAGCTGCTCGTTTAGGAATTTCATGACTTGCGCGCGTTTGCTCTCAAACGTCACGCGCGTGACGATGGGACTGCGACCCGGCGGAAGCTCGTCGATCACCGAAACATCGAGATCCCCGTAAACGGTCATCGCGAGCGTTCGCGGAATGGGCGTTGCGGTCATCACGAGAAAATGGGGCGACACTCCTTTTTGCTTCAAGAGGCTTCGCTGATGCACGCCGAAACGATGTTGTTCGTCGATGATCACGAGACCTAAGTTCGCAAATTCAACAGCCTCTTGAATGAGTGCGTGGGTCCCCACGCAAACCTGAATCTTTCCGGATTTCAAATCGTCGTAAGTTTGCGTGCGTTCACTCTGTTTCATCGAACCCGTGAGGATGCCGACTTGGATTCCGAGCGGCTCCAAAAATTTGCGCGCGTTTTGTTCATGCTGCTCGGCGAGAATTTCGGTCGGCACCATGATCGCGGCCTGAAATTTATTTTCGATGGCAACGAGACTTGCCATCAGCGCCACGAGCGTCTTGCCGCTACCGACATCCCCCTGCACGAGTCGGTGCATCGGATGGGGTTTCGCGAGATCTTTTTTAATTTCCTCGAACGCGCGAAGCTGAGCTCCCGTGAGTTGGAACGGAAGACTTTTCTGTAGTTTTTCGACTAACGCCGTCTGCGGTCGAAATGCAGGTGCCCCTTCTTTTTTGATTCCGGTTTTTTTTGCCGCTAAATAGAGCTCAAGCCAAAAAAACTCTTCGAAAATTACGCGGCGATGAAACGGTGATTTTTGATCGATGAACTCTGCCCCTGCATCTTTGGGCGGCACGTGAATTTTTTCGATCGCTTCGAATCGGTCAACGAGAGCGTATTTTTCTTTCAGCCATTCGGGGAGCTTCTCGATGGGCCCTAAACCTTCGGGTTCGGGTGGCGCAAATGAGTTCGATTTGCGCCGCACGGAGGTCGGCATGCGCGCCGAGAGCGCGGACTTCCCTAGCTTGGGTCCCCGAGGCGCAAACTCACCGGGTTTGGCCACAGCTCCACCATAGCGATTCACCGCCGGTTTTGCGGGAGCGGCGTTTGGATTGAGCTCATCGGCGTAAGTGACTCTGATTTCTGTCAGCGCACAGTCCACGAGCTTGCGGATCGCTTTGTTCGTGAGCCCCTCAGATTCTGGATAAATCGGAATCAGCTGATCTTGATCGGTTCCGTCTTCACCAGAGTCGTCTTGGATATCGGGATGACTAAACTCGATTTGTCCTCGGTAGTGCGAAACTTTTCCGATCACGCGAACCGTTTGATTCGGCTGAAACCGCTCGAAAAAGCCTTTGTAAGGAATACGGAAGAACTTGCAGTGGATTTTCCCCGTGCCGTCCGCGAGGGTGACGTCGTAAATTTTGCGCGAGCTGTTTCCCATATTGAAGGAACTTACCCGCACGACTTGCGCGCGCAACGACACCGTTTCGTCCGGACGCAGAGACGCAATGTTGCGGGCCGCGCGGCGATCTTCGTACGCGCGTGGATACCACTCCAGCAGGTCTTTCACCGTCTCCACACCTTTTTTGCGTAGGATCTCGCCCAACTTTGGTCCGACGCCCTTGACGAACTGAACCGGGGTGTCGAGTTTGAGACTCATGCTAGAACTCCTCTCAAATCGGGGCGCAGAGAAAGCACCGAACGCGATGTCGCAAAATGATCTTGCTTTCGACTCGTCTCAGGACGATCGACTAGTCCCGCGCCCGGAGTCTCGCAATGAGCTTTGCACTGAATTTTACGCTGAGCCGCTAGGGCAAACCAGGCTCCTGCACTCGCGATTAGTCGGGCCACTGCTCAAAGGTCGCGCGATTTTCCAGAAATTGCGGCCTCCGACGGCGCGGTTTGCTAGGTAAATCTCGCGACGAACCACGGATGCGCCAAGCTCAACAGCTCGCCAACCAGTAAAGTCATCTTTTCTTTTAAGGTCAATTGAACCATGGCAAAATTGAAGAGAGCCCTCGGCAAACGAAGGCTCTGCCTCACCGGAGTGCCAATGGAAACGAAAGCCACCGAAGCCCCTCGTTATTTCAAGATCCGCGTGAGCACGATTTTGCCGTCGCGCCCGACGACGTTCGACGTGTTCATCATGATCAACGGTCGTTTCATTCATTACCTGCGCCCTGGCGAACTTCTGAAAGCGGAGAAGATTTCATCGCTCGACCGTGCGGATATTTTCTTTGTTCCCGAAGCTCAACGCGCGAACTATAAGCGCTACGTCTTTGAGCGCATGAACGAAGATTCCATCGACGCGAAACTCAAAGCGCAGATTTTGCGCGAAAGTTCGCTCACCTTGGCTGAAGAAATTTTCGAACAACCCGAAGTGGATCAAGCGCTCCACGACTCCAAGGAACTGATCGGGAACTTCATCGACTTCATGGAAAATCATCCCGAGGGCATGGCTCACTTGATCAGCCTCTCTTCGCATGACTTCTACACCTATAACCACTCGCTGGATGTCGGCATCTACTCGCTCGGCCTTGGAAATGCGGTCGGCTACAACAAAGAAGATTTGCTTGAGCTCGGGCGCGGTGCGCTCTTCCACGACATCGGTAAACGAAACGTTGCGGTGGACATCATCTGCAAAAACGGGCCGCTGAATGATGCCGAATGGGCGCAGATGCAAAAGCATCCACAGTACGGGCTCCGGATTTTGACGGACCACAACTGCTCGGAAGCAATGAAAGCCTGCTGCTTTGAACACCACGAGAGCTTTTTAGGAAACGGGTATCCCCAGCAGCTCACGGGCCCAGAGATCCACCCCATGGCGCGGATCGTGGCGATTTGCGACACCTACGATGCACTGACGACCAAGCGCTCCTACAACGAGCCGATGAATCCCACCATGGCTTTGGAATTCATGTCGACGAAGCTCGCCAACCGCTACGACGCGGATCTTTTAAAAGCGATGAATTCTGTGCTCTTCCGGATGAAGCAAAAAGCCTCTTAACGATGAAAGGGCCTTCGCGGGGCCCTTTTTTTATTCGATGATGAAGAGCTTTTCGACCGCCCACGCTACTCCGTATCCGATGTAACCGAGTGGACCTAAGATCCTCTTTCTCTTGAACGTCACGTCGATTTGCGAAAGCGCAACTTGAGATTGCATCCCTTTGAGGCGTCCCTCGATCTGATCGATTTCCGTCTGAACACGCGCAAGCTCGCGCTCAAGCTCAAGAACTTCCTTCATCTCGCGCGCTTGTTTGGCGAGTTCCCGCAATCGAGTTCGGAGCGAAACGGCGTTGTCGAGGCGCGCTTTTAAATCCGAAAGTTCGCCCGTTACGTCGACGGCCTTCACGTTGCGATCTAGCTCCGTACCGAGATTCGCGATCTGATCCATGACGCCGTCGAGTTGCTTCGATGGCACGCGCATACGGAACGTTGAAGTGTTGTCACCATCAAAGTTTGACGACTCGATAAAGCCGCCGACATCGGTCGTGATTTTCTGCAATTCGGCGTTCGCTTCTTCAAGTTTTTTGACTTCGACTTTTTGCGAACCCGAGCGAATCATTTGGCGTTCGCTGGCTGCGCTCCCCGTCAGAGGGGAGTCGTAGGAACCGTGAGGTTTAGAGGATGTTGAGCAAGCAATCGTGAAGAGCACGACGAAGGCGAGCAAATACGGAAGCGGATGACGCAACATTAGACGAACTCCTCGGTGGGAATGAAGGCTTTCATCCAAGCAGCTGTGAGATCCGTGTGGCAATAAAAAAAGGGTGATCCGCAGACCACCCTTTTTGGAGTTTTATATTCCGAGCTCTACGAGCTTACATGACTCGGTTTGCCGAGAACGCGAAGCCCGGGTTTTGTTGCCCCTGCATCACGCCGTAAGGAGTGATCGTCGCGCTGTGCGAGGGAACAGGACCCGCAGGCCACGTCGTGATGACAGCGCCTCCGTCGGGATAAATGTCGCAAGTTCCCGTCGATTGAAAAACGTGCTGCCCATTGAGCAAGAACGAAACGGAAACCTGATTACCGCCGGCGCGGTTGAGCGTAAACACAATTGAGTTACCGTTAGCGTATCCACCCGAGTAGATCGCGCTGCACGGATCGCTGTAGCCACCGCCCGGATTTGACGGAGGCGGATATCCAGGTTGATTCGGCCAGCCTGGATTTCCGTGTCCCGGAGGATAGTACGGATCCGGTTGATTAGGTCCACCGTGTCCGCCGCCGTGATGACCGCCGCCGTGGTGTCCACCCCCATGACCACCGCCGTGTCCGCCCCCTGGAGGCCAGCCGCCGCCGTGGTGTCCGCCGCCGTGGTGTCCGCCGCCGTGGTGTCCGCCGCCGTTGTGCCCACCACCGTGGTGTCCGCCTCCTGGAGGCCAGCCGGCACCGGGACCAGGGCCGTGATTGCCACCGTTCTGGTTATCGATGATTCCACCGATCACGCCGCCGATGATTTCACCGACGATCCCACCGATCGCTGCGCCATCGGGTCCACCGATCACACCGCCGGGAAGTGACTGCTGAATCTGCGAGTACGCGAAGACGATGCGCTGTTCATCTTGGGGCGTGATTGCAAAGTCTTGAGTCTGATTCAAAAGACGAACGGCCGCGCGCGCTTGGCGACGGATGTTGCTGACATCGCCCGCTTGTTGAAACGCCGCTCGCTCCAAAATCGGAAGAATGTATTGAAACTGCGAGCGGATTGTCTGGCGTGAACCAGGCGCAAGACCCTGCGCACTCTGCTCAATGCGAGCGCTCACGTTCGAAGCCAGGGCACGCAACTCGTGCACGGAAGCTTGGGCGATGACACTCGAACTCATCACGAGTGCGGCGAGCAAACCACGGAAAAGATTCGTCACTTGAAAACCCCCACCAAAATGAATCCAGCCAACTTCTGGCTATGGATTGAAATCGAAAACCGCTGAAGAGAACGCTCTCGTTCCCTGGTGCGAAACCGCACTCGCGTCTCGATACGAGGGGGAAGTATCAAGTTTCGTACCGTCAGGGACCAGTCGCCTTTTGGCCCTGCTTTCGGAGTTCGATCAAAAGCTGGAGCTCGCTGCTGATCTGGACATCCTCTCCGCGAATGCTGCCCCCGACATTCAGTGAATGGATTCGTAAAACGGTCCCATCCTCACCGACAAATTCCAGAAACTCCTTTTTTTGATCATCGAAGGCACGGAGCATTACCAAATGGTGCCTGGCACCTTTGCGCACCCAACTTAAATAGCCCTTCTGGTAGTCATTGGAGGTAATGGTTTCGCCATCGGCGAGCTCCAAAGGTTGGGAGCCGTTGGCAGCCGCCGAAAAGTAAGTGAAGACTCCGGAGCCTTGAGGGATTTTGAAGACGCCCTTCGTCGATTGAAAATAACGTCGCCCTTGGGCGGTATCTTTCTCAGGTCCGATGGCGAGAAGTTTTTCACCGAAATCCTCGAGTGAGAGGCTACCTACCGTGAGTGCATAACAATGTTCGGGCACGGGTTCCGGCCACTTGACCTGCGGAATCTCGAGGGCCTTGAGGTAATCCGACGGCGAAAGATTTCGGCAAAGCCACTGGGAAGACCCTCTGAGCTTATCGATTTGTGCGATCGAGAGGCTTTCGCGGTACTTGTACTTCTCGCCGTCCCACTGTGCGCCATATTCTTTCATGAGCGAGTCAAAGCGTGCAGATTGCGATCGAGTTTCGGCGGACTTACCGCTCAATGGCCCCATCCAAGTCAAAAGGCCCATTACGAAAAGAGAGAGCGGAATGACGGCAATGCCTCGGCGGAACGGACGTAGGTAATAAAACGCAACTCCGATCGCCCACACCGTGAGCATCGCGAGGTAGTAGCGCGGCTCCGTCCACCCGTACTGATTAACACGCAAGTAAATTGCGACTGCGAGTGTGAAGAGCGGCGGCAAGAGGAGGGCGAAACTCCACTTCCAGTAGTTGCGGAAGAAAGGCGCAAGCAGCCCTTTCTCCTCCATCGGGCGTTGGATCAAATACGAAAGGATCACCATGAACGTCAGACCCGAAACTAGATAACCAACACCACCTGATGGCCACTCTTGGCGCGCGAGAAGCCGAACTAAATAAGCGAGGATAATCGCGGTGTAAACCATCGAAAGCGGCGTAAAAATCCATTGTGCAAGCACCATCAACTCGCGCGGAACTTCGGGCTCCTCCACCGCCTCTTTGACTCGGTTGAGGGCAGCGAGAACCAACACCGTATTGAGAAGGATGATCGCAAACGCCCATACGACCGCGTAGGCCTCAGCTGGCACGGCACCGACCCAATTCACTTCATAGGCCGTATCCGGTAGCATTTCGGCCTGGCCTCCACCGAAAAGTTTCGGAACTAGCGTGAGCGCAGCCGTGAGACCTCCAGCGAAAATGATTGAGCAAACGGCGGCATAGATAAGTCGAGTCAGAACAAACCAGTTGTACTGCCAAAACGGCATCGTCTTTTCGCGAAAGTTCTGCCGACCTAATATTGCGACCGCGATGAGAAGATGGGTCAGGAGCGCGAGATAAAGCGCCCGAAATCCAAAGATGCCTGCAGCCTTGACGCCGAGATTTACGCCGTAGACGGCAAAGCCCGAGAAGACAGCGATGCCGATCGCATTTGCGATCAGTTTTCTTCTTCCGTCAAACGCTTGCGCCACGGCGATGAAGTAAGAGATCCCGAGAGCGCTTGACGTGCCTATCGCCATCCACGGCCACGCTGTCGAGTCGTCCCGATTGAACGTCACCACGAGAACGGCGACAAAACACGACAGCGCCGACAAAAGCGTCATGAGATCGCGATTGAGAATGAGCCGAACATCTTCGCGCGAGAGGAGAAAAACAGACTTCTTCATGCCTCAAGCATGAAGGCATCCCCGTTGCCCTGGCACGTACTATTTCAAATTTACGCTCAGACCCTGGATCATTTTAGAAGCGCGAGAGCAAATCGTTCCATCCGCCGGCGTAATTGCCAGCCTTTGAGAAACCGAGCGCACGAAGCGCCATCGTGCAGGCGGCGGAGCTAACGCCATCGTTATCCATCACGATGATTCGGTGTTCCGGCAGAATGCCGACGGTCTTGAGCTTTTCGCCGATGTCAGAACGTACACGAAGCGAGCTATCGAAGAACTCTTGCCAGGGAATATTGATCGCTTCGATGTTCGGTACATTCTTTCGAGAACCGCGCCCAAGGTACTCGCGAGCCGTTCGCACGTCGATAACGCGGTAAAGGACCGGTGCTTCGGCGTTGTCATACTTGATGGGTTGAAACATTCCCTTGTTGTTGACCGCGAAGAGAACTTCATCACGTGTGACGTTCAGCGATTCGACTGGTTCAGGCTTCCAGATCGCTTTGGCTTTCGCGCTGCCTTCATCGACGTTGTTCGTGAACCGAGCCTTCAGCGCATCGATGTCGCTAAACTGCACGTTTTGAACGCCGAGATACGCGAGCATCCAGGCGATACGACCTTCTTCGCCGATTCCTTTGAAGCCTTGTCCCACGACCACGACGTGAGACGAAGGATCGACCCCCAAGCGCGCAAGTCTTCGCGTGATGCCGAAGAGATCGTTTTGGAGAATGCCTCGCTGAGCCGTCTCACGCTCGGTGAACTCTTGCCACTGGAGGTTGATCGAACGAGGAATATGCGCCACCGAGTACTCAAACTGCGGTCGCGCATCGACGACGACCGTTTCGGGCGTCACGCGCACGGGCGCAAGTAACCGCTCGGCGCCCTCGAGCTTCCGCTCGGGATTCTCGCGAGCGACGGTCGGCGCCGTCTGGCACCCGATCTGAACGAAGCCCGAGATCGCGAGCGAAACTAAAACCAAAATTCGTAGACCTAAAACGCGCATCGCTCGCTCCTCAGCTTTTGCTTCACTTACGGCTTCCGGAAGACTTACTTGAACTTCATCGTCGGGAACAAGATGATGTCCCGGATGCTCTGGCGATCCGTGAGGATCGTGACGATCCGGTCGACCCCGAGACCAACTCCGCCCGTCGGGGGCATGCCCGTATCGATCGCGTGGAGGAAGTCTTCGTCCATCGGTTGAGCTTCTTCATCGACAACGCGTTTAGCTTCTTGCTCTTTGAGGCGCTCGTACTGCTCTTCGGGATCATTCAATTCGGAGTACGAGTTGCCGATCTCCATGAAAGCCGCAAACGGCTCAAAGCGCTCGACGAGATCGGGGTTCTCGCGATGGCGTTTCGTGAGCGGCGAAATCTCGACCGGATGATCCATCACGAAAGTCGGCTGCCAGAGATGAGGTTCAGCCACGAGCTCAAAGAGCTCCATGATCATTTCGCCTTTGGAGCCTGGCTTTTCCATGTCGGAACCCAACTCGCGGCATTTTTTGAAGAGCATCTCTTCGGTCATGCCGTCTACCTCGAAGCCACCGTACTCTTTGATTCCATCGTGAACCGTCAGACGGCGCCAAGGCGGCGAGAAATCGATCTCGCGACCGTCATAAACAATTTTCATTGATCCCGTCACCGCGACCGCTAGGTGCGAAACGAGCTCTTCGAACTGCTTCATCTGGTATTTGTAGTCGGTATAAGCTTCATACCACTCGAGCATCGTAAACTCAGGATTGTGCGTGCGATCGATGCCTTCGTTGCGGAAGTTTTTTCCAATCTCGTAAACTTTCTCGAAGCCGCCGACGATTAGGCGCTTGAGGTAAAGCTCAGGCGAGATCTTCATGTAGAGCTTCATGTCGAGTGCGCGGTGATGAGTTGAGAATGGGTAGGCCGCTGCTCCGCCGTAGATCGGCTGAAGAGTGGGCGTCTCGACTTCGAGGAAGCCGCGAGCGTTCAACCAGTTGCGGATCTCCGCGATGATCTTTGAGCGTTTGCGGAAAACTTCCCGCGACTCGGGATCCGTAATGAGGTCAAGATGGCGGTGACGGTACTTGATCTCGACGTCGCTGAGGCCATGGTATTTCTCCGGCAACGGCTCAAGCGTCTTGCAGAGCATTTTGAACTCTTGGCAATGAAGCGAGAGCTCACCTTTTTTCGTTTTGAAAACGAAACCTTCGATGCCGACGATATCGCCGATATCGAGAAGTTCAAATGCCGTGTTGTCTTCGGGCGAGAGCTCTTCTTTGCGGACGTAGCACTGAATCGTGCCGCTGCCGTCTTGGATGTTGAAGAACGCCGCTTTTCCCATCGGGCGCTTTGTCATCAAGCGACCCGCGATACGGTAACGAGAATTCTCGCGCGCTTCACCGGCTCCGAGCGCGCTATCAAATTCGCGCACAAGGTTGGCCGCAAGCGCATTTCGCTCGAAGTTATGCGGAAACGGATCGAGCCCAGCTTTTCTTAACTCCTGCAGCTTCCGGCGTTTCTCCGCGCGCAAAGGATTTTCGCGCTCTGTCCCGGCGCCTGCTTCTACTTGCCCAGTTGGCTGCTCGTTGCCCGAAGTCGTGTTCTCCATAATAGTTCCGATCCGTTCCGTTCACTGTGAGAGTTTAAAGAGGTACCAGTTACCTTTTGCAGAAGCACCGCATCCCGCAAAGGTGCCAGGCACCCTATGACTTGAATTGATCCTGCACACGGTGCAGAAGCTCGATGGCTTCGGCGCGCGGGCGCTGGAAAGCGTTGCGGCCCATGATCGAACCGAAGCCTCCACCTTGCGCGATGCCCTTGATCTCCTCGAGGAGCTCAGGCGTCGCTTTGCTTTCGCCTCCCGAAAAGATCACGATTCGTTTTCCGGAGAAGCAGGAGTCTACGACGTGCTTCACGCGGTCGCGCATTGTTTCCACGCGGATCCCCTCGTTTTGATAAACCTTGCGCGCGGCCTCTTGCTCGATGTGCGACGAGGGTGGCTTCACCTTGATGACGTGCGCACCGAGTTCCGCCGCCACGTGAGCCGCGTAGGCCACGACGTCAATGGCCGTCTCGCCGGTTTTCGAGATTTGTTCACCCCGAGGGTAAGACCAAATCACGACCGCGAGGCCTGCCCGCTTGGCTTCGCTAGCCGCGAGTGCGATCTCTTCGTACATCAGCTTGCGGTCAGCACTCCCAGGGTAAATCGTGAAGCCAATCGCAGCACATCCCAAACGAAGGGCGTCGTCGACGGAAGAAGTCAGGGCCGAGATAGGCGCCTTGGGGTTGTAGAGCGTCTCAGAGTTGTTGATCTTTAAGATCAGCGGAATCTCGCCAGCGTAATCGCGAGCGACCGCCTCGATGAATCCGAGAGGAGCCGCGTAAGCATTACAACCTGATTCGATCGCAAGGCTGATGTGGTAGCTCGGATCGTAGCCATCCGGATTCTTTGCGAAGCTCCTTGCCGGACCGTGCTCAAAACCCTGGTCGACCGGCAGGATCACGAGCTTGCCGGTTCCGGCGAGCCGCCCGTGATTGAGAAGGCGAGCTATGTTCGAAAGGGTCCCGGGATTGTCGGCGCCGTACCAGCCGAGAATCTCCCTAACTCTTGGTGTCATTCGCGCCTCCTGTTATGAGCGTTAACCCCCCGAAGCTAGATCACTTTACACTCTCGAAGCAAGCCCTTCGTCGAGGCGCAACTTCGTGGTAATATCCGGCCGCAATCCTGGCGATCATGTTTTGATTCGCACGTTTTTTAAGCCTATGTCATCCCTAGGAGCCCTCATGGCTGAAGCCATCAACGTTCGCGCCGAAATGACTCCCAATCCGCAAACCGTGCGGTTTGTAACCAACATTCTTCTGACCGATACTCCTAAGGAGTTCAGATCTCCCCAGGAGACCACCCCTTCTCCCCTCGCTCGCAAACTGTTCGGCTTTCCCTGGACCGCTGGTGTTTTCATCGGCCGCGACTTCGTCGCCGTGACAAAACAAGACTGGGTAGACTGGGAAACCCTTGAGGAGCCCTTGTCAGGACTGATTCAAGAACATCTCGAGCGCGGTGAAGCCGTCATGCACGAAATGAAGAGCGCCGATCAAGCTCACGCGGCAGCTTCCAATGACACGCCCGACGTTGTTCGCATCAAACAAGTTCTCGATCAGGAAATCCGCCCTGCGGTTGCGCAAGATGGCGGCGATGTCGTCTTCCATAAGTTCGAAGACGGAATCGTTTACCTCTTCATGCAAGGTGCCTGCGCCGGGTGCCCGAGCTCGACGATGACGCTCAAGATGGGCATCGAAACGCGCCTGAAGGACGCCGTCCCAAGCATTCGCGAAGTCGTCTCGATGTAAATAAATTTAGATTGGTCGTAAGAAGAAGGCTCGGGTGATCCCCGGGCCTTTTTTATTCAAGGCACCCAGCGGACTTTCACGGTCGCCTCTTCGATGCCATGGAGTTCCCTCGTGAGACGCTCCATCGCTTCTTTGGCGAAAAAGACAGGATCAATTCCGAGATCTTCAGCGAGCGATGCCGTCTTCACCGGAGTCCCCGCGTTCGTGCAATTCACCGCAAAGTGAATAAGAGTCGACATCGGGCTCACCGTCGCGATGCTGATGCTCAGCTTCCCCTCTCCGAAAAAAAGATCGTCGCCGTCACGACGAAGCCACGTCGAGACCTTTGGATCCGGAGCGGAGTTACGAAGAAGATCCAAACAGATCGCGGAAAAAAGCCGCTGGACCGCTACGCCCGCAAAAAGATTTTGGTGGAACTTTTCGATGATGAAATGAACCATTTTCGATCCGGCGATGGCTGAGCGATCGAGAAGATCTTCGCCGTCAACCATGTGATCAAATGAGACCGAGCACGGACCGATCCAAGAGACAACCGAATCCCCTTGAAGCTTATGCTCGAGATAGGCGTAAAGGGATCGCAGCTGAGTTCCGTCGTAGAGGAACTCTTTGTCGATAAAAAGCGACTTCATTTTTTATCCCCGTAAGCAAAGAGAGTTTGAACGTTTGCGGCACTCGTCGCGCGCCGGAAGCGCTGACAAGATTCGCACTCTCCGCAAGGCGCCGGCCCATCGAAGTAACAAGGCCAGATGAGCCCGAAGGGAACGTTCAATTCCACGCCACGCTTTACGATTTCGGTTTTGTTGAGCTTTGTCGTGAAACAAACGGCTTCTAGTCGATTCGACGTGGAAAAACGGAAGCTCTCCGTAAGAGCATTTAAATATTCGCCGGTGTTATCGGGAAACGTCACCGCTTCTTCGGCGTTGAAGCCTGGGATCACCCAATCAGCACCCAAGCCTTCAGCGAATCCGGCAGCGATGTTGAGCAGAATCCCGTTGCGATTCGGTACCCAGACGGCCTTGGCCGTTTCGGTTGAAGCTTTGAAGTCATCGATTGAAACTTTATCCTTCACGGGAATGCTTGCGGAACGATCCACAAGCGCCGTGCGCGTGAAGTCCTTGAACCAAGGAAGGTCGACGACTTTATGCGGAACGCCTAGGCGCGAGGCAAGCTTTGCGGCCTGCTCGCGCTCGCGCGAAGCCGCGCGCTGACCGTAATCAAACGTCAGCGCAAGCACGACTTGAGATTGAGCTGCGGCCTCAAACAAATTCACCGTGGAATCGAGACCGCTGGAAAGGAGAACTAACGAGCGCTTTTGCGCCACGAGCTGACTCCCTCTTAATTCCGCGAGCGCGCAGTTGTTTTCTTAGCACCTTTTTTCTTCGAGGCAGGCTTTGCGGATTTCTCGACCGATGCTTCTTCGGTTTCGAGATCGCTTTCGGCCGCATCGAAATCGAGGCTCGCCTGAGGATCGGCGCCCAACGACTCCTCTTCGAGAATCGTCTTCATCGCTTTAGGCTGCATTTCTTCCGCCGGTTCCGAAACCGTCGTCTCGGTGAGTGAACCAGCTGCATCAGCCGTGACGCTCGCGTCGTCGTCACTCGGAGTTACGTCACGCAAAGCGTGCGCGGCCTCCGCTTCCGCATCCGCAAAGTGCGGCGGATGCGTCGGCGTAAGCGAAACATCTTTGAGCCATGCAGGGCTCAACGGGTTCTCGGCGATCTGCGCGCGAATTTCTTCGGCCCGCTCTAAAACCTTCCGGCCTACTTTTTGTGCGAAGTCTTGCGCTTTTTCTTGCGAATCTTTGAGATTGATTCCGCGGTGTTCAAGTCCGAGGAGGACTTGATCAAGCCCTTCCTTCGCGCTTTGCGCGACAGTTTGTGCCGCCATTTGTGCCGTAGCCGCCGCGGTCATCGCGGTCGTGCTGAGCTTTTCGCCAAGCTTTCCGTTCAGACGATCGCTGACGCTATCGGTGATCGATTGAGCGAGCTTTTGGAGTTCGCCATTCTGATCAAGTTGCTCTTCGAGCTTTTTCTTGAGCTGGGTCTGGATCTTCTTCGTGAGTGTATCAGATGCCATCCGACTCTCCTCGTTTGGTGATCGAGATTCTGCCCAAGTGGTCATTGCCCTCGAGCTTTTGCACGAGCCCGCCCTGCTAAAACAGAACGGCCGTACGTTGAGCGAACCGTAGCATGGGTCTTTACGAGACGACAAGAGAGTTGCGTTAGAGGGCCGATTCGGAGCCGGTGCGAGCCTTACGGATGTCTTGGACCAGGAGCTGAAGAGTTTTTTTACCGGAAAAATAATTCCATTGCGGCTCAACGAGAACGTCGACCCGCCCGACGTCTTCCTGATCGATCGCAGCCAACGGATGAGTTTTGGGAGGCGCAAACCAAAGCGCCACCCTAGTAGTTAAAGCCGAATTTTGGTCGGGCTCCGCTAGGGTCAGACGGAAGTGCCCACCCTTGAGCGGTCGCACTTGCTGGAGACGTACGTTCTTCACGCAAAAGACGGGAGGTGTAAATTGCGCACCGAACGGACTCATGTGTTCGTACCAAGTCATGAACGTCGGATTGAGATCGTTGAGCGATGCTTCCGCATCGTAAAGCCAAGTGCGTGGCTCTACCGAAATCGCTTTCTTCGCGAAAAATTCTTCGAGCTTCGCCGCGAAAAGGCCTGCGTTTTTCTCTTTCAACTCAAAGCCCGCCGCGACCGCGTGCCCCCCGAATTGTTCAAGCGCATCGGAAGCAAAACCCATCGCATCGAGCGCGTTGAGCCCGCGTCCTTCGGGCATGCGGGCGCTGCCGACGATCACGCCGTCTTCTTCGGCGAGTGAGCCCACAAACGTTGGAAGTCCGAATTCTTGGCAAAGCTTCGTTGCGACAAGCCCCACGACTCCCCGGTGGAAGTTTTTCGAATGCACGAAGATCGAACTTTTCGGAGGATTCTGAACCAGTTTTTCCATCGCCTCGGCTTCGGCATTCTTCTGCGAAGCTTGGCGGGTTTGATTGTTCGAAAGCACGCGCTCGACTAGAAGCTGCGCTTGTTTTTCGTCTTCCACCAAGTAGAGATCGATTGGTTGAATGCCCATCTCCATGCGAGAGAGAGCGTTAAGCTTGGGCGCAAAGCGAATGGCTACATCTTGGCTTGTAAGAGGATTTCCCCAAAGACCTAGCGCCTGCATCAACACGCGAAGGCCAGGACGCTTCGTCGCCGCTAGTTGCAAAAGCCCGTGCTTAACGAGAACGCGGTTTTCATCCAAGAGGGGAACCATGTCCGTCACCGTGCCGATCACGAAGCAATCAAGCAAAGCTTTCGGATCGAAAGGATTCTGCAGCACACCTTCTTCGGAAAGCGTGCGCCGGAGAGCGAGCGCTAAGTAGAACGCAACACCAGTTCCGCAAAGATGGCAGAGCCCTGAAGGACAATCGCCCCGGTTGGGATTTACAACGGCAACGGCGGGAGGAAGCGTCTCTTTCGGCAAGTGGTGATCGGTGATGATCATGTCCATGCCGAGCCTGTTTCCAAGCTCCACTTGCTCGTTTGCCGTGATGCCGAGATCGACGCTCACCAGGAGCCTTCGACCCGAATCATAGAGCTTTTGAATCGCTTCGTTGTGGAGACCGTAGCCCTCCGACAAACGCTTGGGCTGGTAGTAAGTTACGTCCTTAAAACCCAACCACTCAAAGGCTTTAAGAAGCAGGGCGAGTGCCGAAGTTCCGTCGAGATCGTAGTCCGCATAGATAACGATCGGCTCTTGGCGTTCGCGCGCCTTGATGAGTCGGCGGACGGCTTTATCCATATCAAGGAGCGAGAACGGATCTTTGAGAATTTTGAGACTCGGGCTCAGCCACTTTTGAATCGCGTCTTCAGAATTGAAGCCGCGGGCTTGCATGACTTCCCAGATCAACCGCGGCATGCCGCCCGGAGCCGGTGCCGAATTTTTCAACGCGCGCGGCTTCCAAAGAATCTCGTTGGCGCTGGGTTGAGTTGAGGGAGATGCAAAAGTCAAAGAGGCCACTCCTTGGGGATGATCGCAAAAGGAATTGAGGAAATTCAGTCGACTGATCGTAGGCGGGCGTCTTGGTCAGCGTCAAGACACGGGGTTTCGGATGACCGAATTACGAACCTTGACCATTGCTATAGGACAAATAAAAAAGCCGCCCCGGAGGAGCGGCTTTTTCGACCAGCTTGCGGACACACAGCAGCTTACGCTGTTTGCTTCTTGAACTTCTCCATGAGGAGAACCATCGGAGCCGCAACGTAGATTGAAGAGTACGTTCCCACCACGATCCCGATGATGAGCGTGAACGCGATTTCCGCGATAACGCCACCGCCGAAGAAGTAGAGCGCAAGAACTGCGATCATCGTCGTTGTCGCCGTCAAGATCGTGCGGCCCAACATGTCGTTGATCGCAAGGTTGATGATCTGGCGCAAGCTCATGTCGCGATGTTTCGGCGCTGTTTCGCGGATACGGTCAAACGTTACGATCGTATCGTTGAGCGAGTAGCCGATCAGCGTGAGGATCGCCGCCATGATCTGAACGTTGAATTCGCGACCCAAGAGCGCAAACACGCCGATCGTCAGAACTGCATCGTGCACCAAACAGAGAACGGCACCTGGTGCGTATTTGTAATCGAAGCGCATCGCCACGTAGATCAAGATCACGAGGAAGCTGTAGAAAGCCGCGAGAAGTCCGCGATTACGGAGTTCGGATCCAACTGCAGGTCCCACCGTATCGACGCGCAAAACACCTTCGTCTCGGAGAGCGAACTTCATCTTGAGGGCGTCACGAATTTTCGTAACGTTCGCCGCGATCAATTGGCTCGTCTCTTTTTCCGTGGCTCCGTGAGGAGTATCCAGACGGATCAAGAACTCACGATCGGAACCGAAGGATTGCACCGTCGGATTCGCGATACCTGCATCCGTCACCGCTTGACGGAGTTGCGCTGTATCGACCGAATGGTCGAATCGAAGTTGGATCTCTGTTCCACCTGCGAAGTCGATTCCGTAGTTCAAACCTTTCGTGAACACGAGCACGATCGAGAGGATCGTGAGCAGAAGCGAAATACCACCCATGATGGGGGCGATCTTTACGAAGTCGATGTGCCCCTTCTTAACTTCATCAGGGCGCCCATTTTTATCATTCATCGTTGCCGTCTTTGCCATTTGGCTTTTCCTTTCATGAAACGGGGGCTACCCGATCACCACTTTGGAGAGAAGTTGAGCTTCATTTTCACGATGAGCAGATCAAAGATCGCACGCGTGAAGAAGACAGCCGTGAAAGTTGTGATCACCAAACCCGTCAGAAGAGTGACGGCAAACCCGCGAACCGGGCCTGTTCCGAAGTACATGAGAACGACGCAAACCGCGACCGAAGTGAGGTTGGAGTCGAAGATCGAGGAGAACGCGCGGTCGTAACCTTCACGCAGAGCTGCGGGGAGGTTTGCACCTTTGTTCATTTCTTCTTTGATGCGCTCGTAAATGATGACGCTCGCATCAACGGAAATCCCGAGCGTCAGCGCTAAGCCCGCAACACCTGGAAGCGTGAGCGTCGCACCGAGCGAGCTCAAGATCGCGACCGTCATCAGAAGGTTGAGCGCGAGCGCCAAGTCAGCCACTACGCCAAAACCCTTATAGTAGAAGATCATGAACGCGAAGACCGCAAGAGCTGCTATCATTGTTCCAAGCTGACCCTGGCGAATCGCATCGGCACCGACGCTTGGACCAACCGTACGCTCTTCGAGCTGCTCGAGAGCTGCCGGCAAAGCGCCCGCGCGAAGTGCGGTTGCGATGACTTTCGCTTCGTTGAACGTCTGGTTCTGATCGCGTCCGCCACCCAACGTGATTTGACCGCGGCCACCCGTGATCGGTTCGTTAATGACAGGCGCTGATTTTACGACCTTGTCGAGAACGATCGCCATCTGCTGGCGCGAGTGTCTTTTCGTGAGATCACCGAACTGGCGGGTGCCGATCGGATCAAACGCGAAGCTGACAACAGGTTTACCGAACTCACCCTGCCCGACTTGTGCGTTGGTGAGCTTATCGCCCGTAACGATCTCATCCGTGCGAAGGAGGTACGGAATGCGCGCAGCTTCCATCGAAGCGGCTTGCTCAGGCTTTTCAAAGTAAACAACGGTGTTCGCGGGAATTTTGCCTTTAAGGGCTTCGTTCAAGCGATCGACGTATTGCGAATACTTGAGTTCGCCGAGTTTCAGTTTGTTTGCCGTTTCGGCTTCCGTGATCAGCTTCTGAAGCTGATCACCACCGAGTTCCTGCGACAGAATCATGAAGTCGAGGCGCGCCGTGCGGTTGATCAAATCCTTCGCCGTCGACGCGTCTTTGATCCCCGGGAGCTGAACGAGAATGCGGTCCGAACCTTGAGCCGTGATGCTCGGTTCCGCTACGCCGAATTCATCGATCCGGTTCCGAATCGTCGCGATCGCTTGATCGAGAAGTTTACTCTTAAAGTCGCGAACGTAGAGTTCCGCGAATTCGAGATTGAGCGCGTTCTTTGCCGAGTCGAAACCGGTTACGCGGAAAACGTAGTCATAGAGCTTCGTGATCGAAGCTTCGACCTTTTCGCGATCAGCCGCATTGGCGAGCTGAACGTTCATCACGCCGCGAAGAGGATCAACGAGCTCCACACCTTTAACGGTGACTTGCGAATCGTTTTTGATTTCTTCGGGAAGCGATTGCGAAATGCGAGTGGCGTCCTGGCGAACGGCCGAATCAACATCGACACGCAAAACCAGGTGCGAACCACCTTGGATATCGAGGCCGAGAACCATGCGGCTCTTCGTGGGCCACCACATCTTCTCGACGTTTACGAAGTTGGGAACGGTCCAGATGATGGAGATAAGAAGGACGATTGCGATAATCGCCCAGCGGAGGCGCAGGCTCTGGATCATGCCTTGACCTCGCTATTTTGCGCGTTCACCGTGGGCACGAACGATGCGATCTGCGAGCGGAGCACTTTTACGCGAACGCCAGGTGCGATCTCGACGGTTGCGAAAACGTCCGTGAGGCCTTCGATACGGCCCAGCATACCGCTTGTCGTGAGGACTTCGTCGCCACGCTTGAGCTTCGTGAGAAACTCCTGGTGCGTTTTCTGTTTTCGCATTTGCGGGCGAATCATGAAGAAGTACATGACGCCGAAAACCATCACCATCGGGAGCATGGACATCCACGCCGGTGCTTGTTGACCGGGGGCTGCTTGCGCGAAGGCGAGGCTTCCCTGAAGAACGGACACCGCAAAAGCGATCAAAGACAAAATAGAGACTCTAGCTGACCGAAACATTCGGACACTCCTCAGTTGAATAACGCTCGAAACCCAAAACTTTCCATGTTTTGGATCGATTAGCAACCGAGAAGCTTGAACCCTAGGACGCGCCCTGCAGCTGAGGTTCACGTCCGATTGTGCAGCCTAGACCTGCTTAACGAAACGCGTCAGGCAGAAGTCACGGAACTGCGCCCATCTCCCCTCGCGAATGGCCTCGCGTGCCTTCGCCATAAGCGAAAAATAGAAATGCAAATTGTGAATGGAGTTGAGGCGCGAGCTCAAGATCTCCCCGCTCAAGAACAAGTGGCGAAGATAAGCCTTTGAGTAGTTCTTGCAGGTGTAGCAATCGCACTCGGGATCAAGCGGGTTCGGATCTTCTTTGTACTCGGTCCGCTTGATCGAAACGCGACCCTGCCACGTGAAGATCGTTCCGTTTCGCGCCGTGCGCGTAGGCATTACGCAGTCGAACATGTCGATCCCGGCGTCGACGGCCAGAATGAGATCGAGCGGAGTCCCGACACCCATAAGGTAACGCGGTTTATTTTTAGGAAGATGCGGCGCCACTTGTGCCACAAGTTTGTGCATGAGTTCGATCGGCTCACCAACGCTCAAGCCTCCGAGTGCGTAACCGGGAAGATCCACACTTGTGATTTGCTCAAGGCTCTTCAAACGGAGATCGAGCTCGAGTCCGCCCTGCACGATTCCGAAGAGCATGCTCTCTTTGCGAGTCATCGCTTCTTTGGAGCGTTTGAGCCAACGGTGCGTGAGATCCATGCTCTTCACCGTCTGCTCAGGTGTTGCGGGATACGGCAAGCATTCATCAAACGCCATGATGATGTCGGAGCCGAGATCCATCTGAATCTCCATGCTCTTCTCAGGACTGATGAACGATTTTGTTCCGTCAAGGTGGGAACGGAATTCGACACCCTCTTCGTTCATTTTGCGAAGAGCCGCGAGCGAGAAGACTTGGAAGCCGCCACTATCCGTGAGGATCGGCTTATCCCAATTCATGAATTTGTGGAGTCCACCCATCTTCGCGATGGTTTTCTCACCAGGGCGCAGGTGGAGATGGTACGTATTGCCGAGAACGACTTGGCAGCCCGAAGACTTGAGCTCCTCCGGCGTCATCGCCTTTACGGTCGCGCGCGTGCCGACGGCCATGAATACGGGCGTTTCGATCGATCCGTGCGCCGTGTGGAGGCGTGCGGAACGAGCTTCACCTTCTTGCGCGATAAGTTCGAAGTGTTTGCCTTCGTGGTGACGGTATTTGACGGGTTCAGCGGCTGGAATCGCGTCAGCAGTCATGTCGGTTGCGGCAGAAGTCATTTGATCCATGCGGTCAGGTCTCCGTAGCTGAAGAGGCGGAATTCACGCTCGATCGCCCAAGCGTATGCGGATTTCACTTTCTCGAGCGATGAGAAGGCGGCCACGAGCGCAATGAGCGTGGAGCGTGGCTGATGGAAGTTCGTAAGTAGACAGTCGACGACTTTGAACTCGAATCCGGGGCGGATGAAAAGATCCGTCTCGCCGGTGAATCCTTCCTCGGCACTGCCCTGGAGTTTTCCGTGTGCGGCCGATTCAAGCGTTCGCGTCACCGTTGTGCCGAGGGCCCAGACGCGACCGCCTTGCGCTTTCGTCTCGGCGATCTGCTG
This sequence comes from Bdellovibrionales bacterium, assembly GCA_005808505.1. Lineage (GTDB taxonomy): Bacteria > Bdellovibrionota > Bdellovibrionia > Bdellovibrionales > JAMPXM01 > SYLX01. The sequence goes on along the minus strand of SYLX01000068.1, from coordinate 32,715 downwards.
CCAAACCTGCGCAGGAATCTCCGCGAACTCGGCGTGCATGACGTGCTCATCGAGATTGTCGGCGTGGATCGGAAGAAACGTTCCTAATCCCACGTGCAGAGTGACGGTCGCGAGGCGAACACCTTTGGTCTCGAGCTCGGCCAGATGCTGCGGCTGAAAGTGCAGACTTGCCGTGGGCGCTGCTAAACTTCCGTCGTTGCGCGCCCACGCGGTTTGGTAAGCCTCTTGGTCGGTAGCACGGTTGTGACGCTCGCCTCTGGCTTTTTGAATGTAGGGAGGAAGCGGCATCTCACCTTGAGCTTCGAAGAAGCTTTCCGCGAGCGGTTGATTCGCTCGCACCACTTGGATGCGGCCACGCTCGATCAAATCAAGGTCAACACCCTGAGGGAGGACTTGCTTTTGTTCGGGCTTCCAGCGGCTGGAGGGGCAGAGCACCTGCCAATCCGTGCGATCGGCGTTGAGGCTTTTGAGGAAAAGAATCTCGAGACCCGCTTCGGTGAACACTCGTCGTTTGAGAACGCGCGTGTCGTTGACGACCAGAAGATCTCCTTTGCGGAACTCGGGGACGAGTTCACCAAGGTCGCCGAGCTCGCTGAGTTCTTCGGACGCAGGCGCGCCTTGACGCACTAGCATCACGCGGCTCTTCGGCAGGCGCTCGGTCGCAACCAGCCGTTCTGGATAAGGAAAATCAAGATCTTGAATGTTCACAGAGTGTAGTGGTCCTAGCGGAGTCCTCGGGAAAAGTCACGCTAGCCGGGTCATTCGGGCCCAGGGTTGGTAAAAACCTCTTGGTGGTACCAGTTTCCTTTTGCAGAAGCGCCGCTTCTGCAAAAGGAAACTGGTACCTAAGGCAGTAAGCCCACGAGGAGCCGGTAGACAGCGTCGCCCTCGTCGTCGTCGCAGGAGTCGATGTATTCGAGGACGAGGCTCCAGAGGCGCTTTTTGAATTCGGGCAATCGCTTCCGATCGATCGAGAAATAAGAATGGATGTAGAGGCTCTCGGGGCTATCGAAGTCGGCGGTCGCCCGTTTTTTCAGATGCTCCACCGTTTCAAGATAGGCAGTTTTGAATTCATGGTCTCCGGGTAGGTGCTGCGCCACCAGGTGCGAATGCACCGATTTGTAGCGGCCGGCCTTTTCCGTCACGAGCTTGCTCTGAACGAGGTGGTGCAAGACTCCGCGGCAGACCGCCGGATGAAGCCCCGTTTTGCGAACGACGTCATCAACCTCGGAACCGTTCCGACATCCAAGAACGGCGTAAACGGAGAGAAACTGGGTGGCTTTGAAGATTTCTTGGTGCGGACCTTGTCCGTCGGATGATTCCGCTTCGAAGGCGACCTGACCGCGGATTCTTTCTCTGACCACCGCGAGTTTGGCTTCGATCTCCTCTCGCGAAAGATTCTGATCGTTAAATTCAGCCTCATCTCGCATGACGAGAAGAGCAAAATATTTGCGGAGCTGAAACGGAAGACCCAGCGCTTTGACAAACTTTGGGTACGACTGCGGCGTTAAGCGTTTTCTTCCGGTGACGACTTCTTGCGCGAAGCCTCGAGACTGGAGACCTGCTTTACGTGCGAAAGCGGAGAAGTTGAACTTCCCCGCGCGCGAAGTGGATCCCAGGACATCAAAAGTCTTTCCGAGAAAATTGCGATAATCCGTCGATGTAAGCGCTGCCTCGTGAAGCAGCCGGAGACGTTCTTCCATACTCAGCCCCAGGCTCGGAGACCAAAAGCTTTAATGGAGGCGATCACTCGCCGCCCGTTCCGCCAGTGCCGCCACCGGGGATCGGAATCGTTCCCTGATCGTCATCTTGCTTCGGCGCATCTTGCTTTGGATGATCTTGCTTGGGCGGATCTTGCTTCGGGATATCTTGTTTAACGTCCGCATTGGGATTTGAAGATTCGTCCGGCTCGCAGATAGGAGCTGGATCCGCCGGCGTAGAAGCAAGTGGCCCCGAGTAACATTGAAGCGAGACACCGTTGAAAGCTGCGAGCCGCAATTGGATTTGGCTCCACCCAGCTGCTTCCGCGCACGCTGACGTTAAACAATTTTGATTGAGCGAAAGAACGAAAGCGGCTTCGCGCTCGCCGGCAGCAACAGGTTGCATTTTCAGCTGCGGATAATCGGCGAAAATTTTGAGCGCGCTGACTAAATCCGCGCGAGTTCCGTCCGCTTCTTTAAAGCCGACGTACAGGCGACCCGTTGCGCAGGAGTCGATCGAAACGGAACTCACCGAAAGCGGTCCGTTCGAGGGAGCGACTTCTTCTTGTCCTGCACGCTCTGTCCAGGCCGCGGGTTGACAAGCAGTGAATCCAAATCCCGAAATCAAAGCGAGAGCTACGATCATGAAACGCATGGTGCGAGTCTCCTTTACCTTCACGGCAAGACCTAATTGTTAGTAGCGGAGGCCGAAGCGTGGCAAGCGCGACCCCTCGCGCACGCCATTTATGAATGAAGGAACACAATTCTTGTGCGTTGCTCTAAAAATGGAGCCGGCAGTTGGTCGAGGTTCTTGTCGAATCTCTTCTTCCCTACCGGCTCCCACGGTGGGCACCGATCCCGTGATCAATGCTTTTTCAGTTTTATTTCACGAGCACCTGCGTGATGCCGTAAAGCCCCTGGACGATCTCGAAACTCTGTTTTTCCGGGGTAAAGTGAACTTGTTCACCCCAAGCCCGCGGAAGTTCAACTTTTGTCTGACCCGAGAGGGGCTCAAAGTGCTCGTTGATTTTTACAAGCGACATCACTTGCGGACGACGCTCGGCCAATGAGAACTTGATGACCTGCGCTTGGCTTGCGGACCAGTAGGAAACAGATCCACTCACCCAGCCGTAAAACTGACCTGTCGCTCCAGGCACAGGAACAACGGCCGCGAGTGCAGCACCTTTGGCAAGCTCACTTACGAATCCGTAGGTATCGCGCTCGATCTCGCCTTTCTCATTCACGCCGAGGAACTCAAGTTCGGCCGACTCGTAATCCGGCTGGCGCACTTGCACGAGCAGGTTCTCGCCAACGGGGAATGCCGAGCTACGATCGAAACGTTGAGATTCAACTTCGTCCTTCAAGACGGCAGCCGCATTCTCAAGTTTCAGCGAAACGAGAGAGTTTTGAGTTTTTAACTCGTAGCGCTCTTCTTGTTCTTCGTTTGTAGTCTCGGGAGGCAAACGAACGATGTCTTTGACCCATTCATCTTGCGTCATGAGCTCATCCGTCGAAGTTGCGAGCAAGATCGTGCCGGGAATATTCACGCGGCCTTGGCACTTCATCTGATTCTGCTCAAGTGCCACGCGTGAGAGGAAGTTTCGGCCAAAGACCAAGCGTGTGTACTGCTGACTTTCAACTTGCTCCGTCCAAGTCAAGTACGGCTGCCCGGCCAGCACGCGAACACCAACGCTCGTCTCGTCGTTGAGCTCGCAGCCGTTCAGCTCCAGCCGCTGGTGGTTAAGACCGCTTGAAACATCAACGCGGTAAACAAACGATTCGGCTTGCGCAAGTACGGTTCCATCCGCGAGCTGCACAAGACCTTTCGGCATGGAAAGCGAATGTCCCTGTTTGACAGCGCGAGCGCTGGGCATTCGCTCTTCTTGCCGTTCGATCGGCATTTCGATACGGGCTTTTTCAACGAGCTTCCCTCCGCTCACTTGATAGCGAGCGAGTCTCAAAACAGTTCGGTAGTTGTAACGGTTGGCGCGGTGGAGGAGGTTTTGGTACTGAGACGTGAGCACAAGCAGATCACCGGATTTTGCTTCCTTCATGTGATCAAGGTAAGCGCCATCGAGAATGACGCTCTGAAGGGCTTGGTGCTTTTCGCTATCAACGGCTTCTTGGCGGACGAGGCGAAGCTCTGTTTTGCTTTCGCGAGCGTACCAATAACCTTCGCTGATGATCTGAACGCCGAGTCCTTCTGCAAGCGATGCGTAACCGGAGAGGCTTCGCGCAAGTTCCAGAACGTGCACGGGGTGAAGCGTTTCACCAGCTCCTCCCGCACGCTCGCCGTAGGTAGCCAGCTGCCGATCCGAGAACGTGTTGATGCGATTGATTTCCGTATTCGTAAACGCTCGGCGAATCCAATCTGCACCACCGCTTAAGAAGGGGCCAGCCGTGAGCGCTTTCTCAAAACTTCCACCTACAACGGCGCCAAGATCGAAGGCCAAGATCTGACCTCCCGATGACGATTCGCCTTCCGAGTAACGAGATGCTCCGAAAAGAATCTCGCCTTTACCATCACCACTGAAGTTCACTTCGATCATTTTGTCTTGGTCGTTGAAGTTCGTCCAAATATCAGAATTTTCAAAAGAGAACTGGGCCACATCGATTGCGCGAAGTTTTCCTCGATCTTGAGTAATCTCAAAGATCATCGCTTGAGGACGGCGACGATTTTGTTCGTTGTTCTCAACGGGCACAACCCAGCCAAGGCCCAAAACGAATTCTCGCCCTGCGTGCGTCATGGGAATCGCGCGATCAATCCAGCCGTCAAAGTGGAGGCGATTGATGTAGCGCACACCTTTTTCAGGTTCAGAAATATCGAAGAGATCAAAGGGATCGACTTCATTTGCCGGAACCCAGAACGCGTAGAGATGCCCGCCTTGATAACGGACGTCGCGAAGGTTTGCGTCGAGGCCCGAGCCGTCGCCAACCGTCACCATCGAGTCGTTCACGATCTTGCGGAGGCCTTGACCAGCGTTGACGAAGCGTCCGCGGAGGCCTGTCTCAGGATCGGTCATGAGCTTCTCAAGGAGATCTTGATACTCTTTGCCGGTTTTTCCTTTGAGCGCACGCTCGATGTGGAGCTTGCGGTATTGAGCTTCGTTGTCGGTGATGACTTCCGAGTTTTGCGCGGGGAAACGGAAGGTTTCCACCGCGATTCGCGCGGGAAGACCGTCTTCACGACCGAGATTGTAGTTTGACGTCACAATGAGCGTATCGTTCTTGATCATCGTCTGCGTGCGCTCACGAACAACTCCGCGCGCGGCAACCGACATCAGCGGTTGGATCTTTCCCTTCTCATCCGAGATGTCCACGACTTCAACGACGCTCGACTCATCCCACCATCCCCATGACTTCTCCGAGAGTGTTGCTACGAGGTAGTAAGATTGTTTGCCATCCTTATTTACAGTCAGGATGTTCATGTTCTCGCTCGAGGAAACCGGAAGACTGAGCGTCACCTCTTGAACGACTCTTAAGTTCGCTGATTTGAGCGAGTACGATCTAACGAAGCCTTCTTTTCCTTTTCGCGCGGCGATGTAGAGCACATCTCCCACGATGCGCGAATCTGAGATACTTCCTCCGACTTGAATCGTTTCCGTTAGTCGAGGCTTTGCCGGGTCACGCACATCGTAAATTGCAAGTTCGCTTCGTTGGTAGTCATCTTCACCGCGGTAGGAGTAATCATGCTGAACCGCGATCAATCTCTCTTGACCTGCATCATAGTACATCTCGTAGGGAGTTCCTCCGGTTGAGATCGCACGTCCAAGAAGCTGCGGGTTTTCGGGACCCGCTTGATAGCTTACAACTTGGAGTCCACGATAGTTGTTCAGCAGGTAAAGAAGTTTTGAGCCAGGTTTCCCGATCTTATAGATATCGGATTCTTGCTGCTCGCGCTCCTCCGCCCCTTCTTTGGGTGCATCTTGTTTTTCATCGCCTTCTCCGTAGCGATAATAGAGCGGATTTAAAAACGCCGTTTGCCCACGGTAGCGCTTGAGCTGACTCAGTTCTGCTTGCGGATCGCTCGGCCGTGGTGTCAAAACCCGGCTGTGTGCTGAGTCGATCGCTGCAAGCGATGCCCATTCATCACCTTTTTGCTCAGCTGATGTTTGCTGATTCGGTGAACAAGCCGCCGCACCGATCAGCGCGCTAAAAACAAAGCTTGTGATTTGGATCCTCTTCGAAAGTGCCATGGTGCCCTCCATGTTTCGAGTTCGGAAGTTGGTGGCCGAACTCGGGTGTCGTGTGTGTCTCGTCAACGGTTCGCCGTCGACTTGCATGAAGGGACTCTAAATTTTTTTACGGAGGCGCCCAATGAACGCGGGAAAATGCGCTTGCTATCTGTCTGCGGCGGCGGACAAACGAAACTCATTTGTGTAAACGCGAAGAAGTGAGTGGTCTTGAACCACAAGAAAAGATCGAAGCATGGCGGAGTGAAGGGCAAAAAAAATCCGGGTGGATCTCACGATCCACCCGGCCACCAACTTGTCATCAGAGGGAGGAGAAACCCTGTGATGACTTCCTTACGGACACTCACACCACCTAAAGAGAGAACAGGAACAACGCTCAGCTGCCGATCAACGGCGCGAGCGAATCTTTACAGGAACTAATTTGGGATTGAGGATCGCGCTGCCGAGAGAATACTTCAGGAGCACGAAACCCGTTGCGACGTAGGCACCAACCATGGAAACGATAACTGCTGACTCGCTCATTCTTTTAACCCCTCTCCGATCAAATGCATGATTTCACTTACTCGACGCATGATGATCCAGCGGGCTTGGGCACGGGTTTCTTGCTTCAACAGCTGAGCGAGTTCTTCGAGTTCCCCGGTCAAACGCTTCAATTCCTTGAGCGCCATCGTTCCTCCCCCGAATTCCGTTTCGAGTTTGGGCCCAAGTCCCCCCGGAGTCGTATCCGGGCTGCCTTCCGTTTCACCGTCACTTCCTGTGACCGATCATCTTCAGCGGGACCGTTCATGCCTCTATTATTACGACAGCAAGGGAACTTCGTCCGGTTAATCTGTTTCGCTTGGGTGTAGCCAAAGTGATGGCTCCTACACAATTGGCGCGTGATTTAAACCGATTTGGAAGCATTTCGCCGTCCTCGCCTTCCGCCCTGGGAGCGACTTTTGCGACTTCACGCCACATGAATAAGCATTCGAGCTCTTGACGAAGAAAAAAATCTCGCCGGAAAAATCCGAGAAATCTTGAATCATCTCGCACTTCCCCGATTGACAGAGGCCCAGCTTTTAAGGAATAACGGTCCTTCCTGAGATCGAATCTACTGTGCGCGGGTGGCGAAACTGGTAGACGCACTACCTTGAGGTGTTAGCGCCCGAAAGGGCATGATGGTTCAAGTCCATTCCCGCGCACCAATTTTTTCGACTCTCAACAAGGACCCTTAAAAACCTGCCCTCTCCGGCGGGTTTTTTATTTTCTGGGGTCTTCATCTCCAGCATCCAAACTTTCCTGATGAGAACTTGTAAGGCAAAATGTCCCGTTATCGCGGGAACTTACAACGTTTTCTGTTTCGTTCTACCCACTTCTGCCTAGTCCCGCCTGCACGCGACGGCTAGATTCTCGCTCGTCGGTGACTAACGATCGAACGAATTAAAAATTCAGGAGAATGAAAATGAAAGCCCTCTTAGCCCTCGCGACTCTTGTCCTTTCCACGAACGCTTTTGCCGCTGCTCTTCCCAAGACTCTTGAGTGCGACAACGGAATCCTCGATGACGATCGCCTGCAGGCCGTGAAGATCACGAAGAAGACAGTTGAGTTCCAAATGTGGGAGACGTTCGTCACGGCAAAACGCGCTGACGTTCAGACGAATGGCAACACTCTCGCTATCGTTGAAAAGACTCTTCCCGCAAGTGCTGAAGGTGACGAATCGAAAGTGAAAACAAGCGCGCTTCTCGTTTACGTTCCGGCTGAAAAAGCCCTGATCGCAACGCTCGTCCTCGATGGCAACCACGCCGTCATGTCGGCCGTTAAAATGAAGTGCAAGTAATTCGTATTTGTTTACGAAGCTGAAAATAAAAAGGCACTCCCGAAGGAGTGCCTTTTTTTTGGTCGTGATGCTCTCGCGGCTTTAGTGATTCGCAACCGTAGCGGCGGGAATCTCGTAGACAGGCGAGAGAATCTCCGCTTGTTGGTCACGGCTCAAGCCACCAACCACCGGTCGGTTCGTAGGATAAAGCACCAGTAGATTCTCTAGGCTCGCACCTTTTGAGAACGAAACCGTCTGCGATGTTTGCGGCGCAAGAACGATCTTCTCGGGCAATCCGACGTACGACGCCCCTTCTTCGCCCAAGCTCAAACCGACCCAGTTCATCGGATCTTTTACGAGGAAGTCATCAGGCTCGACAGCCGAGTACTCCTGATAGCTCGTCGCGATACGGATCGAAAGTTCGCCTGAGCCACGAACATTCAATTGCGCCACGGGAGCTTCAACGATCGCAACCGTCGAGTGCTCAAAAGCCGCCATCGGATTGATCGCCAAAACGCTCGCCGTATAGTCTTCGATGAGCTCGGGTTTGCGCTCTTTCGTGTCGAGCTCAAACTGCTTGCGAAGCTCGCGGGCTTTCGCCGCATCGAGGAGAAGACTTGCAAACGTCGTCGCGGTCAGGCCTTTCAAGCGATCTTGCTTTGTGCCGACGAGTTCTTGGTCAGCGATTCCGTCAGCATCTCCATCGATGAGGACGGAGACTTCACACTGATCCCATGTCGTGACGGGTTCATAGAGCTTCACCGCTACTTGGAAGACCGGCTGCCCGTCTTTTACGACCACGCGGTAGCCAGCTTCCGAAAGATCGCACGCGCGCGAACGGAAAGGATCTTGCGCATCGTCTTGTTTGCGGCGATCGCTTCCGATCAAGTTGAACGGATAAGCTTCACCCGCGTGAACGCCGTTGTTGCTCAAAACGAGATCAACGCTTGCACCTTGGCTGTCGGCTTCCGATGTGGAACCAACCGCAAGCTTCTGCGCCTTGACTTGCGAAGCTTTGTTTACAACCGCAAGAACCGGAACGCGCACAACTTCGTTACCGTCTTTTACGAGACGAACGAAACCATCAAGCTCCGTCGAGAGAGCTTCGAGGTTAGCTGTATCAACCAGGAACTTCAGCGACAAAGAAAGCTTTTGGCCCGGCTCAAGAGTGACTTCCGATGGAGCATTCAAGAGACGAAGCGACGCGTGTCCATCAAACGTCAGCTGAGCCGCGATCGCGGCTTGCGAGATGTTTTTGAACTCAATGGCACGAACGATTGTTTTACGTGTCTCAACGGTCGTTTCACCAAGCGAAATCGCAACCGGATTAGTCGCAACGGCGGCTTCAAGAGCTTTGACAACTTGCACGCGACCAGCACCTTGGCGGCTGATCGGATATTTCTTGTCGTTCTCATCGCGCATCGTCGTGGCTGTTCCCATCACCGCGCTCTTCAGTTCAGCCGAAGAGAGGTCGGGACGAACTTGTTTTACGAGAGCCATGACGCCCGCCATGTGCGGAGCTGCCATCGATGTACCGGAGAGCTTAACGCCTTTGGCTCCGCCGCCCATTTCGGCAGAAACGATAAGGCTTCCGGGTGCGGCGATTTCCGGTTTCACGAGGGCGTCGAGCGAACGAGGGCCTTTGGATGAGAAGCCGGTGATCGTGTCTATCAACTGGGGCTTTTCAATCTTATGGGGCGTGTTGAACTTAATGGTGACTTCGCCCTTAGCCATGCCGGCTTGAATCTCAAGCGCAAGCTCTTGTTTGATCATGATCGCGGGAATTTCGAATTTGCCGTCTCCGCCCATGGCGAGAGGCTCGCCAGGTTGGTTGTTGCCGACAACGACGCCGATGGCGCCCGCTTCAGCCGCGCGTTTGATCTTATCGGCGAAAGTCACAACTCCGCGCATGATGAAGGCGACTTTACCCTGAACGGCTGCGACCTGCTCATCCGTCAACGGTTTGTCGGCGAGACCGAGATCAACGAGGGGGCCACTCACTTCACCAGCTTCCGCAATCGGCTTTGCGATCGGAGCTTCGATGGCTTCAACAATGATTTCCGGCTTATCGGGAGTCGTGAATTGAACGGCCTGGAACTTCCAGTTGTGGTCCATATCGTCGACCGAAGCAGCGACCGAGAGGGCATCTTCGGAAACGCTAGGAGCACCCACGATGTAGGAGTTGTCGCCGCTGTTACCGGCCGATGCGACAACGAAAGTTCCGCTTTTCGAAAGATTGCCGATCGCTTCGACGTAAAGAAGGTGGGGGTCACCGAAGCCACCGCCAAGCGACATGTTGACAACATCAAGCGCATCCGAGAGATCGCCGTCGCCGTTCGGGTCAGCCGAGTACTCAAGCGATGCGATGATTGTCGCATCACCGGTTGAACCGTCTTTACCGAAAACTTTGATGGCGTAGAGAAGAGCGTCAGGCGCGACTCCGTCGTACGTGTTCACACCATCGCCGATGCCCGCAACGGTACCAGCTACGTGAGTCCCGTGGCCCCCTTCGTCGATGGGGTTTGAGTCGAGTCGCGGAATGTGACGATCAAAATCGGCAGAGCCCGAATCGTAATCTGTACCTGCCAGATCGGTTCCGCCGATGACTTTCGCATTCGGGAAGGCTGCGGACGGCTGAGCTGGATCAATAGCTTTGAACGCTTCTTCCGTGCCCGCTCCACCAAACATCGCGTGCGTGTAATCGATCCCCGTATCGATGATGCCGACGCGAATGCCTTGGCCGCGGATGCCGCGGGCGTGAGCCTGATCCGCGCCGATGAACTTCACCGAGTTACGCTCGTTGAACGCATTTGCCACGGCTTGCTTTGTTTCTTCAGTCATGAGTTTTGAGAAAGCCTTCGGGCGCGCAAACGAACCCGAGTTTTCTACAAGTGCCACGTTTGCAAGCCCACGGATTTTCTCAATCACGTGGTTCGGAACAACGACCGCGACCCCGTTGAGGACGAGGCGGTAGCGGTAAATGACTTTTGTTTCGGAGGAGAGTTCGTTGAGTTTCGCGATCAGCGCGTTTTGCTCTGTCGTGATCTTTTCCGCAAGTTCCGTGCTGACGGACTTAGCGCCGTTTTCGTTCTTCAGCGTCGTAAGCAAAGGCTGCGACTGAAGTTTGATCAAAAGGAGCGAGTGCGTGCTCGTTTGCGGGCGCGTGCTGAAGATCCCTTGAATGTCGGAGAACAGGCCGATGCCGCCTTGATCATTGCGCGTGCAGCCCGATAGAAACGGAACCGCCAGAGCCGCTGTCAGGGCGACGAAGATTAGTTTTCTCATTTTCCCCTCTTGTGAATTCCCTCTGAAATTGCCGAACCGGCGGGATCTTAAAGGAAGCCTGACAAGCGTCAAAGCATTGCCTGGCGCCCCAGAAAAAAATTTACTGGCTCCAGGGTGGACCCAGTGGTCAAAAATTCACCGGTGGCGGGGATATTTGCTCGAGCTGGGAGCATCTTGGGATTGGAATCAAAACTTCCGGACGGATCAGTGTCGACCCGGCTCCGAAAGCATCTCGGGGAGCCCGGGTCAGAGCGAATTGATCCAATTCTTTATGAGCGTGAGTTGAGCCGCATCAAGGGGGCCTGATTGGCCGCCAAAAGCGAGCGGCATGCTCTTAGCCCCTGCACTTGAGGGACCTTCAGAATTCGTCAGACGAATGTAGAGAGGCGATGCGAAGGCGTTTCCACGCTGAACGCGGCCGCTTGCCCAGAGATCCGACGCAGATCCGTTCGCCCAGTCGGCATGACAGCCTGCGCACCGAGTGACGAGGATCTGGGAGACCTGCTGAAAGACCGGATCAACAACGGGCCCGGTGGGCCCCGTGTCTGCGGTAAACGGAATGTATTCGACTCCCTCAAAACCACGCTCGGAGCTGGCTCGACGGGCTAGCGAATTCAGCTCAGAGGCCTTTAGCTCAGAAGTGAAAACCATGAGCTCCGCGATTTTAAAGTTCGTCGTCCCCGTATCGCCCGGAACCGTCCCGACGTAAAGCTCACGTTCAAATTCTGCGGAATCAAAGGGACTGCCCGTGATGACGGGTGCTGGCGCAAGTTTCCCGTTCACCTGAAGTGTGATGGCGTCAGCCGAGCGTCCGAAAGATGCGGCGATGGCGAAAGGACCTAAGCTTGAGCCTAAGGAGAGCGTTGTTTGAGCGTAGTTCCCGGTACTTGTCTGGTGGACGGCGGTGACCGTGTTGTTAGCGATCTTCAGCGAGAGCTCTTCCGAACCGAGAGTTCCCCCGTGGACGGTAACGATCCGACCGTTGGGAACACCCTCGATGAGAGCAAGGACGCTCAGCTCGCGCATGATGAAATCATCTGCCGGCTTCGTTGCGAGGTTCGCGCCACTTGAAAACTGGAGTCCGCCAGTTCCCAAAAGATCGAGGTTCACTTGCGATGGTGCCGGTGCCGACCCGCCGGGCGTTAAATTCAAGGCGGCGGTCGCAACTGCAGGCACAACGTTACCCTTGAGCCAGACTCGCTGGGTAGAAGATCCTAAAAGTCGGCCCGCGATTTCGCGGTCATCGCGGCTTTTCTTCTCCAAAAGAGATTGGGCGTGCACGGCCTCGCTCGACGGACGAATCTCGCCGCAGTTTTGATAGGAGACCGCGATCATAGTCGCGGCTCCTATGAGAGATAAAAATGTTAGGGCGAGCTTCGTGCGTCTCAAGCTTTTTCCCGTTACTTTCTGATTCCCGCAAGTGCACCGGTCGACGTGTTTTGATTATTGCCCATCTGCGTGATCGAAGAAAGTCCGACTTGCTGCGCGACCTCGACCAGGAGGTTTGCAAACGGCCGACGATCGTTTTGATTGAAAACTTCCTCACCAAACCGAAGGTCGGTTCCGCCTCCGCCCAAGATCGTGGGCAAGTTGTTTTCCAAGTGGCTATTGCCGTCAGCCATGTTGGAGCTGAAGAGAACGAGCGTTTCGTTCAAGACACCTTCGTCTTTGAGCTTCTGCAAAAGATCGGCATAGAGTTCGACGTGGCGACGCGTGATTTTTCGCAACGCCTCGACCTTATTGTTGTCGCCGCCGTGGTGAGTACAGTCGTGGTGAATGTATCCGATGCTCGGTTCCACAAGCTCCGTATCACCGACGCCCGTGTCGAACTGCACGGTCGCCGCCGAAGTCAGATCACACTTCATCGCGACCGCGATCATGCGGTGAAACAGTCGGAAGTGTTCCATGTACGCCGCCGATAAAGGCGGCTGCGGCACGGTGATATCGCAAGTGGGTTTTGATTTGTTCAAATCTTGCTCGATGCTCCGGACCGTCTCGAAGTATTGCTCAAGCTTTTGTTTGTCACCTGAGGGTACGCGCGATTGGAGCGACTTCGCTTGCGACATAACGACATCGAGCACGCTCTTTCGTTTCGCGATCATGTATTCGATGTGCTTACGCGAAGAAGAATTGGCAGCAAAGATTTGGTTGAACAAATCGATGGGACGCGTGGTTTTTGAGATCGGTTCATTGTCTCGGCGCCACGAAATACAGTTCAGATATTTATTCGAGTAAGTATCGTGATCAGTCCCGATCCAGACTTCGTCTTTCCAACCGACTTGAATGGAGCGGATGGGCTTATTCGCTTGGTCCGCTAAAATCTGATCCAGCGTTTTCCCGGCGACCGTGTGGTTCGGACTGGGAACTTCGATCGTTTTCGCGGAGAGAAAACTTGCCGTGTTGTTCCAGTGCAAATCTGGCGGCGAGACCTTGCTCAAGCCCCGGATGATCATCGCGTTGTTGCGGAGAGTTCCGTTCAGGGGCGAGAGGGCGTCTTCCCAAGTGAAGTTCCCGTTCACGCATCCAGGCATATAGGCACCGTTTGGCGCAAACACCCCGATGAAGCGCTTGCGGCCCGCCGCCTGGGCGTAGGCGCGATTAAATGGCGTCATGGCTTCGAGCATGGGGAGCGCGATTGTGATTCCCATCGCTTGGAGAACGTGACGTCGGCTGAGTACGTGGCGGTTTCTCATGGCTCTCCTCATTGACCAGCCGGTCGACGGACCGAGCGGAAAGATTCGGAACTAACGAGGTCCAAGACCAAGTTGCGAAGCGTAGGTGATTTCTTCGTAAGCGCATCCAAGAGCGCATCGTCAGACGTATCGGGATTCTCTTTGGTCGCGGTTTCGCTGATACGAAGACCGCGCGAGAAGACGTAAGTCATCGTCTTGCGAACAACGCAGCGACGGAAGGCTTCTTGATCGCGAAGAATCGTGCTGAGTTCGCGACCGTTGTTGAACGGAACACCTTGCAAATCCGTCTTCGAAACAACGGGCGAGTTGTTCGGATACTTCGTGCGCCAGCGACCGAAAGCATCGTAGTTTTCAAGACCCAGACCGATCGGGTCCATCTTCGCGTGGCAACCTAGGCAGCTTTGTCCAGCCGTCCGGTGCGCGATCAGGCGCTCGGAGACGGAAAGATTCGGCGGCAGGCTCTTGGTGACTTCGTCAATCTCCATCCGGAGAGCTGAGTCCGCCAGAGGGAGCGGTTCGCAAAGGAGCGATCCTAAAACCCATCGACCACGACGAATCGGGTGCGTACTGTCAGGGTTGGACGTCATACGAAGCACGCTCCCCTGCATCAACACTCCCCCGCGATCAGCAGATGCGATCATCTGGAAGCCGCCGCCTGCAGGTGTCGACATTCCGTAGTGCTGCGCGAGACGCTGGTTAACGAACGTGAACCCAGGCTCAAGAAGCGCATCGATCGTGTAGTTCTTATCGATCAGACGCTTGAAGACGAGCTTGCTCTCTTCGGCCATCGCCGATTCGAGAACACCCGTATCGTCTTGCGGTCCTTGCGTTGCGTACTTCAAAGCGTAACGGCGGAAGCCGAGCCACTGCCCGGCAAACGTCATCGCGAAACGATCACCGTACTGATCAAGAAGGCGCGTGGCTTGGGCGCGGAGAACAGCCGGATCTTTCAACTTCCCTTGTTGCGCGAGTGCAAAAAGCTCGTCGTCCGGGATCGAGCCCATGATCAAGAACGAAAGGCGTGATGCGAGCTCGAAGTCGCCGAGAGTTTGGGTGTCGCCTTTAGCGAAGATCGGCTGCTCAAACTTGTAGAGGAAGTTTGGCGAAGTGAGAATCGACTGCAAGCTTGCTTTCAAACCATCGCGGAACGGTGTTGAAAGTTGGTTGAAGCTGATCGGACCACCCGCGCTGTTTCCCGTGAAGGTCTTCCCGCTGCTTGCAAGCTCAGGATTGTTCTTGCCAGGACCTCCGATTGCGTAAGCGCGCACGGTGTACTGACGACCATCGGCGTACTTCGCAGGCAAACGAAACGCGAAGCCGTGATCACCTTTGACGTTCTTGACCGAATTCACGTCACCACGAGGGCGATCGGCAAGCGTTGCGCCGGCAAACTCTTGCTGAGCACCCGGAGGTTGCACGTAGAAGTGAACTTCGACGTAGCGTTCTTCCCATTGCTTGTCGAAAACCCAGCCGTGAACGCCGAGATCGTTCGTTGCGACATCGAAGTTCGAGTCGATGTCATCGCTGAACGTGCCAAGCGCTTGACCCGAAACTTGATCGAAGACGCCTTTGATCACCGTCATCTCGGCGGACGTCGGTGGACGACGGAATGCGCGGAAAGCGAAGCGTTCGAGAATTTGCTGAGCGCAAGCGTTCCAAGAAACCGCGGTTGCGCCGGGCTGACAGACCATGACGGTCGGCGAACCAACCGCGATCTCCGAAATTTCTTCTGCGGCCGTCAGACGATCTTGAGTTTCTTTCGAATCGATAAGCCCTGCACCCACCGTATCGAAATCAAAAGCAACGGGCGAGGGCCCCCAGCCCGAGAAGAGTGCACGCGGAACGTTCTGCCCGACGAGATCGCTCACGACACGGTAGTACTCTTCGTTTGAAAGCATACGAAGCGGCGGCGCTTCGGAAACTTTCTCGGGTGCGGTGAAATCCGGAACAGGATCTTTCGTGCTCGAGCCGCCTTCGGTCTTCGTCACTTCGAGAAGAGGGAATGCGCCGTTCAAACTACAGTTCTGAAAGCCCACCACGCAGGCGAATGCGAGAATGCCGATGGCGAACATCGAACGACTTTGCGAGCGTAGATTCATCTTCATACGTATCATTGTCGGGTTTCTCGGCGTTTTTGTGTAGGAATCGGTCCCTCCAATCTCAACTTGGGACGCGCCTTGAAGTGAGACAAATCGAGCGGCGCAGCCCCTTTGTCGAACCCAAAAACACCCGCCCAAATCGTATTCAGTCGAGAGCTACAGAATGGTTCTTAAGCGGTATGGGTCTTGTAACCGATGATTGGAATAGAGCCAAAAAGTGTCACAGGCTCGGTTCTGCTTCGGGGGAGGAGTTCACAGTGTCAGCATCACCGCGACAAAAAACTTCGGCGGCCATCTTCGGTTTAGCCGTCGTCGTGCTCGCCTACCAAAACTGTGGCGAACCTTTTAAAGCCGGTGATTTCAGTTCGAAGATCTTACCGAGTGGCGTCGTCGATGCACGAGGCCGTGAAACTCCAACTCCCTCAACATCACCTGTAGATACAAAACCGGAGATCGCCAACTGGGACGCCGCTTTCCCGAAGCTCGTCAAAGCGAACGATTGCATGACGAACCCTGAATACAACCTTTGTTTACCTTGGCGCGATCCACTCACGACCTACGGGCAACGCTTCACGCCCGGCTATACGGTCGCAAGCGCAACCGATGCTCAAGACTCCGCTGTTCTTATCTACGGAATGAAAGTTCCGACAACCGCGATCGGCAACCAGAACTACACGATCGACGTGAGCGGAACGACCATCACCAAGGTCGCGGCTGCCAACAATTCCTGGAAGTATAACGTAAAAGGCGACACGAGCCGCAAAGTCGCCCAGCTCAGTATGTTCTACGTCGTCAATTATCAACGCACTTACATGACCGAGCGCACGGGCACGTTTTACTACGCACGTGCGCGTGCGGGAGCGACTCTTCGACTCAAACCGTACATCGCGACTTTCCAAGGTCAACCCTTTGAAAATGCGATGTTCAGCCAAACGGATGGATCCCTCACGTTCGGCTTTTGGCGACAAGGGAGCGATACGGCTGACTTCTCACTCGATGGTTCGGTCATCGCGCACGAAGCAGGGCACGGTAACTTCCACTACGCCCTGCCCGCCGCTTCTCGCTTGGCGCTCGACCCGAATTTGAAACGTCAGAATGGCCAGGTCATCCCTTACTGCTTGACGATCAACGGCTGCTTTAGCGCCATGCACGAAGGTATTGCGGATATTCACTCATTCATTCTTTATCCCGAAGCGCCCCCTTCGATTGCCCCGTACGTGATGAACAACGCTGAAGGGTTCGACATGCGTGATCCTGCGGCCAATCTCGAAGCGAACGTCACGTCGACTTCGCTCTACAACGGCTCCGGCGGCGGCGAAATCCACTACATGGGCTCGGCCTACGCCATGATCTGGTACCAGGTCTGGAAAAAGGCGAAAGATGCGGGCGCCGAAAAAGATATCGAAAAGATTTTCTCCGAGCACTTAGCTGACCTCTCTCCTAGCGATACCTTCATCACGGCTTTCGACGTGATCGAAACGAACGCGAATGCTCTCGTACCGGCGAAATCCGCCATGATCCTAACGGACTTCCGCGCAGCCTACACGAAGGTCGGTCTCACCTTGCCGTAATCCAAATCGAGGCGAATACTTAGAGAAAGACTTCAACAAAAGTGAGGACCATGCGTCGTTACATCGCCTTCGTCGCACTCTTGATTCTCGGTGGACTGCTCGTTTGGGAGTTCACACAAGATCGTTCGTCGCAACAAAAGCCTGCGACGTCGTTTCTCGCGCGTGAAGCCGACTCAAATGACGAAGCTAATTCCTCACAGTTAGCTTCGCAAAACGACGGGCAAGATCGTCAGCCCGCAAGCGTTCCGCCCGCCGGTGGCGGAGCCGGTTCGGGTGCAGGCGGCGCGAACTCGGGATCGGGATCAAGTTCGGGACGCGATCCGCTGGCGAATCTCCTCCAGAAATATTCAGGAACGGATCGTTGGAAGATCAAACGAGACGTCGATGGTCGCCCTTTTCGAATGAGCGGATCCGTTTTGAAAGAAGTGATGGCGAACGCCGACCGCGCGCAGAGCTTCCTCTCGGAGCTCCAAACCGTTTTGGGTTTTGATCAACCCGCGATTCTCGAGCGAAAGGCCGATCGCACCGGACATTTTGCTCTGGTCGATTACTCGCAGTTCTACGCGCTCCCCGATGGTTCAAAGCTCCCCGTTTTTGACGGCTGGATTCGCTTCAAAGGGCGCGAAGAAGAAGGCGCGATCCTCGTTACCAACCATCTGCGCCCGGTGAGTCAGCATTTGCGTACTGAAGTTATCTTTGGGGCGACCGAAGTTCTCGCAACCGCGCGGGCGCACGTGACAAGCCCCGAAGCGACGCTTCAGGTGAAACACGATGTGATTTTCGCTAACAGCGAACCCCACCAGAGAGCAACGCTTGTTCACGTGCAGGAGGGTCCGAAAGAGCGCATGCTCCTTATCGGGCACCAGACAAAATCCGTGATCGCCGATATCACGGCGACCCTTCATTAACGGACGATCGGCTCAGCAGGCTCGCACGACAGACTCACCTCGCTTGAAGCGACGACGAAGCCACCCAAGCCGTGGCAGAGTCTTGCGTAAGTCAGATGGAGATTAAGCCAACCTTCGATTTCTAAGAGTTGCGACTGAAGTAAACGATCTTGATCGAAGGCCAATTCGTTTACGGTCGCACGGCCCAACCGGAAGCGTTGTTGATTGTCGGAGAAAAGGCGCTCGGAAACTTTGGCCGTCTTCTCGCGCGCAAGCGCCGATTCGCGCGCGGCGCGATGATTTTCTTTCAAACTTTCCACTTCGGCGGGCGCAAGTCTCCGCAAGGCTTCAAGGCGGTACTCCGCGACTTGAAGTTCGAGGCCCTGCACTTGGAAATTCGAATAATCGCGGAGTCCCTCGAAGATGGGAACTGAAAGAGTTAAAAGCGTTCCCCAATCGCGTCGGCCGGAGTTTGCGAGATCAGAGTTACCAAGGCTCGCGCTAAAGCTGAGGGAAGGAAGAAGCTGACCCAACGCCTGACGGCGGCGTCCTTTTTGTTCTTCAACAGACGCTTTGAGCTGGCGCCAATCGGGCCTGCGCTCAAGATCGAAAAGTCCTTTATCAAGGTCTTGGCTTTTCACGAGCGAATCTTTCCAAGGCCATTCGATGGCGATCGCGTCGTGACCCAGTGCCGATTTCAAAAGCGCGCGCCCCTCAGCCTCTCGCGCTTGCGCATCGATGAGTTTTGCGCGCGAGTTATCCAAATCGATCGCGACTTTATCGACTTCTTGCATCGCTAATAAACCACGATCGTAGCGCTCCTTTGCGATACGAAGCGACTCCGCGCGAAGTTGCACGATCTTCTCGTTGATCTGACGAGCGCGCACGCGTCCGATGAAAGTCACGAGCGCGGAGAGTGCGTCTTCTTCCACCAATTGGCGCTCGTTTAAGAGCTTTTCGCGATTGGCGCGCAAATTCTCCCGAGCGGCTTGAATTCCCGCGAGATCCGCTCCCGAGCGAAACAGGTTCACCGTAGTTGTTAGGGCTGCGCCGTTCAGCGGCCCTACAGACGGAGATTCACCGGCTTGCTTTTGGTTCACTTCAAACGAGAGCGAAGGAGCGAGGCTTCCCCACTGCGCAAGTCTGCGGGCTTCGCTTGCGTCAATCTGACGACGTTGAGTCTCGATCCGTAAACTTCTCTCAAGGATTGCGCGGTAAGCTGAAGAAAACGTCTGACCTGAAAGAGGCGCCGTCGCTTCAGGAGCCGCGGAAGCGTTCAGGCTCACCAATGAAAGAAGGGCTAACCACTTAAGCATGCGCGACTCCCTTTTTCCGCTCGCATCGCTCAAGCCAGGCGACTTGAAGCATCGGGACGATAAAGAGTGTCGTTACCATCGAGAACCCAAGCCCGCCGGCCACGGCGATTCCAAGCGGCTGAAGAATTTTGCCGCCTTCTCCGAGACCGAGCGCGATCGGGAGCATCCCGAGACCCGTTGTCAATGACGTCATCAGAATGGGCCTGAGACGAACGCGCGCAACTTCAACGGCCGCAATTCGCGGAGCGATCCCCTCTTGAACTTTTCGCTGGAGGAAGTCGACCAAGATGATCGAGTTGGCCACCGCAAGTCCGTTGAGCAAGATCACACCGAGAAGCGAATTCAATGAGAGCGTGCTCTGGAAAACGAAAAGTGAAATCACAACACCGATAAATCCGAGCGGCACGGCGACCAAAACAAGAAGCGAGTTCATGATGCTGCCGAATTGAAACACCATCGTCAGGAAGATCAAAGCAATCGAAAGGCTCACCGCAATCGCAAGTTGTCGGAGAGCTCCATTGAGTTCGTACTGCGCATCTTCGACTTGGAGTGTGGGCGGAGATTCTTTTGCAGCCGCTTCGGCGTTTTGCACGGCGTTCACCGCCGCAGCCTTCACCACGCCACTTTCTTCTTGGCCTTTGAGGGACTCAAGCGCCGCAAGCTTCTTTTCACGGCGTTCCTCTTGTAGCCGTGGCCAGTTCTCGATGAGCTCGGTAGCCTTCTTGATGCCGTCTTTTGTTTTGGCGGCGTTATCTTTTTCGCCGCGAGCTTCGATGATGAAGGCTTCGCGCCCGTTTTCGCGCCGAATGGCGGGCTTACCAGGAACAAGGTCAATTTGCGCAAGAGCTTTCAGCGGAAGAATTCTTGAGCCAACTCCAACCGGCAATGCCCCAAGATCTTCAGGTGTTTGGACGTAGTTATCGGGAAAACGTACGAAAACGGCCATCGTCTCGCCTTCAAACGAAGCCCGCGTGAGGGTTTGACCGTTGATCGCCGTTCGCGTGAGGTCCGAGATCGAACCGATCGAAAGCCTTAAACCCTGGGCCGCAAGAAGCGGCCACTGCTCAGGGCGGGGGCGAACGCGCAAAGCTTCATCGCGGGCGGTTCCCGGTTCAACGTTCACCCGTTGGAAGAGTTTGAGTTCGTTGATTTCGGTTTCGAGATCGCGCGCGATCTCCAACATGGCGTCTCGATCGTTGCCGCGCACGGAGAGTTTGAAATCCGGCGGATTCGGAAGCGGCATTTCACCGGGATTCCAAGCATCAACAAAGAACTTTGTTGTGGGCGTATTCGGGAACTTTTCTTCGAGCGCCTTCCACATCGTCTGCATTTCGCGTTTTGATTTAAGCCGTAAAATCATCACCGCTTGGTTTGGACGGTTCACTTGAGTGAACGTGTAAGCTATTTTGTCGGAGTAGGCTTTCAGCACTTCGTGCTCAATCTGTTCGGCGGCCGCTTCCATTTGGCGCGTGAGCGTGTTGCCCGTCGTACGGATCACGAGGACCATCGCGTCGGTATCGGGCTTCCCGATGATCTCGCGCTTTAGGCTCGGTGCCACCACCGTGCTCAATACGATAAACAAGACCGCAAGGCCGGCCATCGCGGCAAATTTAATTTTCGGTAGTTCTAAAAAGCGACCCAAGGCTCGTGAATAGGCGATCTCAAGACGCTGCAAGGGCCCTTCGAGAAATGACGGCTTTTCGTGCGCCATGCCGTTTTTCATCACGTGGAGTCGGATGGTCGGAACAAGGATCAACGCCACCACCGCCGAGAAACCATGGGAGAAGACGACCGCTTTCGCTAAATCACCCAAAATCGCGTAGCTGAGATCGCGCGTGAAGGCGAGCGGGATGAAGACGACGAGAGACGCAATCGTACTCGCGATCACCGAGAATTGAACTTCTTTAACCGCGCGAACGATGATCGCGAGTCGTTCTTCAAAGTTCAGGGAGCGTCCTTTTTCTTCTTCGAAATGACGGAAAATGTTTTCCATCACGACGACGGAAGCATCGACGTTCATCCCGGCTGAAAGCGCTAGGCCGCCGAGTGAAATCATATTTAAATTCATTCCCGAAAGACGCATGAGAATGAAGGCGAGAACGATGCTGAGCGGAATCTCGATCGCGGCCGTGATGACGTTTTTTAAATTTCCGACGAACAAAAAGAGAATGATCACCGCGAGACCTGCGGCCAAGGCAACTTCGTGAGCCACGTTATTGACGGCCGAGCGGATGTACTCGGAAGGATCGATCAGAACGCGGTACTGAACGTCTTTCGGAAGGTTTGGCAAGACGCTATCGACAACGCGCTTAGTTTCTTCCGCCATCGCTTTGACGTTTCCACCAGGCTTGGCCGTGGCGAAAAGAATGACGCTCGGAGCTCCGCTCGTTTTAAAAACGCGGCTCGAATCGAGAGGAACCGTCAAATCAATGCGCGCAACTTCACCTAGCGAAACGCTCCGCCCGTTCGCCGAAGGAATTTGCACTTCTTTTAAGGAGTCGACCGTCAGGCCCGTGCGCGGAAACTCAACGGCGAGAGTCCCGGTTGCGACCGTGAGCGATCCGCCTCCGTAGGATTCAAGTGCATTTAAAACCGCGGCCGCAACATCGCGCGGAAGAAGTTGAAACGTGGCAAGAGCTTCGGGCTTAAGTTCGATCTGAACTTGGCGTGCCTGCGGGTTGAAGAGGAAGGGTTCTTGTGCCTCGGTGATCCCCGAGAGCTTTGGCATCAACGCGGGCTCTAGAATTTTGTAGAGATCCGTCATCGAGCGCTCGGCACTATAGAAACTTAAGATGAGAGCTGAGCCTTCTCGTCCCGCCCAAAGCGAGATGCGATCACGCGAATCTTGCGGCAATCGGCCTTGGAGCGACGCACGCAAAACTTCGAGCTCGCGCTTAGCTTCATCGTCGCTTCCGCCCCACTTGAACTCGACTTCGTAACAAGCTCTGCCGTTGGTGTAGTTCGCGATGAGCGATTCGATCTCCAGGTTTCCGCGTCGGATCGAGCGGATTTCGTTTTCGATCGACTCTCCGTAGGTCTTCAAGAAATTGTCGGGAGACAGGTCGGTGCCCACACAGAGTTCAGCTGCGGGTTTTGAACTGTTGGGAAAAAGCGAGATCGGAAGCTGGACCGCGCTCCAGACGCCGATAAACGAAAGAATGGCGAGCGCCAAATACACGCGAAGCGGGCTACGAAAAATTCCTGCCACGAACTAATCCCTTAATTTTAAGATGAAAGAATCAACCTTTTTGGCCGTCTTGACCGGCCGCCGCTTGTTGCGACTGAACTTCGACTTCTTCGCCGTCCGCGATGAAGCCGCTAGCGCGTTCAACGACTGAGTCGCCGTCTTTGAGACCTTTTACGATCTCGACGACGCCACTCTGTTTGTTCCCGATGCGAACGGGAACGAGCTTTGCTTTTCCGTCGGTCACGACCCGAACGAACGGGTCTTTTCCACGGTAAGTGATGGCGCTGTCGGCAATCGAGATGCCTTTACGTACGTTGGCTTTGAAGTGAACGCGCGCAATCACGCCGACGGGCGGAAGCTTCTGAGCTGTCCCCTTCTTCTTTTCGAGTTCGAGTTCGCAAGAAGCCGTGCCCGTTGCCGGATCGACGAAGGGGCTGATGCCTTTTACTTTGAGAATGACGGGTTCGCCATCATCGCTGGAGGAGCGGAGCTCAGCCGTCATTCCGGGTTTGATCGAAGGTAGATCTTGCGCCGTCACTTCGACCGCAACGCGAACCTGCTCAGGATCCGTGACTAAGAGAAGTTTATCGCCGCGCGAAACTCGGCTCCCTTCCGTCACTTCGACTCGGGAGACGACGCCGTCAACCGTCGAAGTCACAACCATCGGTGAATACTGGTAAATCGGATCCGTATTCTTGATGACCAAAAGAGGAGAACGAGTGCGAACCGAGCTTCCCAGAGGCGCGATGATTCGGGTCACTACGCCGTCAGCTTCCGCAACCACGGCGGCTTTCGTACGCGGCTCAACCCGAGCCGGGTACGTGAGTGATTCGGAGAGTTCGCGCGAGGCAACTTTCTGAACGAAGACAACGGGCTTTTTGTTGATGGCGGCTTCAAGTGTAGGGCTGAGGAGAATGAACACGAAGAGCTGGAGGCTAACGAAACCCCAAATAAAGCGCATAGAATTGTCTCCCTGATGCGAAGCGTAGTACTCCGAAAGCCACCGTTCGTCAATTCAGGGTGCGCTCGTAGGTAACCTGGCGCAAAATCACGGCAGTTTCCTGTACATGCTCCAATTTCAATGGGGTAAAAAGTAGCCTCATTATGGAATTTGGAAAAGCGGATCCTTCCCAATTAGCGTCTATTGATTTCCGATTGCCTGACGACGATTCCCGCACGTGGAATTCTCTAGCTCAGGCTAAGAAGCATCTGCGCGGCCTTCCGCGCTTCGGGGTGGGAGCGCCCGTGTGGGGCGTCAAAGATTGGATCGGTAAGGTGTACCCGACGGGCACTCCGTCGAAAGATTTCCTGTTTCATTACTCCCGTCAGTTCAACACGATTGAACTGAATACGACTCACTACCGCACGCCTGATGTCGAAACCGTCGCCCGTTGGCGCGAACAAACACCGGACACGTTCCGCTTCTGCGTAAAGTTTCTCCAAGAGATCTCGCATCGACATCCGCTGGGAGGTCGAAGTGCTCTCTTGAATGAATTCGTTTCCGCGATCATGGGCCTTGAAGATCGACTCGGAATTTCTTTTCTCCAACTCCCACCGCACTTTGAGCCACGCGACCTCGGCGAACTTCGGAAATTTCTGGAGCAACTGCCGAAGGGATTCAAGATCGCGGTTGAAGTGAGACATCCAAGCTTCTTTAGTGATCACAAATTAAACCAAGCTTATTTTGATCTTCTCTCGGAGTTTCATGCCCACGCCGTCATTACGGATGTGGCGGGCCGGCGCGATGTCCTTCATCTCTCGCTTCCGACTTCGAAGGTGCTCTTGCGTTTCATCGGAAATGATCTGCACGCGACCGACTACACGCGCATCAAGGACTGGGTGGAGCGACTTCGCACCTGGGTGACACTCGGTTTGACAGACGTGGAGTTCTTCGTGCACCAACCGGAAGATCGTAACGCGCCCGATCTCATAGCTTTCCTTATAGATGAGATCAACACGTCACGCATCGCTAGTGCTGACGGAACAAGCGTTCTTCAACTTCAGAAGTGGCAACCGATGAATCAAGGCGAGCAACTCGGATTCTTCTAGAATCTGCGTCTAGCAACGCTTTGCGAGCATTTACGTGCTCGACGAAATCTCGCGTTTCGTTCACCGAACTTCGCGCGAAACACATCTTTGTGAATGAGAGATGCGGTGTCTTTTCTAGTTGGCCCGAGCCTTGCTCTTACCTTCTTCCGTGTGATCGCGGCGGAGACAAAACGAATCCACCGCAAAAAGGATCACCGCAAACACTTAAGGGGGGCTTTTCATGAAACTCGGTCTTTCATCTCTTTTCGGAGCAGCACTTCTCTCGATCGCAACTCTCGCCGGTACTTCGGCGCAGGCGCAGAGTTTGGAACTCGGTTATCCTTCGTACGGAGGCACGGGTTGCCCGGCGGGTTCGGCTAGCGCCGTTCTCAGCCCAGATAACTCGACACTCTCGATCCTTTTCGACCAATACACGGTTGAAGCCGGCGGCGTAACGGGTCGTTCGATCGATCGTAAGTCTTGTAACTTGGCGATTCCTGTTCGCGTTCCTTCGGGCTACTCGATCTCACTCGTTGCGGTGGATTACCGTGGCTACGCGGCGATTCCTCACGGCGGACGCGGCAACATGCAGGCGGAGTATTTCTTCGCGGGCGTGCGTGGTCCTCGCAGCGTGAAGAACTTCGGTGGTGGCTTCAACAACGTCTACACTCTTACGGACAACCTCGTGGCGAGCGCGATGGTTTGGTCGCCTTGCGGAGCGAACACGACTCTTCGCGTGAACACGAGCTTGATGGCGCAGACAAACTCGTCGTTCCAACAGGCTCTCGCGACGGTTGACTCGGTCGACGTGTCCTCGGGCATCGTGTACCACGTTCAATGGCGCCAGTGCTTCTAATGATGTCTTGACCTCCTAGGGAGCGGCTTCGGCCGCTCCTTCTTTTCTTCTCCTACTACAACCACATTTCTTTAATATTTTGAGGCTTTCGATGTCCATGCGTCGATTCCTGCGCGTAGTTGTGCGTCCATTTTTGTTTTCGACTCTTGCACTTTTTGCGGCGAACGCCCAAGCGCAGATGGTGAAAGGTGATTTCGTAGCGGGTGCGGGCCTTCAGGCACCGAACCACGATTCGGTGAACGTCCCTGGCCTCGGGATGGGGCTTCCATCCTACAACGGCACGGGATGTCCTGCGGGAACGGTTGCAACAACTCTCAGTGCGGATCAAAAGACGCTGACGATTCTTTTCGATAGTTTCGTTGCACGTGCAGGTGGCGCGACTGGCCTTAAACAACATTTGCTGAACTGCACGATTCAGATTCCGTTTAGCGTACCGCCCGGCTACAGCGCGCAGGTGGTAAAGCTTGATTACCGAGGTTTTGCGCACATCCCCGCGGGGGGTGCTGTTAACTTTACGGCAGCTCTGCGCTACACAGGCTTAAATCTTCCGAACACCCTCACGCCCCAAGCTTCGAAGTCGGCGCAGATGTACGGACCTTATCAAAGTAATTTTGAGCTCTCGACGATCATGAACGGTCAGTCCTTTTCGCCGTGTGGTCAGTCGTTTACTCTGCAGGCCGACTCCTTCCTCGCGGTTGGCACAAACCAAACTTTTGAAGAAGTTCTCTCAAGCGTCGATTCGATCGATGCCGTACAGATGCCTTTGAAACTTGAACTCAGATGGGTTCAATGCGGAGGCCCTCCGCCGAACATCATTTATCCTCCGGGCCCGCAGCCTGGCTGGCCGCCACCGCATCACGGTCCTCCGGGTTGGCCCGGACCAAGACCGGGCTGGCCGAAGTGGCCGCCACGTTGGCCGGGTCGCTAAAATAAACTTTAGAATGAGAACTGAAGCTGCACTTCTGGATGAAGTGCAGTTTGCAAATAACGGAAATAGTAGTTTTGTCCTGACTGCGAGCGGTGGATTCTCGTGTCGAAACGTCCGGGCACCCAAGCACTGCGCTGGCTTAGCTCTTGAAACTGAGCCGTATAACTTGCGCCTGCTTGTATCAGCCAGGACGATGAACGATACGAGAGTGATAGACCACCGTGGAAGTACGGATAGATGTAGTTAAGACCGAGTGCGCCGACTTCAACTGCCCAGTGGAAAGGTGATTTCCCAAACGAATCGCTGATGAGTGTCGTGACGTCAATTTGGTTACGAATGGAGTCTGCGCCGGGATCCATGCGCAACGAGTACGGAAGATCGTCGTTCCAATAGTGCGTGTATTTCGTGTTCCCATAGAACTTCAAGCCCGAATCAAACTCATGGCTATAGAGCAAGTGCGAAGAAGCGCTCTGCCACTGGTAGCGATTGAGTCCGTAAACAACCGTTGTTGTCTCTGCGGCTTGTCCTGGAGGACGCCGACAGTTTCGTCCCGGAGGGCAGAGGGGCGAAGAGCCTGCGAAGTTTGTGGCTAAGGGTTCCGATTCGAAGCTTTCAAAGTAAGAAAAGAAAAAGCCCACCCGGTCGCGCGAGCTCACTTGGTTTGCGTACTTGAGATGAACGTTGGCCGAGTTATAGCTAGCCCAAATCCAGGGACTTGTCGCGAGGAACCAGCCTTTTCCTAGTTCCGCGCCAAGAGCATAAGTTCCTAGGGTCCATTCTCCTCCTGAGGGCGCTTCCGTTGTTGGCGTCATATTGTGACCGATGAAGAGGACCCTTGGTTCTTCAACAACCTGAACTTCGGTCACAGCTTCATTCGGAGTTTGCGCGATTGCTTCCAGACTCAGTAGCAGAAGAAGAATGAAAGCGAATAGGCTTCGGAGAGTCCGTGTTTTCATAGATCAAGCATAGCGTGCCCGAAAGCGAGTCGCGATCGCGATCAACAAATTTTTTTTCTTCGTGACCTTCCACTCTCCTTCCATCTTTAGCATTTACCATCCCAGTGCGCGATGCAGACTCGCAAAGGGCGTGCTGTTTCATTCTGAGAATACGGTCGAATTTCGCTCGCCTTCCACCAAGCTTCCACGATCGAACCCTAACCTTGAGTCTAAGCACTCAGGAGGATTCGATGAAACGTTTTGGCACTTTCGCTTCGCTGATCTTGGTAACCGGGTTGTTCGCTCTGAGTTTTCAGAACTGTACGCAGGCCGCATCTGAAACCACTTCGAAAGTGCTCGGCAGCACTGCGACTGAAGCTCTTTCTCTTTACAGCTCCGCAACAAGCCTTAGCCTCGGCGAATCAGCGCAACTGACCGCTTACGGTGGGTTGAGTCCCTACACCTTCTCGCTAGAAGCAGGCGCGGGAACGCTCGATCCTTCGACGGGCGTTTTCGTAGCTCCAGATTACGCGACAACGGTTTTGATCGCCGTGACCGATGCAGAAGGCACTTACGCGACGATTACGTTGACGGTTTCAGAAGCAGCAACGTCGGATCCAGCGACGAGCCTGACTTGTTCATCCATCACTGTAACAAGTGATCAAGCGTGCTACGGAGGAAAAGATGCGGCTTGTTCTGTCTCGATTGATTTCAACGCCTTTGTGCCGGTTGGTTGCAAAGTCACGCAAGTGATCGCGAACGCACGTCACTTTAGCGCCGTGAGCGGTTCGTGCTCCACCCCAGCTACTTTTACTTACTCGGCAAGTGGTGCACTCGGGTCCGGCACTTACGGAAACAAAGTCGCTTATTTGCAATCGATTGCAGATTTCGATGTGAAGACGCTTGAACTCAGCTCCATTGCTATGGGCTGGGGTTCATGCGGCGGCAATCCCTGTAACGCTTGTGTCAGCGACGTCAGCCTTGAGCTGACGTTAACTCCGGAGTGAGCTTCGCTGCTCGCGCATTGGTCTCACGAACAATGGTGGCCACCGCCTTCACCCAGGTGGGGTCGCTGTTTACGCAAGGAATCGCGTAGAAGTCATCACCACCAGAATGTTTGAAGAGTTCTTTTCCGCGGACGTCGATCTCTTCGAGAGTTTCGAGGCAATCGGCAACGAACGAAGGGCAGACTACCGCTAGGCTCTTTACACCCTTCTTTACGAGAGCCGGAATGACCTCTTCGGTGTCGGGTTGAATCCAGATCGCGCGACCCAATCGCGACTGGAAGGAGACAGTGTACTTCCCTGGAGGAATTCCCGCTTTCATCGCGATCAAGCGTGCGGTCGCAAAACTCTGCGCACGGTAGCAGTCGCGATTGGCTTCACCGATCTGCAAGCAGCAATCAGCGCTCTTCAGACAGTGATTTCCGCCGCTGCGATCGGTTTTTTGAACGTGCCGTTCAGGCAAGCCGTGAAAACTCATGATGAGGTGATCGGGTTTTTTCTCTTCCCAAACTTTGCGCACTGGAATCGATGCTGCCTCGATAAAAAGCGGATGATCGTAGAACGCCGGGACAAAACGAATCGGGGTTTTCATTCCCAAGCGCTGCGCAATCTTCTCGGTGAATTCCACGCTTGAGCGCGTGGCACTTTCGGCATACTGCGGGTAAAGCGGGAATACTAAAATCTCATCGAGATCTGCCTTTTCAAGTTGGACGAGTGCAGACTCGACCGAAGGCTTTTGGTAGCGCATCGCTTTTGCGATCACGTAACCTGAGCCAAGCTCTTCTTCAACTTTCGAGGCTAAATCCTCAAGGTGACAGAGAAGCGGAGATCCGCGCTTAGTCCAAATCGATTTGTAGAGCTTGCTCGATGCGAACTTTCTCTTCGGAACGATCGCAACGTTGACGAGAAACCACCGAAAGAGCCACGGAATATCGAGGACGTATTTGTCCATCAGGAATTCTTTTAAGTAACGACCGACGTCTTCGGGTTCGGCTGAGTCAGGTGTGCCGAGATTGAGAAGCAGGACTCCCCGCTTTTTTTTCGATGCGGAGTTTTTTGGCTGGTCTTTTGTTGGCTGATCGTTTGTTGCTTGATCGCTAGTGAACTGACTCATGACCACTCACCCTTTTCTGAAATCTCGTCGGGAACTGTCGCGGCACTCTCAAGAATTTTCGCTAGTCCAATTGTGCCCACGTAGTTCCCGATCAGCAGCACATTCTGCCGAAGGCCCTTGATCTTCGGCAACGCTTTTTCAAGCTCCGTCGTGTAATGCGGAAGAGCCGCTGGCCAACGCGTAATCGATGCATCAAGGATTTCGGAATTCGTTGCGAAAGCGGCGTCTCTCTCTTCTTTTACGAGTTTTACGATTTCCTGATCCGATCGTTTCAATAAATCGGGAACTTGGTTCAGAGCGCCGCCGAAAATCCAGTTCTCGCAAAATCCGCGAGTCGCGCGATTAGCGAAGATAAAATTATTCATCAAAACACCGAGAGCGCGTCTTTTCTCAACAGGCGGAAACAAACAACCAAAGCCCTGCGTCTTCGGCGGTCGAGCTGTACTCACCGTGACCGCCACGATCGGCAAAAGTTCAACGCTTGCGCAAGCATCAGCTCGTACGGGATCAAACTCTTTCAACAGAACGGCGGCCTGACTCGCCGAAGTTGCGATCACGAGCGGATGCGAAGGTTTTTCGCTCACGCTTTCAATCTCGCTTTGCAAGTGAAACTCGACGCCCGTCTTTTCTAAATAGGTCTTCAGCTTTTCGATGAGCTGACCCATACCTTCGGGAGCCGTGACGGTGCCGCGAACGTTTGGCTTTGATGCCATCTTCTTCGGTTGAAAAAATCTTCCGAAGATAAGGCTTGCGCTCATTCTCGAGGGATCGCCCGCATAAATTCCTTGAAGGGCCGCGCTCACAAGATACCGGGACGCTTCCTCACCCAACACGCGGTCGGCCCAAGTGCTTACCGTCTCACCGTCTCTGGGTCGCACGAGAGCTTTGAAAAAAATCGAACGTAGCACGAACCAAATGACGCTGACAGTACCGCCAAAACTAAGAGGCCAACGACGAGGTTCACCATCTCGAAAGATGTAACGCCTTCGAGCTTCTTTTAAGGTGGGCTCCAAGGGGAGGTCGATCGTTGAAAATAAGTCTTCGACGTAAGCAGAATTCAGAAGACCGTTTGCAGCGGTCTCAACCAGTCCGAATGACTCTTTTTTCGTTGCGATGAGCCCTCCGGCTCGCTCCGCGCGCTCATGGATCTGCACGCGAAATCCTGCGCGCACCAGGTAAAAAGCCGTGACGAGACCGGAGAACCCGGCCCCGATGATCGTGACCGGTTTTCCTCCGTCGATTGGAGATGGAGCTGACATTTTCGATTCCTCTTAGAGCGCGGACGAAAAAACTTTCGTATCGGGCGTCTTAGCGCGAAGACGCGCATCGAGCGCCATGCACGCGTTCCGTAAGAAAGGTTTTCCCTCGGAAGTCAGAAGCATGCGCCTTCCTTCGACTTTCACCAATCCGTCTTCAATGAGACTCGAAAGGAAAGTCTTCACGTCGTGCGCTTGATCATCACTTTCGAGTTCCACTTGCCACTGGGTCATGAACTTTAAGATCTGCTCGCGACGCTTGCGATCTTCGCTACTCAGGACGTGGCCACGGAAAGTCGGCAGTTCACCCGCTTGCACCCGGCGCTCGTAAACCGGCAAAACTTTTTCGTTTTGATGGAACACACCAGGAGCTTCCGAGATCGCGGACACGCCTAAGCCCAAAAGAACGTCGGTACGGCGATCGGCATACCCCATGAAGTTACGATGGAGCTCACCCGTTTGTTCGGAGCGCGAGAGCGAATCGTTTGGAAGTGCGAAGTGGTCCATCCCGATTTCGCGGTAGCCTGCACCTAAGAGGATTTCACGCGCGATTTCGTAGAGTTTGCGCTTCTCTTCTCCGACCGGAAGATCCTCGTCTTTGAAAAGACGCTGGGCCGGCTTGATCCAAGGCACGAGGGCAAAACTGTAGAGCGCAATACGATCGGGTCGCATCTCGGTTGTGATCTTCGCCATCTCGCGGACCGAAGCTTCGGTTTGCTTCGGGAGCCCGTAGATCAAATCAAAATTCACTGAGTCGTAGCCGAGATCACGCGCATCGCGCGTGATTCTCTCGGTCATGTCACGAGGTTGTTTGCGGTTGATCAAGCGTTGAACTTCCGCATCGAAGTCCTGGACACCCATACTCACGCGATTGAAACCAAATTCACGCAACGTTTCGAGCTGCTCGCGCGTTGTGCGGCGAGGATCGACTTCGATCGCACCTTCGAAATGTTTCTCATCGCGCTTGATGTTCTTTAACATCGGCTCGATGAGACGACGCAAATTCGAGGGTGAAAGGAACGTCGGAGATCCACCACCAAGATGGAACTGGACGAGCGGTCGTTCTTCAAGCGCAGGTACGGCTTTGCGGTAGATGTCCCACTCTTTGTGAAGGAGATCGACGTAAGGCTCTTCGCGCTTATGATCTTTTGTGATCGAAGTGTTGCAGCCGCAGAAAGTGCAAAGAGTCTCGCA
Organism: Bdellovibrionales bacterium; assembly: GCA_005808505.1. Taxonomy (GTDB): domain Bacteria; phylum Bdellovibrionota; class Bdellovibrionia; order Bdellovibrionales; family JAMPXM01; genus SYLX01. Next base: position 674 of record SYLX01000068.1, on the reverse strand, counting down.
GAACGGAACGTGAATGTAGATCGACCAGCTGGTTGGCTGGGCGTCCTGCGGGCGGTTGAAGGTGGCGCGCACTTCGTTAAGCCACTGCTCCGTCGTCGGGTTCTCCGACCAGTAAGGAACAGTGGGATAACTCGTATAGCGCGGAGCCGGGATATCGTATTTTTTAAAAAGTTCGCTCTGGGTTTTTCCGCCCAAGCCGCTCTGGGTTTTTCCGCTCATGCCATCACCTCTCGAACGAGCTTCACCAAGGAGCGAACGTTCTCCTCAGGCGTTTGCGGCAAGACGCCGTGACCAAGACCGCTGACCCAACCGGCGCGCTCTTCGACCGAAAGTTTGCGGACGTCTTCCAAATACTTCTGTGCCTGCAGTTTGAACTGATCGGGCGATAAGAACAAGAGCGACTGGTCGAAGTTACCTTGAACAAAACCGACCTTGTAATTCTTTAGGGCGTCGGTGATTTCCCACCGGTGATCGAAGCCGAGTCCCACAAACAGTGACTTGTCGTGGAAGAGTGGCGACGTCAGATGCGCGGCTTGGACACCTTTAGCGTAATAGCCAAGCTTCTTCGGGAACGCTTTAGCCAAAACTTCAAGCGCCGGAACGACCACATCGCGGTAAACGCGCGGCGAGAGTTCGCCGGCTGCCGTATCAAAGAGCATGACGACTTCGACGCC
>SYLX01000067.1 GCA_005808505.1 Bdellovibrionales bacterium | reverse complement strand
GCGCCGAGTTTCCCGACACCACGATCGGCAAAGATTCCCTACGCACGCTCTCAAGCACCGACTCAAGGCTTACCGTTGACATCCCCTAAGAGCTCCGCACCAAACTCGATCGCGCGAAAGACCTCCTCAACGCACAAACAGCAGAGGTCCTGAAGCAAGCGCTCGACTTGCTCCTCGAGGCGATCGATCCCCAGCAACTCACGCCGCCAAGCGCAACCGCTGCGGTGCGCGTGCCGAGGAAACTTCGTCGCTACGTCGTCCAGCGCGCGCAAACTTGCGAGTACGTAGATCCCGTTACGAAACAGCGTTGCGACTCAACTCGCGACCTGCAAGTCGATCACATCGTGCCTACAGCCAAAGGCGGAACGAACGACATTTCAAACTTGAGATGTCTTTGTGGGCAGCACAACCGCCACGTGGCCGAAGCCTATTACGGTAAGAAGCACATGGATAAATTCAGAACGGTGCGAGAGGCGACGAAGACTTACCGGCCGGCCGCCCACGAGTACATCTCCTTCACGAGATCCTCGTCGAGGCCGTCTTTGTCGGTCAGCTGAAAGTAAGTGCGCCAGTCTTGAGGCGCTTCGGGGTGAGGGCCTGTGATGTACACGCGGCCCTTGCCATACAAACCGCGCACGGTTGCGGCTCCGCCGTCGTCGTACGTACCGATGACCTCAACTCCGGCAGGAATCGGACTGCGGAAGACTGCGCCACCTTCAAAGTAAAGATGCCGGCGCACGCCACCCCATTCAACGTAGAGCATGGAAGCTTGCGTTTTGCTGGGACGGACTTCAGCCTCTACCGGCAAAATTTCGAGAGTCTCGAACTTGCGGTGGCTCGGGCCGTTGGAATAAAAGCTATCGGCCGCAAAAAAAGCGCCAGCGCAAAAGCCGACGTAACCACCGCCGCGAGCGATGAAGTTGCGAATCGATTGCTTTTGAGCGGAGGTGAACTCATCGACGGCGAGGCTTGCGACTCCGCCCGGATGGATCCAGAGCGAAGCGTCTTCGAAGACCGAAGAGTCCCACGTCTCAGCGTTGATATAACGAACGCGGAAGCCAATTTTCTCGGCGATCAATGCGGCAGACTTTGCGCAATCATCAGGGCAGGCGCCGTCACCGTTATAGACGAGAGCGAGGGGAGATGCGAGCGCAGGCGATCCTGTTGCAGCCAAAACCGTGAATGCAAAACACGCGATGAGCGATTTCATCGTTGGTCCCCTCCGAAACGCCGTTGAGGAACCAAATAAAGACCAGCTTTTTCGCCTTGCCAAATGTTTTTTCAACCGCGAGGCGAAGAGAACGAAATTTCAAGATGAGCGAATCGTCACTTTTGCCTTTTGAATGGAATGGCCTCGCTGCATCCGTAAAGATTCTGTTGAATCCAAGCACCGATTTTGGCGTCGGCTTGGACGCCTTCCAAATCTTTCCAGAGAAGTTTGCCCGACATGGAGTTGGGATCATCACTCTTCTCGGGCGGATTCTTATTGCTCATCACGACGGGGTAGCCTTTTCCGTGAGGAGCCGGGACGCGCTCGCACTTCTTTAGATCCACTTCGAACGACTCCGTTCTTGCGCAAACTTTCACTTTTCCGGTGCAGCCCAAGCCTGGTTTGAATTTTTCGCAAGTCGAATCTTCGCTGAGAGCTTTACCTGGAAGTAGGCTCCAGTCATTATGACGGATATAATCCATCGAGAGTTCGGGCGTCGCGAAATAGCGCTCTGTTTTGTCGTGAAATGAGCGATAATACAGACTCTGGATCGTCTGTCGGTTCGCGCGATCCTCAGTCGATTTCGGATTATAGGCGCGAATCATTTCCTGCGTGAGGAAATCTCCCGAAACTAAAGCTACGCGGGCGTTTCTCCAGGGCTTGTTGGAAATCCAAGTGTTGTCTTCGAGGGTCGGATCCGGTGGGTTCACGCATTCCTTGAAAACCCTCGAACCACCTTCAACCACGATCGCCGAAATTTTTAATTGGTCGCGAAAGACGCGGGTGAGGGCGTCCTGACATTCTCCCGAGAGGTTCGAATCCGCGTGGAAAAGGCGACCAAAGCGGGGACCCATCTTATCGAAGTTCCACTTCGCCGGGCAGTTCGCACGATCGAGGATCGCCTGAATCTGCATCGGATTGGAGTTGTTGTTGTCGCGAGCCAAATTCAAGATCGTAAGTCCCTTCGGCAACCCGATCTGCATGAGAACCCAATTAGGACCCACATCGTGAACCATCGCGGTACCCCCGCCGCAGTTCTCGTGCTCGCACTCACCCTCGCCTTCTCCCGCGGCGGAGGAAGGGGAGTTCACCGGATCGAGTTCGGCGTAAAGAGCTGTGCCGAACGCGTTGTAAGGATCCTCCATGGAAGTCGTGCGCGATTGCCAAAATTCCGAGGCTTTTACCTTGGCATAAGACAAAGCTTCCGGCGTGTTCGGCGAAAACTTTTTTAACCACGGACCTTTGGGTTCATCTTCGGCTTTGAGCCAGTGGTACACGGTAACAGGCTGCTGAAGTTTGTAAGTAAATGTACGGTAGTGCGCGACTAAACGGCGCACATCTTCATCTGAAAGTTTCGATTGAGCCTTTGCGCTCGAAGCCGTGAATGCGAGTCCCACCGCCATAATGGAGTAGAGAAGAAACGCAGTTTTCATTTGCTCTCCTTCATCAGAAGACTTCGGTACGGCTCACCTTCGGAGCAGCCAAGGAAATTTTCGCGAATCATCTGACCGACGTTCGCATCTACGAGCGAACCCTCGAATTCCGGCCAGAGAAGCGACTTCTTGTCTTCATCCCACGCACCGCCGGAGAACGTAGTTTTCCTGATGACGGTCGTCGCAAAGACAGGGATCGGGGGAGGCGAAATCGTTTTGCAAGTCGACTCGATGATTTTGTAAGTCTTCTCGTCGCGCTGACAGACCTTCACCGGATCGAGGCAGCCTCTATCTGGTTGGAAGTTTCCGCACTGATCCCACTCGATCATCGCTTCAAATCCCTTGAGGTTTTGACTGACCCAGCTTTGGACCCAGTTTTGGTAACCCATCACCGTGTGCGCCGTCGAAAGCGCTACATCGATCTCGGTTTTGTAGAAGAGGCTCGTGATTCGTAAACGTTCATCTTTGGCGTCAGATGTTGTCGGAGTGTAGATGCGGATGAGCTCCGGCTTCACCCACTTTGAATCCGTTATGACAGCGGCACGCGAGCGGATCGCTCTTTGATGATTGGAGTTGCCCCATTCGTCAGACGCATTGGCGTTCAAGGCTTTCAGGCGCGGATCAACGCATTCGGCGAACTCGCTAGAGTTATAGTTGTACAAGAAGCCGTCGATGGCGAGATTTTGCTGGAACACCGCGCGGATCAAATTCATGCACTCCGTTTCGACCTTTGGGCTCTTTGGCTGCATGAGAGAATCGAACATGCTCGTCGCATCCGCCCAACGCGAAGGACATTTCGCATCGGTGAGAATTTTTTGGATTCGTTGAGGAAAAGCGTTGTTGCCATCGCGACCGAGATCGAGCGTGCGAAAACCTTGCGGAAGCTTCATTTCAAGAAGGACCCAATTGCCTTCGAATTCGCCGTAGCTGCGAGTTGCAACCGGATCAAGGGCTGCGTAAAGGCCGAAGCCGTACATGTTGTCATCGTTGTCGACGTTGTTCTGCGAGCGCCAGTAAGACTTGGCGCCGTTTACAACCATCTTAACGCCAATCGGATCCGAAGCGCTCTTGAGCTTCAGGCCACCTTGCGACCAGTTGTACATGAGTACAGGACGCTCGAGCTCATAGACGAAGCTTTTGAAATACTTCGTCATGAGTTTGAGGTCTTTCTCAGCGGGCGTGGATTGCGCCAAGACCGGGCCAGAGAACAAAACCATGGTCAATGTGGCTAAAGCCGCGAGTCTCATTGGCAAATCCTCTTATTTATTCTTCGAGCGGCGCTTGTAAGGAACTGCGTCGGAGCAGCCGTACAAATTTTTCTTCACCCAAGTTCCGATCGACGCGTCGGCTTTTTTGCCTTCCATGTCTTTCCAGAGAAGCTTGTTGCCGTAGGAGTACTCGTCCGTTGTAGGCGGAGTCTTATCGCTCATCACCGCAGGGTAGACAGGCGGTTTCGGAGCGTCGACCATCTTGCAAGTCTCGGGTTTGATTTCCCACTTCTCTTGATCGCGTTCGCAAACTTTCAGCTGACCTGAGCAACCTTTGCCGGCAACGAAGTTCGGACATTCAGAAGTTTCCATCGACAGCTTGTAGTCATTTCCCGTAACGACACCGCTAGCCCAGCTCAAGCTCATGTCGGCGGTTTGGAAGTTAATCGCCGTCGTGTCGAAGTTCGAACGGTAGAACAGGCTCTGGATGCGGTGGCGAGTTTCGAAATCATCCGTCGACTTTGGCGTGAAGACTTTTACCGACTCAGTCGTGAACACGTCAGGAGAAAGGATCGTGAGACCCGAGTTGCGCCAGTCGCGCGATTGTGCGTAGGCATAACCGACGTCGATGTCTTTAGCTTGCGTTGCTTTGCATTCGTCAAAGTAGGAGCCCGAGCCCATTTCGATCAAAGCGTTGATGCGGATTTTGTCGAAGAAGACAGCATCAAGAAGGGCGCGGCACTCCGCCGGAACTTTATTGCTCGCTTGGAAGAAGCGATTCATGTTGAGTCCGAGGTAGTCTTTCTTCCACTGCACAGGGCAACGGTTGCGATCTAAAATCGATTCCACCGCCAACGGAACCGAGTTCGCGCCATCGCGCGCAAGATTCAAAACCGTAAGACCAGCGGGAACCGTGACTTGAGCCAAGACCCAGTTTTCGTACTTCTCAACCATTCCTCCACCGCCGCACTCTTCGCCTTCGCAGACCGGGCTCGAAGAGGGGATGCGACCCAAGCTGTTCATGAGCGGGTTCATTCCGTATTCGCCGTGTCCGCCGCCCCAGGAGTTTGCGACAGGATCAATCATCCCCATCGGAACTTTGATCTGCGTTGTTTGCTCGGAAGTGGGATCCGACTGGAGCCATTGGCGGTAAGTCGAAGTCTTAGCACGCAATAATTCAGCACCCGCTGGATCGTTCGCCTTAATTTGATTGAGCCACGGACCTTTTTCTTTTGCGCCATCAAACCAGTAATAGATCAGAACCGGTTGTTGGAGCGTGTAGGTCATCGTGCGGTAGTGCGCAACGAGCGTGCGCACGTCTTGCTCCGAAGGAGCAGCTTGCGCTGCAGATCCTGCCGCCACCGCAACTGAAAGAATCGAGAGTTTCAAAACGCTCTGTTTGGCGAGATTGAATAGAGTTGTTTTCACGACTGACCTCTCAATTATTTCTTCAAAGGAGTTGCAAGTTTATAAGGAGCTGCATCGGAGCAGCCGATGAAGTTCTTGCTGATGTGCTCGCCGATTTTCACGTCGACATTCGCGCCTTCAAGATCGGGCCACAAAAGACCTTTGACAGCATTCTCTTCCCACGCTTCGTCGGGGAAATTCGCCGAAGTCATTTTTGTCGTGTCGTAAACAGGAATCGGAGGAGCCGGCTTTGTGATGCACTCCGTTTCGATCGTTTCGTACTTCTCATTGAGTTTACAAAGCTTGATCGGATCCAAGCAGCCTTGGCCTTTTACGAAGTTATTGCAGACGCCATATTCATTCATCGAGCGGTAATCATCGAGACCGCGCGCTGCTTCGTTTTGCGCCCAGCTTGCGGCGCCCTCGGGAGTCTGAACCTGCATCATCACGTTGTCATACTGAGAGCGGTAGAAGAGGCTCAGAATGCGCTTGCGTTCGGTGATCGCATCGCGAGTTGCGGGCGTATAGAGCTTCACGAGTTCCGGCCGCAACCAGTTTGAACCCGTGATGACGAAGGCAGTTGAGCGCATCTTTCTTTGCGATCCACCATAGTAGCCTTCTTCAGCGTTAGTTTGTTCCAGCGAAGGATCTTGGCATTCCATGAAGGAAGTTGAGTTGTAACCGTAGGCGAAACCATCGATCGCGTGCGTTTTTTGGAAGATGTGTTTGATCAGAGCCATGCATTGCGCATCGATCTTCGGAACTTTCGGCGACATCAAGTTGCTGAACATGCCTTGTTTGTCATCCCAATTGATGGGGCAATTCACCGAACGCAGGATGCTCTGGATTCTTTCGGGGAAAGAGTTTTGACCATCGCGATTCAGATCGAGCATGCGGAAGCCTTTTGGCAACTGCATCTCTAAGAGAACCCAAGTTCCTGACCACTTTCCATAAGAGCGCGTTGCAACAGGATCGAGCGCGGCATAAAGGCCGCGACCATACATATTGTCATCTTCATCGACGTTGTTTTGAGCTTGCCAGTAGGTGCGAGTGCTTGAAGCGACGTACTTGTAGGCCATCGGATCGGTTGCGCTCTTAAGTTTCAGCGCGGCTGGCGACCAGTTGTAAACGAGGATCGGTTGCTCGAGCTCGTAAATGTACCGTTCGAAGTATTTTTCCGCGAGCTTGAGATCTTTTTGCGTAAGCTCGGCTTGCGCGGGAGGTGAGAGCAAGCTGGCTAAACCAGTCAGCAAAGAGAGTGATAAGAGATGCTTGAGTTTCATCCGCGTCCTCCGCGCCTTTTGGGCGAGCCCTATCCGGCAATAGGCTAAAAAAGGGAATTCAGCGGATGGTATTGCAAGGCAAGCGCCGGGTTTTTAAACGAACGAGGATTTCTTACATTCCAGCTGCGGATTTATTGAGTGTTGAACTTGTAGACGCATCCGAACAATTTGCGGACTTAATTCAAGAAGACTGTGAGAGCGGAATGCGATTCCTCAAGCCGGAGTGTTCACGACTTTTTGATGCCTTGAGAGCACATGAAATGAGTCTTCGTGTCCCGGAAGATTGAGGCAATCTGCCCAGGTTCCCGTTGTTTTCGATGGCCTGTCAACTCTGGGCTCGCGATCCCCGAAAAAATCGGAACACCAAGCACAGCTTGGCAGACAGCGTTTTCGACGCAGATATGAAGGACTTTGATTTATCTCAAATAACCACACATTCGTGCTTGAAACGCAGAAACGTTCTTCATAGGCTGCAGCGCAGGAGGTATTTATGAAACATCTTTTAGCTGCACTCGTAACACTCGCTGCATCGTCTGCTTTCGCGGGCCCTCACTGCCCCCCCGGATATCTCAATGTTTGGGGCGCGTGCATTAAAGAAGGTTCTGGCATTTTCAACGGTCTCAGCAAAACACACGTGGCACCGGTTGTGACTCACCAACAGTCGCGCCCGCACTGCCCTCCGCCCCAGCTCAACGTTTGGGGTGCATGTGTTAACCCTGTTCCCTGGCACTAAGTGATTTTTCTCTGCGGAGCGCTCTGCGCTCCGTGGGGAGTCTTGTCTTCGTTCATGCATTTCCCTCTGGGCTCTTAGCTTCTGATTCGATCTTTAGGCGTTCGCCTTATCTCTTGCCCGCTGCCTCTCCCTCGCAAAACTGACTAAACTTCCTCAATGCATCTTGAACATTCAGTGAACAACTAAGCACGGCAGCGTTAAGACTTAGGTCCCGTAGATCTTCCTCGACGGAATGATAGGATAAATCCTTTCTCAAACCCAAAAACTCGACTGTCTCCGTGGAAGCCGCATTAGCAAAGGCTTTCGCGAAATTGGGAAGGCTATGTCCGCTCGCATTCGCAACGAAAATGCCTCGCTCGCCGTCGTCCATCATTTGGAAGCTCCTGCATCAAACGTCCATCTCAACCCGACTCCTCTACGTCGACCAGGTCTTGTACCGTTAGGTGAAGAGCACGAAGGTTTACGAAACGATCCACGCGTCGTTGAGCTGATGAGTTTTCTCTTCAGCGATGCCGAAACCGTCGACCGTCTCAGTGGCTATTTCGCTGCGTTGGTGGAAAGAACTCTCGCAACGCGGCCCAAGGACTTGATCGAAAGTGATCGTGCTCGACTTCGAGATCCGCTCTGGCTACTCGATGAAGTTCAGTACATGGGCTACGTCAACTTCATCGGTGCTAGCGATGGTCGCGGAACTTTCAAAACATTGGAAGCGCATCTCGACTCGATCATGGGCGACCTTGGTGCCACGACGATTTACGCTTTGCCATTTTTGGAGTCTCCCTTCGGAGACGCGGGCTTCGATGTTTCCGACTATCGAAAAGTGGATCCGCGTTTCGGTGGAAACGATGAATTCCGCGCATTTCGCCGCGCTCTCGCGAGAAAAGGCGGAAAGCTCCAGATGGATCTCGTGTTGAATCACGTCTCCGATCAACATCAATGGGCAAAGCGCGTGCGAAGTTCAGATCTCGCCGCGCGCGATTATTTTCACGTGTTGACCGAAGCTCCGGCGGTTCTCAGCGTGGAATTGGATGCGGGAGGTCTTCCGCTTCGGGCGAAGTACGCCGAACGCGATGAAAACGGAAACGAGATCACCGTCGAGAGACGAGTCGTCTTTCCGGCTTTCGCTAATCCCCATCATCCGCACTACACGGTGATCCAAGATTCAAATGGAACAAAACTCTGGGTCTACCATACGTTCTATCCCTTTCAGTGGGACCTGAATTTCTCGAACCCCGAGGTCGTCGAAGAGTCGCTCGACATTCTGGCATATTGGGTCAACGAAGGTGCCGACGTTTTCCGGTTGGATGCCATTCCGCATTTGTACAAACAGATGGAGAGCGACCCGCGAATCATGAAAGTGGTGGAGCTGCTCCGCTACTTCGTTGCGCAAACCTCGCCGCGCACGTCGATCATCGTTGAGGCAAATCAATCACCGAAAATCGTCTCCAAATATTTCGGCGAAGCCGCATCAATTAAGATCAACGCTCTCGACGAAGTTTTTGAAACTTCAAGCGGAGCGCAGCTAGCTTACAACTTTGATCAGGCTATCCACACTTGGGCGAGTCTATTGACCGGCCAGAAGAAATACCTTTTGGAAGGAATCGAACGTACGCCCTTGCCTCCGGCAAACACGTTGTGGGGCTACTTCCTGCGCGTGCACGATGAGCTTTCATTGTCGAAGGCGCCCGATGAGATTCGCGACATCATACAAAAAGAGTTGATCGAAACGGGGAGAGGAGTGCCTTTCCGCGGGGCTCGCGGCGTCGGTGGGCGAATGGCTAACTTCCTTGATCACGATCCTCGCAGGCAAATCATGGCGTTTGCGCACTTGTTGAGCCTCGACGGTCATCCGATTCTCTACTACGGAGACGAGATCTTAACTTCAAGCAACAACGCTTACGCAAAGTCAGCGGCCGAAGACCGCGGTGGCTATTACGACTCGCGCGATGAGGGCCGAGGTCCCGTGAGTGCTGAGGACTATCGTAATGCCAAAACGGCTGGGCAGGCGAGCGAAGAGGGTAGGGTGTTCGAAGCGGTTCGGCGCCTTATCGACGTTCGGCGCGAACGACTGTCGCTCAGACGTGGACAGATGCAGGTGATCGAAACGAATCACCCATCTATCGTCGCTTACAAGCGGACTTACTCTCATGACGTTGCAAACATTGAAACGACACTCGTGATCTTCAATCTTGCGGGCGAGGCGGCGGATTTTTCTATCGATCAATCACCCGGCATCGCGACGGATCTGATTACCGGGAACAACTTCGAGCTGCTAAAGCAAAATAGTGGAGTCTTCCTTACGCTTCAGCCTTACGAAGTCCTCTGGCTGTCGATTTCGTAAATTTCGAAGATTGATCGTCCTCAAAGCGCGGACGATGAATCAATCTGAGAAGTTTATCTGAATTCCTTGTTGATCACTTTCCGCGTGCTATCCTGAGATCATCTCAAGGTTGAACGTTTGTTAAGGAGATGAAAAATGAGTGGGCGTCGGCTCTCGATCAGTGCGTTTGCGGCAGTGGCTGGTTTGGCTTTGATCATTCTCTCATTTCAAAACTGCTCAGTCCGTCGCTTAGAAGGCGTTGGCGAACTAGGTGGAATGTACCAAGGCGCGGGCGATTCAAGCTCCAATCCGGGCGGCAGCACAGGACAAACATCGGAAACTTCAGGGTCATCCGGCGGTTCTTCAAGCTGTCTGATTCCAGCCGAAACCTCCGGCACCATTATGGGTATGACCGATATTCCCGCGATCAAATCGAGCATCGCGACGATCACACGCTCTGAATCTCAGGGCCAATTCGTTCCTGCGAAGACCGTGGTTGCTGTGAGCTCAGCGTCGGAATGTATTTCGCGAGCGATGGTTTCATCGTCAACTTGCTCAACGCCGAGCTCGTCTTGTTCGGCTCGTAAGTATCTCCAGGTCTCAGTTATCGTCACATGCGACGACGCAAGCAAAGATGCGACGACCTGTAAGACGATGGCAAATAGCTTAAATACAGAAATCGACTTGAAGACTTCAAACTTGAGTCAGCACATCATGGTCGCTGTCACCAGCTCATCAAATGTTTGTCAGTCGAGCGCGGCTACGTCGTACGCCCTCAACTTCCAGGACAAAAAAGGTAAAGTCAAAATCTTGAAAAGCCCGACACTTGCAAACGGCGGAGTCTTCTCCGTCCAGCTGATCGGCGTCGAGTTGATCAAAAACGGAACCGTAACGACGGATAAAATTACCGTTGACGGTACCTATGCTGGCGAAATCGTCACGCAGCCCAACTGCCAATAAGAAACCATCGTGATGACAATGAGAAACCGGGCTTGAGTTTCGGGCCCGGTTCGCTCACGCTTATCATAAATAGAACCTTCATCATCGAATCAGCATCTTAGAGGACTCAGCATGAGATCATCGTTGAAAGGCATTTTCTCCGGAATTTTCTCTGGAACGTTACTGACCCTTGTCGCATCAGCGTCGTTCGCTCAAGGCGATAACGGGACGGTCATCAAAGTCATTCGCGTGAAGAAGAACACGGCTGTCGTCGTATTCTCCAAAAAAAGCACGCCGCTCGAAGTTGGCCAAGTCGGACGGGTGATTGCGAAGGACTCCGGGCTTCAGAAAGACGACGAGATCGGCGAAGTTTCTCGCGATCGGTTCATCGGCATGAACGCGGGCCTCAGTATGTTGCAAACAAAAGTTGATGGAGCCGGCGAGGCCGTAAAAAACGACATCTTTGACGCTGACATCGTGTACGGATGGAACAAGGGAACGATCGAGTACGGTCTGCTCTTCAAGTACGCCTTTGATAAAGCCCAAAACGTCGACGTTCGCTCGATCGAGGCAGGTGGTCTGTTTGACTTCAACTTCAAACCAAACACGGTCGAAAATTCGACCGTGTTCGGCGCGCGACTCATCGCAACCGTCGGAGACGAGGACAGCTCGGCCCAGTCAAAAGGTGCGATGTCTTACCGTATCGAACCCGGAATTTTCATCAAGTGGTTTGGTCTCAGCACCAATCTCGCGGGCATCGCGAATTTGAGCTACGTCATGAAGAACATCTCCTACGAAAATGCGAAAACCACGGTCTCCGGAATCCAGGGTCGCCTCGGTATTCAAGCCTACTTCTGAGCTAGGAGTCTTTAGCGCAAACTCACTGGTCCGAGTGGGTTTGCGCTAGCATAGACCAGCAAGCACGTTTCGGTTTGAGACGTAAACAAAATGTAAAATCTGGTTCAAACCAATCCTATTGATCACCGCCGCCCAACGTTTTGACAGGCGTGCAGGCTACGTGCGCTCGTTAAAATGTTCCGGGGAACGGTCTGGATTTCGACAGTTTTTCGCCGATACTAACTAAGTACACAAGATCACGGAGCGACTTTCCCTTTGAAAGGACGTTGACCGATGCGAGACCTGCTTAAGCGGTCAGTTTTGGGGTTGGGCCTGACCGCGGGCTCAGTTGTATTAACATCTACATTCACGGTATCTGTCGCGGGCGCTGAAAGCCGAGTCCTGAGCGGACCAGAGCTCTATCAGCGCTGCTACATCCGATTGGTGCGAAAGCCACCGATGGAAGCAGATCCGCTTTTGGTAAGAGTGAAAGCCGGAACGCTAGGCGCTGAACAAGCCTGTTTGAGTTTGTTCGATCGCGGCCTCTTTGAAGCTTCCACGGGACGCGTGAAGAATCCGGCCGACACTGAAGCCGTCGAGATCGTTCGTACGATGCACGATCTTCACCGCAGCTTCTTCCAGTCGCGTCGATTCGCGGGTTCGGGTTCTGGTGCCGCCCAACTTTCCACCGCGATCGTGAAGGATATGGAAGAGCCCGCTCTCTTTTTCACACGAGCGGCTCTCCTTTCGGGGACACGGGTTGATTCGGTTTTGAAACTCAACTCGGGCCTCAAAGGGTTGCGCGAACGTCCGGCCACGTCGAATTTGAACAACTTTGAAGCTCAGCGTTTTGCACGAATGACGGAGTTTCCGTCTGTCATGAGCCTATCGTACGCGCAGCCGCCCGTAGGGTTGGCCGTGGACGATAGCGAAATCGTCGAAACCGGGACGCTCGTGGGCGTGGCAGCGACGACCCCTTTGCGGGTTCCTTCGATGCTTTTGCCGGGAATCGGGAACGCGGAGTTAAGAACCGCGACGGTAGCCGCGACGACGAATGTGGATCTTCGTAAGCATCACGGCGGCGGAATTTTAGGTTCGCAAGGTTTCATCATGAGTAACCTCAACGTTCCTATCAACCGCTTCCCCGAAGGTGAAGGCGAGATCAATCGCAGACTCACGTCGCGAATCTATCAAGATCTCATGTGCCACGAAATGCCGACTCTCGAGACTCAAGATGTTGAGGGAGACGTCATCCGCGGTTCCCAATACGCCTTCCGCAACGATGCGAGTTGCATGCGCTGTCATTCGAGCCTCGATCCGCTGGCGATGACTTACAAAAACATTATTCAACTTTCCTCGTCGAGAGACGTGAGCGCTCAAAACCGCGAAGGTATGCCGGTTGTCTCGATGATTTCTGTGGGGACCAAAGCGGGGTCAACTCAGTTCAATTTGCAAGCACCGACCGGACAGCTCCGCTACCGCGAACTTCTGACCGGAGCGCTCATCGAACACAACGTAACGAATATCGCGGACGCTGCGAACAAGATCGCCTCGGGTAAGGATTTCTACACTTGCGCAGCTAAGCGTTACTACAAGTTCTTTACGGGAATTGACGTTCCCCTTCGTCCCCTCGATCCCGCAAGCACCACGTTTGAACTCGATAAGGTTCACCAGAATAAGATCGTTGAACTCGCAAACGTGTTGAAGACTTCGCAGAGCGTTCGCACGCTCTTTTCGGAGATTTTCAAATCAGAGGCCTTCAAAAGTAGCGACTACAAGAGCCAACTCTATAAGGAGGCAAAATGAGTTCCAATCGCATCGCCCGCAGAAGATTCCTTGGCGCTGCCGCAAAGAGCTTTGCCGCTTTGGGAGTTGGGACTTCGCTCTTCGACTTCGCAGTGAATGAATTATTCGGCAAAGCGCTTTCGATGTCGCTTCCTTCTGCAATGGCCGCAGGAGCCATGGACGCGGAGCCCATCTACGTCCATGTGAGTTTGTTTGGTGGACCACCGAGATGGTATTTCGATTTGCCGCTCAACCCAACAGGTGACTCGGCGGCGTTTCTCGCCGGCGGCTTCGGAAACTGGATCAACGTTTCCAGCGGAAAAGCCGTTTCTACGCACGAAACTCGCAGAATCGTGGTGGGAGGCAAGGCGGTTCATCTTCCGCCAATCTGGACGATGAATGTCGGCGGCCACAAACTCAGTGATCTCCTTGAAAACACGGCGTTCATTCGCGGAGTCGACGCTGAGATCAATAGCCATGGTCTTTCGCGCGCTCGTCAAGTGTCACCGATCATCAACGGCTTGAGTCTCTCGGGACTCACGGCAGATGCTTCGACGAAACCGATGGCCGGAATCATCGCGGGGGAAGCTGGCAATGCCTTCAAATCCGCAAAAGCTCTGGCTGCCGTTCGTTTCCCAGGCGGTGCGAATCCGCTCCAAACCATTCTCACGCCTTTCAAACCGTTCTCGGCTGCCGCGAAGTTTCAGTCGGCGGAATGGAAAACTTTGAAAGCCCAAGCCCTTTCACGGTTTGACGATTACGCATCACAAAACGGTTACGCGCGCACCGCTTTGAAGAATGCTTACGACAACGCGAACACGATGATCGACGACAAAGTTTACGGCTTAAGCGATGGTTGGAACGACATCGTAAACCGTTACAAAGCGATCGTGGCGTCAGCTTTATCGGTCGACGAAATCAAAGTTCTTTTTCCTCAGGCGATCAAAGCCGATGGAAGCGCGCACTTCAGGATCGTTCCGGATGTGCACTCAAGTGATGCCGATGTTCGGGATGGCCTAGCTGGCGCGACCGCGGCCGGCCCGATGTTCGCAAATCTCGCCGAGCAGTTCGCGGTGGCCGAGGCGCTCATTCTCAACGACATCACCTCGACGATCACGATCGATGCGGTCGGACTCTCGAACCTCAAAGTAAACGGCAGCGCATACGCGATGCCGTCGGATCAACACAACGTAGGTCGAATCACGAGCACTGTGTTCACGACGGCTTTCTACCGCGCCATTGCTGGATGCATTGCTGAGCTATCTTCGGCACTTCGCCGCACGGGCCGATTCGAGCGGTCCGTGATCCACGTGGCTTCCGAATTTAATCGCAGCCCACGAGCGGACGGTTCAGGATCCGACCACGGCGTGAACGGAAGTAACTCAACGATCATCTCGGGCGCGGTGAAGGGTTGCTCGGTCATCGGCAACATCAAACGCGATTCCGGAATCGCGGGATATCCAGGTTCTTGGGGCGTCTCCGAAAAGTTTGAGCTCGGCGGTTTCAACCGGCCGATTCAGGTCAACGACGTCGCTCTCACGATCGCCGGTATCCTCGGAGTATTGCCGCAAGGTTTGGTGACGAGTGGACGCAGTCTCATTAACCCTGTGACGGGCTTGCCCGCGAAAGCGGAGGCGAAGAATGTCTAATCGCGAAGAACAACGTGAGGCCGGTGCAAAAATGCAGAAGGCGAAAAAAATTTCCGTTGGAGTTTCGTTCGGAATTCTTGGCTCGATTCTCGTGATCTTCCAAAACTGCGGACCCACGCCGCAAATGGAGATGGCGAGCAAAGGGGTCGACGATACTTATAACCAAGCTGAAACCACTGTGGATGATCATCCTGACATCTCGCCAGAAAAGGCGATCGTGCAAGTGCAATATGAGCCGGTTCTCGCGGATCGGACCTACGTCGTCGAACTCTTTCGCGATATTTTTGGTCCGACGACAGATACGGTCGACAGCGTACGAACTTATTTGAATCGAGTGGATTACGGCGGGCCGTGTTCGATGTACGAGATGTACCGCATCGAAAACGCTAGAGGTGAAATCACCAACTCCAATGGTATCAGCACGGCCGCTTGTGCGTTTGATCCGAGTCCAACGGCTCTCGGTGCGGACGTCAATCCGAAGCCGACGGTCACTCGTCAAGCAAACCTGATGAAGACCTGTACCGATCTCGTGCAAAACGCAGGGACGTTGGGTTTTGCGCTCAAACGCATTTCGCCAAGCGAAGCGGTGCCAACTGCATCTGTAGAAAACATGCAGCGCCTCTTTAATCTCTTCTATCGTGGCAAGCCTGCTCCCGATAACCAACTGATCGGCTCGCTGCAGCTCATGATGGATCCAGCTCTCAAGACCGCAGCGAATTGGCAATTGCCGATTTACACGGTTTGCGTTTCCTCCCACTGGCAGGAGCTGTAATCATGAAGCGTGGCGCATTGGCTTTACTCATTCTGGCTCTTGCCGGGTTCGCCACTGAAGCGCGCGCGCAGGGGGCTGTCGACGTCGTCGCGACGGCGCTCTTTGATGCCACGAGCTTCAAAGTGGGCATGCTCATTCCTTTCCGACTTTCGGGTCCTGCCGTAGACTCAGCCGACTCCATCACGGCCCAGGTTCTCGATGTTGAAAGTGGGAAGTGTCAGGTCATGCGCGATCCGCACATTGGTTCCGTGTTTCATTTGAAGTGCGTATCGGAAGCTGAAACTCGCATCGTGTTCACGGTCATAAAAGGCGCAAACAAGAAGACACTCTTCTACGGACCTGTTCGCGTTGTCCCGTTCGTAGCGACATACGGTGTTCCTGAGGCAACTCCTCCGCCAACGGCGCAGGAGCTCGATAAACTCGCGATCGAAGGGAAGAAGCTCTGGGTCTCGTATTGCTCCACCTGCCATACGGATCCTAGATCGAAGCAGGGCCGCTCGGCGGCATTGATCAAAGCCAAGATCAACGATCCCGATCCAAATAACGAGATGAGATCTCTCAAAGGTTTATTGAGCGACGCTGATCTGAATAAGATTGCGGTTTATCTCAAAGATCCGACGAAGTAAGAAGGAGCCAAGATGAAATCCCGTTTGAAGATGCCAATCTTGCTCTGCGCTGCGCTCACGGTTTTGATGGTCTCGTTTCAGAACTGCGGAAGCTTCCAGCAAGCCGTCGACGGAGCTTCGAAAAAAGGGACGGGCACGATCACGCCGGAAGTTGATCCCGCATTCTTTAACTATCCTTATCAAGAAGTTCCTAAGGTCTACTCTTCAGTTCTGCTTCAGACCGAGAAGGTGGGGACTACAAGATTTTCAAGAGTTGAAACCTTCGTAGCGCTTGCGGATCCGAAAGGCGAGCAGACGGACCTCGATTACAATCTGCAGATCGTCAACGACAAGGGTCAAATGGTTTGCCCAGCGCTGCAGGGACGTCTGGTCGATGGTGATTCGAACATTTCGCTTAGCTGCGAAACGGGAAATATCTCGGGCAAAACGCGGGTCATCGTCGAGACGAAGATCCGCGGTGAAACGCTCGTTGTTGAACGAAGCTTCTAATTTAAAAGGCGGCCTTTCGGCCGCCTTTAGGATCCACGATCAAAATCCGTTCGTTGTCCCGACTCTTCCTTGCTTCATGTCTTCATTCCCTGAAGTTGCCGCGCGAGTTTTAGATGGAAGCGGAATGATTTTCGCCGAATAGGAGTTCGTGCGCTGGAGCGGCTCTCCTGAAGATCGAAGCGTTTGGTTTGCATCCGATTCACCTTTGATAATGACCGTAAGATCCCCAACGAGGCTTTGAAGCATTTCGCCCTGGTTCGACATCTCTTGCGAAGACGCAGAGACTTCTTCCGCCGCGGCCGCGTTTGTCTGCGTTGCTTGATCGAGCTGATTCATCGCATTTGAAATCTGCCCGATGCCTGCTGATTGCTCTTGGCTTGCGGACGCGATCTCGTGATTCAAATCCGCCACTTTCTTTACGGATGCAACGATGCTCTTGAGGACCTCGCCGCTTTGATCCGCTGCTTTTGAGCCGTGATCGATTTTAGAAACGCTCTCTTTGATAAGTGATGTGATGTCTTTTGCGGAGTCGGCACTTCTCTGCGCGAGGGTACGAACGGCTTCGGCAACGACCGCAAAGCCTTTTCCTTGTTCGCCGGCGCGAGCCGCTTCAACGGCCGCGTTCAAGGCAAGAAGATTGGTTTGAAAAGCGATATCGTCGATGACGTTGATGATCTCTTCGATTTTGCGCGAACTCTGCGCGATCTCGCCCATGGCCGTGATCAGGGCCTTGATTTCGGCTTCGCCGGCTTGCGCCGATTCGCGGCTTGTTTGCGAAAGGTTAGCGGCTTCGCGAGCGTTTTCGGCATTTAGTTTCACCATGCTCGAGAGTTCTTCGAGGGATGCAACAGTTTCCTCAAGCGAAGAAGCGGCTTCCGTAGAGGACGAGGAGAGTTGCTGACTGGCCGCCGAAAGTTGGGAGCTAGTCGCCGCAGTTTGGCTTGAAGAGTCTCCAATTCTGGATGCAATCGACGTGAGTTTTGTCGATGTACGGCGAATCGACCAGAAAAGAAGCGTTCCGCCTAACAGCATGGCTCCGCCCATACCGAAGAGAACTCAAGCCGTCGTTGCTTGACCCGAGTTTTCGTTTTCGTCTCTCCGAACGAGATTTAAGTCTTCTTCCATTTTGATCGCAGCATTGATCTCGG
This sequence comes from Bdellovibrionales bacterium, assembly GCA_005808505.1. GTDB lineage: Bacteria > Bdellovibrionota > Bdellovibrionia > Bdellovibrionales > JAMPXM01 > SYLX01. The sequence continues at coordinate 16,966 of SYLX01000067.1, read as the reverse complement.
AGCGGATTTGATCCATGAACTGTTTACCTTTGCCGACTTTCAGCAGCGCCTCAAAATCTGCTCGGTTCATTCTTCCGGCGTCGTACGCTTCACGAGCCTTCATCTCTTCAACCGAGCTTTGCTCAAGCCAGCTCTTCTTGAGCTCCATCACTTTGGCGAGACGAGCCACTTGAGTTGGGTTGTCAGAGACTGTCTTCTGAAGCTCTTTTACGTAATCATCAAATCCTGCGACGGCCGCGTTGTAGGGCTCTAAGAATTTCTTCTCGCCCGACATCAAAAAGCCGCGCTCACCTGTTTCCATATCAACCATCAAACTCACCACGCGGTTGAACTGACCGATGACGGCGTCAGTGTGGCTGACCCATTTTTGTGTCTTCATCATTCCTTGGACGTTGAAGTAAATCACCGCACTCGTAAGTAGAACCAAGAGGGCAGACGCCCCTGCGGAGAGGTAAATCGTGGTACTGAATTTCATTCCGTTTTTCATGAAACAAAGCCCTCTGTGGGCCGGCACACTTACCGGCGAAAGATTGAAGAAGTAAAAGACATTAATCTTTTCGCCAGTTTAGACAGGTGGTTAAACGGTTACTCGGCTATGTTACGAATTCGTAATATAAACAAACCTCGTCGATTTTAAAAACTGCGTTGATTTGGGAAAAGCCCGCGCAAGGTCGTGGCAAAAAATAACGTCTTTGATCGATGAACGAAAATCCATCAAGACGTGACCAAACTCCATCGTCTCGGTTCAACGTCCGCACTAGCATGGCGGACGGGCGGTTACCTCCAACAGCCCGCCAAACGAGGAAGCGATGAGACCGAGCATAGGTGAAACTCCCACAGATTTTCGGAATGAACAAAAGCACGTAAGCGACGCTTTCAATCGTGAACCCACTGGAGTTCCGATCGTCGAAGTCGAAGACTACGCAGTCTTCACCATCAGCCCTGATGGAACTTTAACGAGCTGGAATAAGGGCGTTGAAGCGATCAAAGGCTACGCGGCTCAGGAGTTCATCGGTCAAAAGTTTGAGATGCTCTTTACTCCTGAAGATCGAGCCGCCGGGAAGCCCGAGGCTGAACTGAAAATTGCGGCAGAAAAAGGTAAGTACACATCGGAGGCCTGGCGTCAGCGAAAAGACGGAAGCCGTTTCTGGGCGGGAATTGTGCTTACGGCTCTACACGACGCAGGCGGCGCGATTACGGGCTTTACGAAAATCACGCGGGACCTTACGGATCGCAAAGAAAAAGAACGTGAGCTGCGCGCAAGTGAACTTGGATACCGCAATTCGATCGAACAGATTGAGGAGTATGCGATCTTTCGGGTGACAAGAAGTGGGCACGTCGCGACCTGGAACAAAGGTTGCCAGCACATCAAAGGTTATACGGCGGAAGAGTTGATCGGGCTTCCGTTTCGCACACTCTTTGCTCCAGAGGACGTGGATAACGGCCGACCCGAGTGGGAGTTGCGTTGGGCAGCGGAACATGGCCGATACGAAGGTGAGGGCTGGCGTCAACGAAAGGATGGCTCGCTTTTTTGGGCGAACGTCGTCCTCACGGCTCTTCGCGACGAAGACGGCGAACTTGTGGGCTGGGTCAAGGTCACTCGAGATATCTCCGCGCGCAAGCGAGCGGAAGACGAGCTCCTGAAAGCGAAAGAAGAATCCGATGCCGCAAACCGGATGAAAACTCAGTTTCTCGCAAACATGAGCCACGAAATTAGAACTCCGCTTGGAGCGATCGCGGGTTTTTCCGAACTCCTTCTCGAATCGAGACTGCAGGAAAAAGATCGCATCGAGTTCGCCACCGCGATTCAGCGGAACAGCCAGTTGCTCTCGGAGCTCATCAACGACATCCTCGATCTTTCGAAAGTCGAAGCCGGACGCTTAGAAGTCGAAAGAATCGAATTTGATTTGCCATCTTTTCTGAGTGATCTGAACAAGACATTTAGTCAAATGGCCAAGCGAAAGGGTCTGAAATACATCGTGGTGAGCAAGAGTTCTCTGCCAGAGCGTGTCACTTCGGATCCGACGCGTATCAAACAGATTTTGCTTAATCTTGTCGGGAACGCGATCAAGTTCACGAAGGAAGGGAGCATTACATTAGAGATCGAAGAAATAAATTCCAGCGATCCAGATTTACGCGATCAGCTGATTCTTTCTGTGCGGGATACCGGTATCGGAATCGATGAGGCGTCTCAACCCAAGCTTTTTCAAGAGTTCTCGCAGGCCGATGCCTCTACATCGCGTCGGTTTGGCGGCACGGGTCTCGGATTGGTTCTCTCTCGTAGGCTAGCGGAAGCCTTGGGTGGAACGGTGTCATTGGTTGAGAGCCGACCTGGTGTCGGAAGCGTGTTTCAGTTTGTTCTTATGATCGATCGCCGCGAAGAGCGAACCGCAACCGACCTTAACGGGACAATTCCGCCTCTCCGTGGAAACGAGACGTTACGCCATGTCGATCGCAAAGAGCTCGACGGCATGATGATCCTCGTCGCGGAAGATTCACCCGATTTACAGCGACTCGTGCGTCGAATCTTGATGAATCGCGGAGCGAAGGTGGAACTTGCAACCAATGGCAAGGAAGCCGTGGAAAAAGCACTGAACGGCCATTGGGATATCGTCCTGATGGATTTGCAGATGCCCGATATGGACGGCACGGAAGCTACGCAAACTCTGCGAGAACGTGGTTATGAAACTCCGATCGTCGCTTTGACGGCTCACGCGATGCAATCGGAGCGGGAGCAAAGCTTGCGGTCCGGATTCAACGAATACCTGACAAAACCGATCAACCAACAAGCTTTATTCAAGGCGATCACAGACCTTGTGAAAGCGCCGCGACTAGGCGGGGGAATTCTTCCACAGATTCATTGAGCAAAAAAAACGGGACCATGAGGTCCCGTTTCTGTGAAGTGAAGTCACTCCACCTCAGTTGAGTCCAAAGTGCCTCAGTAGTAGTAAGGCCAGTTGTAATAGTGGTAGTTCCAGCCCGACGAAGGATAGCTGTAGTAGTTGCTATAGTAGTAATCGTAGTTGCTGTACGAATAGTACGGATAATTCCAAAGACCGTTGAGGAACGAGAAGATCCAACCAATCGCACGAGTATCAACTTCGCCCGCTGCGTTCTGCTCGACCATGTTTGAAGGATCAACGGGAACGAAAAGCGATTCATCAACCGCGAGGCTAGCGAGACGTTGTTTGCCGAGGCGTTCTTTGACGTGCGCGGCTTCCACTTGGCCCGTCACGTTGTTGACGCGAAGGATGAGTGTGCCCGGAAGATCTTTCGCGAGCTCAACTTGTTTTTTCGATGGCTTGCGCGCCATTGTCTCAACGCCGGCTTCGTTCGCCGATGCGGGAGAAACGTGAGTCATGGTGAAAGCAGCAACCGCCGCTGCAAGTGTCATGAGAATACGCATAGTCTTTCCTCCTTTGGAAAGATGGTTGTTGGTACAAGCTGGATAACGAATTCCAACCGATCGCACAATGGCCCCAGCGCAAGAATAGGTGATCTTGAAAACAACGTTGATGCAGTCGTAAACTCTTGTTTATGCCCTCATTCCGCTGCTTTGGATCTAGAGTAAATAAAAGTGATTGTGTTGCGATGAACTTGGTTTTTCGGCAACATCGCACGAGTGTTTTCTTTTGACCCAGAACTGATTCACGTCACGTGGTCAAACATCGCGCTTGGTTGCGTACCGGCGCGAAGAGCCGAAGTGATTTTCTCATCCCCCGGTAGCCGCCAGTCACGATCATCGACTTTGATATGACGATCACCGACACGGACTTGGTGGCCATATACCATTTCGTCTCCGTACCAAGCCGACAGAACGGTGAGTGCATTTGCCGCAACCGAAAGAGCCAAAGATGATTTTGTGACTCGCTTTTGATTTCGGATTCGCGAGACCAGGGCAATCGTGTTCAGTGTCATGACCGCAACGTTCACGACGGCGTGACGATCAGCAAGTCGTTTGACATCGCCCTCACGTTGAACGGCCCGATATTCGGCGATTCCTGTTAAAGCGGCTCCGACACCGGTGACGTAACCTGCAGCCAACGTATAAAATCCCGTCTCTTCGAGGTTTCGCTTGCGTGCCATCGTACCCAAGCAATCAAAGAAGAGACTCGTCGTGAAGAGTCCGATTGGCCAATCGTTAAGTATCGCGTGTAGGGAATGCCCTGCGGTAGTGATTCGCGCCATGTTACGCCTCCGAAATAGATGAGCAAATGTGACCGCCGCTGCCGGGCGAGTCAGACGCGTGAAAGAATACGGCTGCATTCGCAACGCAAGGTAGTTTCGATTCCTCAACAAGTTCTTAAGAGACGACTCGTCAACGCCTTCGTAGGCGCGAGTAGACTGAATGCAAAACGGATTCGAAGGACTTCATGGCGATGAGTTTTTGCGAAGAATAAATACCACGGTGGCCTGAGGCAAACGTGCTCGCTAAACAAGATAAAGTTGCAAGCGGAAAGATGTGAGAGCCGAAAATCTCGACGGCCATCAGGGTGGAAGCTAGCGGCACGTTTGCAGCACCTGCGAAAACCGAGACAAAGCCGAGGGCAGCTAAGGTTGAGACCGGGAGTTCGATGATCTCCGACAATGCATTACCAAACGTGGCGCCGATGTAGAAGAGGGGAGTCACTTCGCCGCCTTTAAAACCAGAGCCAAGCGTTAGGATCGTGAGACCGAATTTGGTCGCAAAATCGGTGAGAGCAACCGGTTGCACCAAAGCTTCTTTAATGACCGAGAGACCCAAGCCGACAGCGCGATCAAGTTGAAACATCAGGATTAACGATGAAACTAAAGCTCCTCCGACCAAAGCGCGAATCGGAAGCGAAGGGAAAAGTTTTGCGGCGATCGATGCATAAGCGTGCGAGATCATCGCGAAAAGGCGTGCAAGCAAACCAAATAGAAAGCCAGCGGTGAGGGTAAAAATGACGGAGTGAATCGTGAGAGCCAGCGCAAGTGGTCGATGGTAGGAAGTGTGATGAACACCGAGCGCAAGAACGGTCCAATGACCAACAAAGGCCGCCAACGTGCAAGCGGCTAAATGACCGAATTGAAATTTCCGCCAGCCTCCTATCACTAAGACTTCAAGGCCGAAGAGGCTGCCGGCGATGGGGGTTCCGAATACGGATGCGAAACCCGCACTCATTCCGGCCATCAGCGCAAGTTTGCGGTCGACCAGCGGTGATCCCGCTCCCTTACAGATTCGCTCGCTGAGGGCTCCGCCCATTTGGACGGCGGTACCCTCGCGGCCTGCAGAGCCGCCGAATAAGTGAGTTACAAGAGTTCCTAGAAGGACGAGCGGAATCATGCGGAAAGGAATGCTAGATTTCGGCTCGTGAATCTCATCGAGGATAAAATTAGTACCCCGATCGGATCCCAGAGCATGATTTTGATAGACCCAGCCGATGGCCAAGCCTCCCACGGGCAAAAACCAAATCAATGAAGGATGTCCTTCGCGAAAAGACGTTACGAAATCTAACGCCACAAGAAACGCTGCTGAGAGAAGACCTGCACCTACGCCAATCAAACCGTACGCAACGGATGATTTTGCCAAGGCCAAGATTCGTCGGGTCGGTGTCACTTCGATTTTCCCGCAAGCACGGTTTGAATTTCTGAGAGTAAGTAGTCGCTCACGGTTTTGACTCGTAGGGATGAACTCAGCCCGACTGGTGATACAAGCGAGACAGGATAAACCGGACCGCGCCAGTCAGGGAGAATCCGAACTAGAGTTCCGTTCTGAATCTTCTCTGAGCACAGATAGTGGGGAAGGATCGCGAGTCCGGCTCCAGCTTCGGCGAGACTTAAGAGACTGACCATTTGATTTCCGCTGACTCGCGCACGGAGCGCTATGGTCATGGATTCTTTTCGCGATCGAAGTTGCCATTTCGTAAGACCGGAATGTTGATAGATCAAGGCCTCGTGTTGCTCGAGATCGTGAGGGCTGCGGATCTTCGCTTTTTTCTGAAGGTATTCAGGTGAAGCGACGGGGATCAAAGTGATCTCACCGAGTCTTTTAAACTTAAAACTCGCGGTGCTGAGCTTACCGAGGCGTACGGCTAAATCGAAGCCTCCTTGCACGAGATCGACGACATCATCCGAATAATGAAAATCGAAATGAAGCCGAGGATGTTTGTGAATAAGTTCGCCCAACAGCCTCGAGACGACATGATTACCGAGATCTTCCGGGGCCGTGAGACGCACGGTTCCCGCGAGGACTCCGTCTGAATCCTGGAGGTTTCGCCGAGCCTCTTCGAGCTGACGGATCGGCGACAGACACTTTTCATAAAACGTACGGCCGATTTCGGTGAGTTTGAGACTGCGGGTCGTTCGCACCAGAAGCTTTGCTCCGGCATTGCTCTCAAGGCGGCTGACCATGCGACTGATGGTAGATTTCGGGAGTTGTAAAGCTTCCGCGGCGCGCGAGAAACTCCCTAATTCCACAACTTTTACGAATACCCTCGCTGACTCGATCTCCACGATTGTTCCCCTCATGCAACACTGTATTGCAATTATGCCATCTAATCAACAGAGCGAATTTGGGCGATAAATAGAGACATCCAAACAACGGGCCCGAATAAAAGGCCATTACCAGGAGTCTCGAAATGAAAAAAACAATTCTCGTCATCGGCGGTTCGGGTCAGATCAGCTCGGAAGTGATCAGCGTTTTGAAAGCGGCGGGCTATCCCGTTCGGACAACCTCTAGCCAGGCAAGCCGTGCGGGAATCAAAGATGGAGTAGAAACCGTGCACGTTGACGTGACAACAGGCCAAGGCCTGAAGGAAGCCTTCGCCGGCGCTGCGCGAGTGTTTCTCATGGCGCCGGGTGGGCACGCGAATCAATTTGAGATTCTGGCACCACTGATACGAGAAGCGAAGGCCCAAAACTTAGAGAAAGTCGTGTTAATGACGGCAATGGGTGTCGATGCGGTCGAAACTTCGCCCTATCGTCGCGCGGAGATCGAGTTGGAAAAATCGGGCCTCGATTACGTGATCGTGCGGCCTAATTGGTTTCTTCAAAACTTTCATACGTTTTGGATTCATGGAATCAAAACTCAAAGCAAAATTTTGTTGCCCGCCGGGGACGCAAAAACAAGTTTCGTCGACTCGCGAGATGTAGGGGAAGTCATCGCAAAAGTTCTGATCGATGATTCGATCAAAAACCAAGCGCTTGATCTCTCAGGCCCCGAGTCGATTGATCACCACGAGGTCGCCGCCGCGATTTCGAAAGAGTCAGGCAAAAAGGTGATCTACGAGGAGATTACTCCCGAAACTCTCAAGCAAGGCTTGGTCGGAGCGGGTCTTTCGCGTGATTATGCCGAGTTTTTGCTCGCGATCCTGGGTGCTTTGAAGGCTGGGTATAATGCGCGACTAACGCCGACTTTGCGCGAGCTTCTCAAACGCGAGCCGCGCTCGGTTCGTGATTACGTTCGCGATTATCGGTCTTCGTTCGTTTGAGCGGTGTGATCTTCAAATTGCTAAGGTTCAGCCCCGCTTCGATTAGCCTCCTTGTTTTCAAGGAGGCTAACAGATCGAATCTCTTGGAAAGCTGAAACTACTTAAGAGCGTTGATGTAATTTTTCAGCGCGGTGAGCTGCTCAGGCGTGAACGCCGAACCCGTCAAAGGCATGTTTTTGTTCAAACCAGCCGTAGAGTCGGAGCCCGTGAGTCGTGCGTAGAGCTTGGAGTTATTGGCATCACCTTTGATGACGATTCCTTGATCGACCCACGCAGCGGCGGAGCTGACGATATATGACGAATGACATTCACCGCAGCTATTTTTCACAAGCTCTTTTAGCTCAAGGAAAACGGGATCGACGGGCTCAGGCGGTTTCGTTCCACCATCCAGGGTCGGATCATACACGACACCTTCGTAACCGAAGCCTTTTGCTATATGGCGCGAAAGAGTGTTCAGTTGGGCTGCCGAGAGTTCTTTTTTGAAAACCATCAGCTCAGCCAAGCGGAAGTTCGCATCAGCCGTCGGATCACCAATGATCATTTGGCGGAAGAGGAAGTCATTGTCGAGGGCCGTGCCGGTTGTCTTTAGCTCTTCAACTTTGAGTCCATTGACCAGAAAGGTCACCGAATTTCCGGCTTTGCCGAAACTTGCCGCAACGACGACGGGTCCGCCACCAGGCTCGAGAGCTTTCTCTTTCCAGGCGATGTTGTTCGCGGAACTCTCGCGAACGGCGCGTATTTTTCCATCTTTGATCGAGATCGCCATTTCTTTGTCGGCGAAGCCGTTTCCGTTCACCGAAACGATTCTTCCCGAGATCGGAGCTTCTATCAAAGCTACGAATGAGTATTTTTCTTCAGTGAAGCTGTCATCGGTCAGCTCGCTTTTTAATGAGCGAGTTCCGGAAAACTCGTAAACGGAGTTTTGTAGATGTGAGGGCTTAACGATCCGCGGGCCATTGCCTACGCTTGAGGCTAAAAGCTTTGTACCCAGCTCGTGGATGGATTTCGTTTCGGCGGCAACAACTGAAGGCAACTCGTATTTCAACTCGCGTGCGGAAATCCAGAGTTTCATGGTTTCGGTGCCCACAAGTTCTTTCAAGAAAGCCGCGTCCTGCTTGTCGCGAATTTCGGTGAAAGATTGCAGGAACACGGCGCCGTCGGAAGGCCGAAGCTCCCCACAGTTTTGGAAAGCCGCAAGGCAAAGCCCCGCGAGCACCGTTAAATTGAATCCGATCAGATGAGATTTACGTACAGCCATGATCGTCGGTACCTATTCTATAAATTGCTTAAATCATCTGCCAGTCGGGCGATTCACAGATCATGATGAACATCATTCGCCAGCGGTTCATCATCGACTCATTTGCTTTGACGAGGTCTTCATCAAGGGCACGGAGGGTTTCCACAAAATCCCCGGAAGGTGGCTCGCCTCGGTAAAACAGCGCGGTGGCCTGCTCGAGAGAAGAGGTATCCGGTGCCTCCGAGGTGCGCTGAATTTTCGAGAGGGCAGCGGTAACAGACTCGTCGTTATGGAGAATCTCTTCACAAGCGCGAATGCGGAAGGATTCGCGAACCAAGTTGTCATCGAGGCGAAGCGGTCCGTTGACGTTTGAAACCGCGTTATCGCAGAAGCCAACGCCGTTTGAATCGTACTGATTGCAGGCTGCACCAAATTGACTGCCTTTGTTATCGATCCAGTAGCGAATGTGCGCATCGAGCGCGGCAACGTAACCAGCGCTGCTCTGCGGACTTGCGAAAACTTCCCGCAGCATTGCGGATACGTAGTGTTTGTGGCCGAGTTGAACGGCTTGCGCAGGTGGCGAGACCTCTTTTTCGACCGGGTGGTCGACTTCGGTCATTTGCTCTTTCGATTGAAGCTCAGCGACTTGGAATCCAGTCGGCGAGCAGTTTTGATAAGCTTGCGGCAAGAGCGCAAGAACGGCTAACGCCGTGAACAGCTTGGCAAGCTTTTGCCGAGGCATTTTCTTCAGCCGCTGGATCATACGTTCTTTCCTTTACCGAATTCACTGTAGACAACTCGGCCGCTCTGATTTTTCACGAGGGCGGGGGCGGAGTTCGAATACGGATTGTGCTCGACGCGAAGAACTTCCGCCACGGTAGCAGCGGCCGTCACGGGAGTTGGCGCGACGCCACCGTTATAGCCGTCGATCGGCGCACGGTAGCCCTGCGTCCCGCCGTAGCCTGGATTATTATAAGCTTGCTTATCAGAGCGGATGTTACCAACTACCATTGGTTGATCGATCGCTCCCGAAATGACGGAAGTAACCATCTGATCGAAACCGTGGTCGCTACCTGAGCCGTCGCTCCGGGCGGAGCGACCGAAATCGCTGGAGAGTTGAACGACGGTTTCCTTCCAAAGATTGCTGCCACCCGGTGCTGCGACTTGCTTCAGCTGATGCGCAAGCTCAAGAATGCCGGCCGCGTAAGCGCGGAAAATTCCCGTCGTCCAAAGAACGGCCGATACCGCACCGACTTCGTGCATATCGTGCGCCGAGTTCCCCATCCCTTCACGAGCGGTTCCATTGACCATGAGTTTCCCGCGCACGTTTCCAAGATCGTGCATGCGGATTTCCATGACGTTTCCGAGTTTTTCGCGAATCAAGAATTCGGACATCGCCAAGCCTTCAGCGTATGCATTGACGACGGCATCCGTAATCGAGTTGCGAACATCGAAATCGTTTGCCAATGAAGCTGTCGTAGGCGCGCCATCACCGTAGAAATGAATGAACGTGCGGAACTTATCGAAATTGCCATTCGGATTCATGATCGCGCGATCGCTGATACCCGGCAGGTTCAGCGTGCGAAGCGCCGAGAAGATAATATTGCGGTAGCGGTTGACCGCCGGATCCCAGAATCCATCGAGCGCGGCCAGCCCTTTACGCATCAACGCAGTTGCGTTGTTTGCGTTAGATGCGAGGATGCGCGAGGCTTTATCGTTTCCGCTCGACATCATACCTAGACGAGAGCGGTAGCCATCGAGAAGACCCGCGTATTTGTTTTTCAGGTTGCGCGCGTTCATCCCGCTCGGCTGCGAGAAACCTTGCATGAGTGCGTGGGCAGGTCTCCCGTCGTCGGTGAGCGAAATTCCTTTTCCGACGTTTGAAACGAAGGTCGAGAAATCGCCGCGGTTCGAGTACTGAACGGCCGAAAAGGGAACGTTCGAGTGATCCGCCACGAGGCCCGAGATGGACGGCGCTCCGCCGATGGGACGAACTTGAACGGCCGCGTTCGCAGGGTGGCCATCGACGCCCGTGCCGTAGCCGCGGATGACGAGCATGTTATCCGCAAGTTGAGTCAAGGGCGTGGCACCCGCGCTCGTGTTCACGGATTGACTGAACATATGCGGAATCTCGACGCCACGATGATTGAAGGTGATGTAGTCCGTGTCGGTATAAATCCCGTTTGTTTCGCGTAGCCGAGTCGCTACGAGAGGGTTTGTCGCAAACGGTTCCCCAGGAGTGGGACGCACCCAGTGATCGAACGTGTAACGTGCGGGCGCACCGATCATCATCACGTTGATATAGTTGCGCGGATCGCCGAGCTTCAGCGTTTCGGCGTAGGCCTGGCGTACGAAACCCATCGTGATCGCTTCAAAGAGGGCCGCGACCGGAAGCATTCCGGTCGTCTGCATGCCGATGATCGCGCTGGTTCCGAGAAATCCCCTGCGACTGAGCTTGTGATCGTGGTCGTGACTCATGTTTTCCTTCTTATTCCGGGCGATAGTTCGATTCACGGTAATAGGGGCTTGCCATGATGCTCTTGAGCAAACGCACCACCGACTGGTGTTGCTTGAGCTCAAGCCCCATCGTCTCGACGTACTTGCGATCGTTGATCGCGGCTTGCGAGATGTTGCGGAGCAAGTCGCTGTTTTTAGGATCGCGGCGATCGAAGAGAGGAACTTGAACGCCAGTCATGAATTCAAAATAGCGCTTAGCTGCACATTGATAGAAGTCATCCGTCGAGGCCATCGCTTCACCGAGTTGAGTCAAGCCATTGACCGGGATATCGATGAGTTCACCGGAGAACGCGCGGAAGTAAAGGCGACCTGTGGGCGTTTGTCGGTGGAAGTTCTCAACCGTGCGGTCAGACCACGATCCGTGCGGAGCGAGATCAGCGTTGAACTTACCGATCAGCGCCATGACTTTGCGATTGTCAGCTCCTTGCTCCGTTGGGCGCGTGAAATCGGAAGAAGCCCACGTGAAGTTGCGTGCGACACTTCCCATTTGATCGAGCGTGCCGTGGCACGTGACGCAGGCACGGGCACCACGAAAAGGCGTCGGTGAGCCTGGAACCACAAATTGCGCTACATCCGACTCGCGAAGGGCCGGGAAGTTGGTGCACATGAAAGTCTGCATGGTTTGCTGCGACCATTTGCGAGGCATTTTCAGTGCTCCATCCATCTTCACGCCTTTGCCGTGGCCAAGGTAAGTGAGGAGATAAATCGGATAACCCATGATCCCGCCTCCGTGGGAATTCATGAGATCGAGATTCCCCATGAGACCGGGCTCTTTGCCTACGCGGGGCTCATCTTGCGTGATCGCAAGTGGCGTCAGCGTATAAGAGGGCGCAGCACCTTGCATGTTGTTGAAGCCGATGCCTACGAGGTCACCGACCTGGATCATCGGCAACTGAACGGAAACCGATCCCGACCCGTTTCCAGCGAATCCACCGTTGCCGCGGAACCAAAAGTGGTTCTGATCGTAGAGACCTAAATCAGGGCTTGCGTACAGCCGGCGAGAGGGAGACATCGCATTGTAGCCGTAAGCTTGACGAAGTCCCATGTTCACGCGGCGAAGGGCGCGAACGCCGCGGAAGCTCGTGATCACTTCGCGGTACTGGTGCCCACCGAGAGTTGCTTTCGTGAGTGCGAGCGCCGGCTCCGTCATGTCGAAGACGTCTTCGGTTTGGAGGGCGTACTCGCCCGAGTAGTCGGGAAGCTGCTCTTGGTTGCTGACGGGGAACCAAGTGCGGTGAAAGTTATAAAGCTGCGTGAGAACGGCTTCAGCTTCCGGATCGTTTTGTTTTACGAGTGCTCCGCCGGCTGACAACGCGCCCTTGTCGAGAAGGGCATTACAAGCGTCGATCGCCTTGATTTGCCCTGCCTTCACTTGCTGATGAACGGCGTGGTTGAGCGGAACCGGTTTTCCGGTGAGTTGAGCGTAGCAGCGTGCAAAGAGAGCGCCTTCGGAGAGCGGTCGAGCTTCGGCGGAGGCAGAGAGAAGTCCGACCGACAGCACGGCGAGCGAAAAGAGAGAGCAGCGCATTGAGGTATCCCCCGAGGAAACCAAATCAAAAAAGAACGACGAACATAGGCCTTTGAGAAAAGGATACCTAAGGCGTTTGGGAACGTCTAAGTTTGTGGCGTGAGACCAGTCTTACGCAGGGGTTTTCGCGAGGTTAGCAAAGTCGGGCGTTTCGTCGTGAGACACTGATTTCGCCCGCATCTGGAGAACTTGTTGCCGATGACTTTTGATTCCTGGTTCAGAGAGCGTTTTGAAACATTGAACCGACGAACGTCGAGAGTAAGATCTTACGAGCCTCCGTGCTTTCGGTTTAACGATTTCGCGAGATGTCCCGTCACTAAACTCTTTTTATTAAGTCCCGTTCGCAAAATCCCGATGGTTTGAAAAATCCGGTGAACGGGAGATGTTCTGCGTGAACGGCGTTCGTAAAATTTCGTTAATTCGAAAGTTCGCACTGCTTTCAATTCCGCTCTTCGCGGTTGCAACTGCGACAAGCGTCTTCACCTGGACTCTTTTGCGGACCAACGGCGGTGGTTTAGAGAAAGCCGTCAGGGCAAAAGAGCTAGCGTTCGAATCGCGAATTCAGGTAGGCGTGATGTCGGACGCGATCAAGAGCTACATGCTAGACCCGACCCAGGACTCGGAGTTAAAGCGTAAGAAGTCCGCCGACGACAAAAACGTCGCGGTCATCGAAGAACTCGGAAGGATCGTGGAGAGTGCGGAAATTCAAACGCTCGCTGCTGAAATGGGCGAGTTTGACGAGCAGGAACTCAACGTCTCGGAGGATAAAGTTCTCGAACTCCTCCGCGCTGGAAAAACGGCGGAAGCCAATGAGTACTTTAGCAAAACCTACTTACCGAATCGCGCGAAGTACGATGCGCTTTCCGTCAAACTCCTGGAACTCGTCAGCAACGATGCAACTCGCAAGATTCGAGAAACCCAGGCCACAACCAGGCAAGCCGCTCTGCAGATCATCGGATTTCTGATGATCGGAGTGAGTTGCGCGATCGGACTTTTTCTTTGGGTCGCATTCGGCTTATCGAAAAAACTCTCACATCTCGCCGTAGTGCTCGCTAAGAGCAGTGATGGGATTTTCGAAGGATCCAATTCACTTGCAGAATCGAGCGATCAAGTGGCGTCCGGCGCAACAACGACGGCTTCGGCGCTTGAAGAGACTGTTGCCTCGCTTGAAGAGTTGACGAGCATCGTGAAACTCAACGCGGCCAATGCACACGAAGCCGCTCGATTGGCAAAAGCGAGTGACGAAGCAGCGGACGCGGGCGAGTCCCGAATCGCAAAGCTCAACGTTTCGATGACGGAAATCGCGGAGACATCGAAGAAAATCGAAGAGATCACCGGCGTGATCGATGATATCGCGTTTCAAACGAATCTTCTCGCGCTGAACGCTGCGGTCGAAGCAGCGCGGGCTGGCGAGCAAGGAAAAGGGTTCGCCGTCGTTGCCGAAGCGGTTCGTGCTCTCGCTCAGAAGAGCGGAACGGCCGCTCATGATATCTCGGCTCTCATTTCGGGAAGTGCCGCAAAAATTCATGAAGGAAAAAAACAGGTCGAAGAGAGCAGCCATACGTTCTCGGAGATCGTGAGCTCCATCCGTAAAGTGTCGCAGCTCAATACCGAAATCTCATCAGCGAGCCTGGAGCAATCCACAGGACTCGAGCAGATTGGCCGCGCGATGAACGATCTCGATCGCGCCTCGCAATCCAATGCTTCGGCCGCCGCTACGGCCGCCGAAGCAACACGTCGCATGTCGGCCGAAGCGGATGTTTTGCTTTCATTCACGCGTGATCTCACGGTGATGGTTGAAGGTGGGGTAAGCGACATCACGCCGGAAACTCAAGCTCCAGTGATCAAGGCCGAATTTGGCAAGGTGACTTCGCCGTCCGCGAAAGGTGCAAATCTAAAAAAGACTGGTTCCTTCGACGGATTTTGATTCCTCGGTATTTTAGAACCCGAGAAGGATCGCGATGCCGAAAGCGACAAACAAAGCGCACGCGATTCGGTGCACCCACTTCAACGAAATTCTTTTCGTCAGCTCATCACCAAAGAAAACGGCAAGTCCGTCGGCGACTAGCATGCCCATCGTCGTTCCCATCGTGACCCAGAGAGTGGATTTGAATTTGGCTCCTAGAGCGAGCGTCGCGATTTGAGTCTTGTCTCCCATCTCGGCTAGGAAAAATGTGACAAGCGTCGTGAGAAAAGCGCCGTGATGAGAGCGCTCTTTTAAATCTTCTTCCGAGTCGGGGATGAGGAGCCATCCAGCAAAGGTGAAGAACGTAAAGGCGAGAACCCACTTCATGATGTCGGCGGGAACAAAGTGCGCCAGATGAACGCCGATCCAAGAAGCCAGCGCATGATTGAGAATCGTTGCGACGAGGATTCCGGCCATGATGGCCCAGGGCTTGCGGAAGCGCGAAGCCAGAACCAGCGCTAAGAGCTGCGTTTTATCGCCCATTTCGCTGACGGCAACTAAGAGAAAGGATTCGAGACCGGCTTGCATGATTCCTCCGCGTGATGATCTTCGTCTGCTTTTCGGCGCAGCGGTACGCGGAGGGCTCGATCGAGGGAGCGATGAGACACACCACGGCCACTGTTAGCCGTGTTAGTCTCGCTGATTTTCCGGAGGGTCTTGGACCCGCCCGGAGAACTGAAGAACCGGAGCCTCATCGCTCAGTGTGTCGATTCTTCATCCGCGCAAGTTCAGCGCGGCTAGCTACTCCCCAACTGGATTAGATAAAACGGTACTTGAAGAAAAAAAACGGATCAAGGTTTTGTTGAACAAGGTGACCTAGATTTCGAAGTCACCGATCCAATCGCATGCCGAGCGAACGACATGCCTAACGACCTACATAATAGTGCCTTTGACCGGAGGAGGTTCTTCGGGCAACGGGATAAATTCGCGATCATCGCCTGGAATCGGTTGAAAGCGCGCGCTCTCCGGGCGCGGACCCTTTTTCCATTCGGCTTTTGCTTCCGCAATTCTCTCGGCCGAGCTTGAAACGAAATTCCAAAAAATCTTCCGCTCACCAAGGGGCGATCCACCGAGAAGCATAACGCGAGAATCCTCATCCGCTTTGATCGAAAGACTTGCACCGTTGCGCCCGATCGCCATCGAACATTCACCGACTTCTTTTTCTTCAACGTGCGTGCGACCTTTTGCGACGTAAACCGCGCAGTCGCGGCCTTCGCTTTCGAGTTCAAGACGCGAGCCTTTCGGCATGCGTGCTTCGACATAAAAAAGATCCGAGTGGAGAGCGACGGGGCTCTTGCGACCGAAAGCGCTTCCGAGAAGAAGCTTTAACTTCACGCCGTTGATCTCAAATTCCGGAAGCGTTTCTTTTGGATGGTGTTTGAAGCTCGGTTCAACTTCTTCGGCCTCTTTCGGCAGCGCTACCCAAAGTTGGATGCCTTCCATCTTGGATCCGCGGCTGCGCTCGGGTTCAGGCGTTCGTTCGGAATGCACAATGCCTCGGCCGGCCGTCATCCAGTTGATCGCACCCGGTTCGATCGGCTGATCAGAGCCGAGACTATCGCGATGATGAATGCGTCCTTCGAAAAGAAACGTCACGGTCGCAAGGTTGATGTGAGGGTGCGGTCGCACGTCAATGCCGTGACCGGGCGGGAATTCCGCTGGACCCATATGATCGAAAAAGATGAAAGGTCCCACCATCCGGTGCGAGGCGTAGGGGAGAATCCTTCGCACAGTGAATCCACCCAAATCGCGTTCACGTGAGGTGATGACCATTTCGACTTTAGAATCTGAGTTGGATTCAGGCATGTGGAACCCCCTATGAAGTCAGCAGTTGCATTCATCAAAGGTTGAATGAAAGCACGCTCGCAAAAGATTGGCAGGCAATTAATCAGCCCTATTTGGAAGCAGAAGATACACCGCGCGATGTCAGCTACCGTGAAAAAGCTGGAGTCAATCCGGGCTCAAATCTCCGCGAAGCCATGAAATTCAGGGAGCATTTTGAAACCGAACACCTGATTCCGCCTTCGTCTTGGGCGCGCCAGGACACCGCCAGGACGCTGTTCGTGAAATGATCTCTACATTCGAGTAGATGCCCTATGTTTTGGGTTGATTTTTATTTCGCTTCCCAGCATTCAAGCGTCTGGGTTTAAGTCCAGCTCAAGCAGCCTGGGGGGGGCAGTGCCACGGCACGGACTTCGACCCGTTCTCTTGCTACTTCATTAACAAACAAGTCGCCTGCCAAATGCGGGTGTACATTTGCTCCCTTT